>NC_020126.1:4778906-5097500 GCF_000331735.1 Myxococcus stipitatus DSM 14675 | reverse complement strand
ACGCCGCCCCCGCCACCGACAACGGCAGAATCGTGAGCACCGTGACGGGGTGCAGGAACGAGTTGAACTGCGCTCCCAGCACCATGTACGCGACACCAATCCCCAGGAAGAGCGCGAAGAACAAGCTGCTCATCGAGTCCCTGAACGCCACACTCGCGCCCCCGGGGACCACGCGCACGCCTCCTGGCAGGTCCTTCGCCAGGCGCTCCACCATCGCCAGCGCGTCCTCCTGATTCGAGCCCGGCGCCACGTTGGCGAAGATGCTGATGGCCCGCTCCCGGTCTCGCCGGGTGATTGCCTGCAGCGCGGGCCGCTCCTCCTGCTCCACCAACGTCGACAGCGGCACCAGCGCGCCACTGGCCGTGCGAACCTTCAGAAGCGCCAGGTCCTCCGGACGCGAGCGCTGCCCCGCCATCAAGCGAAGGCGCACGTCGATGCGGCGCCCTCCCGTGCTGTACTTGCCGACGCGCACGCCGCCCACCAGCGCGTTGATGGTCGTCGCCACCGCCTGCATCGGAACACCCAGGTCCGCCGCGCGCGCGCGGTCCGGCATGATGCGCAGCTCGGGCATGCCCACCTGGTAGTCGGTGTCCACGTCCACGACCTTGCCGCTCGCCTGGACCTTCTCGCGCATCTCCTGGCTCGACTTCACCAGCTCATCCCAGTCCGAGCCTCGGACGCTGAACTCCACCGGGAACCCGCGCTGCGACGAGAAGCCCTGCTGCGACAGGTCCTGCACCACCGCGCGCAAGCCAGGATAGCTGTTGAGCTCCTTGCGCAGCACCTGCTGGAACTCCGCCTGCGGCATCCGTTCGTCGGGCGGCTTCAACGTCAACATCATGAAGCCGCCGTTCGCCCCACCCGCCCCCACCAGCGCGAAGACGCTCAGCACCTCGGGACGAGACGCGGCGAAGGCCTCCGCGCGCTGCATGAGCTGGTTCGTCTCCTCGATGCTGCTGCCCACCGCCGTCTGCATGCGGACCATCAACCGGCTCTGGTCCTGCGACGGAACAAACTCGCTCGGGAGCGCGCGGAACGCGAACACGCTGGCACCCAGGATGAGCAGCGCTCCCCCCAGCACCCGCCAGGGGCGCTTCAGGGCCCAGCCCAGTGCCCGGCCATAGACGTGCTCGAGCTTCGTGAACGCCTTGTCCACCCACACGCCGACCTTGCTGCGGCCCTCACGCGAGGTCTTCAAGAGCTGCGCGCAGCGCGCCGGCGCCAGGGTGATGGCCTCCACGTAGGACAGCAGCACGGCGACGCACAGCGTGACGCCGAACTGGAGGAAGAACTTGCCGATGATGCCCTTCATGAACACCACGGGCAGGAAGATGGCGATGACGGCCATCGTCGCGGCCAGCGCGGCGAAGGTGATCTCCGCCGTGCCCTCTCGCGCGGCGCTCACCCGGTCCTTCCCCTCCTCCGCATGCCGGAAGATGTTCTCCAGCACCATGATGGCGTCGTCCACCACGATGCCCACCGCCAACGCCAGCCCCAACAGCGTGAAGGTGTTGAGCGTGAAGCCCAGGAAGTAGATGACGGCCACCGTCCCCAGCAACGACATGGGAATGGCCAGCACCACGTTCATCGTGCTCGACAGCGAGCCCAGGAACAGCCAGCACACGAAGGCGGTGAGGATGCAGGCCAGGAGCAGCTCGAACTCGATTTCGTGCACGCTCTCCTCGATGAACTGCGTCGAGTCGAACCGCACCGCCACGTCCATGCCCTCCGGCGCTTCCTTCTGGATGCGCGCGAGCTCCGCGCGAATCCCCTTCGCCACGGCCACCGCGTTGGCGCCGCGCTGCTTCTTGATGCCCAGGCCCTGCGCGGGTGTCCCGTTGACACGCGCCATGCGCCGCACGTCCTCGAAGCCGTCCTCCACCAGCGCCACGTCGTGCAGGTACACCGGCTGCCCGCCCTGTTCGCGGAGGACGATCTTGCGCAGCGTCTCCAAGTCCAGCGCCTCGCCCAAGACGCGCACGTTGACTTCACGCCCCGCCGTCTCGATGCGACCCGCGGGCAGTTCCACGTGCTCCCGCTGGAGCGCCGAGGTGATGTCCGTCACCGTGAGGCCCAGCGCGTCCAGCTTGTTCGAGTCCACCCAGATGCGGATGTTGCGCTCCAACGAGCCGCCCATCTGCACCTCGCCCACGCCCGGCACCGTCTGGAGCTTCTCCTTCACGCGGTAGCGCGCGAAGTCACTCACCACCTGCTGCGAGAACGGCCCCGACACGCCCACCTGGATGATGGGATTGTCCTCGGGGTTCGTCTTCGTGACGATGGGCGGATCGATGTCCTCGGGGAGCTGGCGCTGTGCCTGACTCACCTTCGCCTGGACGTCCTGCAGCGCCGCGTCCACGTTGCGCGACAGGTCCAGCTCCACCGTGATGTTCGCCGAGCCCTGACGCGCGGTGGAGATGATGCTGGTGACGCCTTCCACCTGCGTCACCGCCTCCTCGATGGGCTCGATGACGTCGCTCTCGACGGCTTCCGGGTTCGCGCCCTCCCACGACACGCTGATGTTGATGGTGGGGTAGTCGACGTCCGGGAACTGGCTGACGCCGATGCGCCCCGCCGCCACCAGTCCGAAGACGATGGTGGCGGCCATGATCATCCACGCGAGGACGGGCTTCTTGATGCACGCTTCCGTCAAGCTCATGGCCGCGCACCTCCTCCGCCAGCGCCGTCCTCCGCGCGCGGCTCCACCGTCAACGCGGGCTTCTTCCCTTCGGCTACGCGCACCGTGGCGCCGTCGCGCAGGGCCTCGCCGCCGCGCACCACCAGCGTCTCGCCCGGCTTGAGGCCCTCGCGGACCTCCACCCGCCCATCCGACGTGCGCATGCCCAACTCGAGGACCCGCTCACGCGCCTTGTCGCCCTCCACCACGAACGCCAGGAAGCCACGCTCGCTCGCGCGCACCGCCGTCTGCGGCACCACGGGACTGCCCCCCCGGGTCTCCACCGGCACCGCCACCGAGGCGAACGCACCCGGCCGCAGCCGCTTCGCGTCCTCGGCGGACACCTCGGCCGTCACGGGGACCATGCGACTGGCCTCGTCGGCGGCCTCCGCCACGTGGGTGATCTTCGCCGTGTACAAACCACTCTCCGAGCGCACCGAGAAGCGCGCGGGAAGCCCCGGCTTGATGCGCGCCACATCCGCCTCTGGCACGGTGAAGCGCAAGAGCAACGGGTCCTTGCGCAGCAACGTCGCGAGCACCACGCCCGCCTGGACGTACTGGCCCGTCTGCACCGTGCGCGTCTGGAGCACGCCGTCCATCGGCGCTCGCACGTAGGCGTCCCGCTGGTTGAGCTGGGCCTGGTCCAACGCCGCTCGCGAGGAGGCCACCTCCGCCTCCGCCGTGAGCGCTCGCGTCTGGAACGTCTCGAGCTGCTCCGCGGGCAGGAGCCCCGGGCTCGCCTGGTTGACGGCGGAGCGTCGCTCGGCGCCGGACTTCGCTTCCACGAGCGCGGCGCGCGAACGGGCCAGCGTGGCCTCGGCCGCGCGCACGGCGATGGCGTAGCGCGCGGGCTCGATCTCCGCGAGCACGTCACCCTTCTTCACCAGCTGCCCTTCCATGAAGAGCACTCGCTCCACCGCGCCGGGCACGCGGGCGGTGATCTGCACCCGCTCGAAGGCCTCGACGGAGCCCACCGCGTTCACGACGAACTCGACGTCGCGCGCCTCGACAGGGGCGACCTCGACGGGGAACTGGAGAGGGCCTCGGCCCCCTCCTGGACGGCCGCCCCCCTTCGCTCCAGCGGAGGGTGCCGCGCCCTTCGGGGACTCGTCGTCCTTCTTGCATGCCCCCACGGCCAGCATCGCCACGGCCAGCGTCAGCGTTCCTGCGCGTCGCATCACCTTCACGGTTCCTTCCCCAAAGGATCGAGTCCGACTGCCGCCCGCAGCCCCAGCAGGGCCACGCCCAGCGCATAGCGGCTGCGCGCCAGGGCCACCTCCGCCTCGAACTGCTGCAACGAGGCGTCCGCCACCGTCAACGCCGTGGCCAACCCCTGGCGATAGAGAATGCCTTGCTCTTCGGCGTTCCGCCGCGCGGCACGGGTCGCCAGCTCACTCTGCGTCAGCGCCGCCTGGGCATTCTCCAACGCCACCCGGGCCCGCTGGATGTCCACGTCCACGCGGCGCGTGCTCGCCTGCTGCTCCAGCGCAGCGGCTCGCGCGAGGGCCACCCGCTCATGGCGCTCCGCGTAACGCTCGCCACCATCGAAGAGGTTCCACGTGAGGTCCGCCGACAGGAAGCCATCTCCCGTGCGCCCCGTCAGACCACTCTCGTTGGTGAGCCGGTACGTGGCGGCCACTCCGAGGGCCGGTAGCAGTCGGGCCAACGGCTCGAGCGCATTGGCCTCGAGCGACTCCACGCGCAGCCGCGACGCGAGGATGTCCGGCCGGCGCTCCACCGCCCCGGGAATGAGGGCATTGTGTGCGTCCAAGGGACGGGCCGCGTCATCGAGCAACCCCTGCGGCGCGGCGAGCCCTCCCTCCACTGGCTCCACCAGGAGAAAGCCCAGCTCCAACCGGCTGGTCTCCGCGAGGTTGCGAGCGCTGATGAGTGCCACCTCCGCCGTGGCCACCTCGACCTCCGCGCGCGTCACGTCATTGGTGCTGGCCAGGCCGCCCTTCGCCCGAGCCGCCGCGTCCGCGTGCGATTGCCGGGCGAAAGCAAGGCGCTGCTCCGCCGCCTGGAAGACCTGCTGCTCCTGGAGGGTGATGAGGAAGGCATTGGCGGCCTCGAAGCCCACCTGACGCCGTGCCTCCACGGCCTCCAGGCCCACCGCTTCTCCCTCCAGCCGCGCCGCCCGATAGAGCGGGAAGCCACGCGCGTCGAAGAGCGTCATGCGCGCGACGATGTTGGCGCCGAAGGCGTTGTAGCGCTGGAGCACGACGCGCTGACCGCCGACCTCACGCGTCGACTGGTTGGAGCGGCGCGTGTACGTGCCCGTCGCGGACAGCTCCGGGAAGAAGAACGCGCGCGCACGCGCCACCCGGGCCTCGGCGGCCTGGGCTCGCTGCTGGGCCGCGAGCGCGGACTCGTTGCGCTCGGCCGCCAGCGACACCGCACGCTCCAACGACATCGTCGCACCATGAGTGGCCGAGGTCTCGGCCGGTGCGGAATCCGCAGCGCCCCGTGCGGAATTCGCAGCCCCGGCTGCGGAATCCGCAGCGTCGCGCGAGGCAGTGGCGGCCACGGGTGCATCGCTCGGTGCCGACTGGGACTCGGACGGCGACAAGGCCATCCAGGCACACAGGGGCACGGCGAGGGCGTTTCGGACGGTGAACATGTGCGGGGTCAGGTGAGGCTCGGGCCAGAGGGAGACACAGTGTCACGTGCTGGGGCCCGACGAGCGAAAGGAGTCACCCGGTAGCGGGGCTTCTGGACGATGGCCAGCACGGCGGTCTATGGGGGGTGTTCGGGTCCTTGGGTTATTCGTCGGAACGTCACGACAGCGGGCGCTGCAGCGCCAGGGAATGCACGAGCGATGCGTTTATTCCATGTGAGTGTATTGCTGCTGACAGCTCCCCTCTGGGGCTGCAAGAGGGAGACCAATTCCACCGAAGGCGTCGTCCGGGTCTTCATCTCCTACGCGACGTTCAAGCCGAAGTGCCTGACGCTCATCGTGGAGGACACCCAGAACGCATCGAACAAGCGGGATACCGCAGTGACTGTGGATCCCGAGCGCCTGAGCGACACGCGCACCGGTCTCATCCTGGAGCAGAAGGGCTGGAGTCCGAACCTGCGTGTCACGGCCCGCGCGCACGAGCGCACGTGTGAGGGACCTGTCATCGCGCTCCAGTCCGTAGAGGTGCTCTTCCCCGAGAAGGACAACCGGGACATCAACCTGGACCTGCGCGCGGAGGACCTGGACCTCGACGGGTACTTCGCGAACAAGGGGCCCCATCCGGGAACGGACTGCGACGACACCCGGGATGACGTCAACCCCGGTGCCCAGGAGACTTGCGACGGCACCGACAACAACTGCGCCATGGGCGAGAGCGACGTCGCCGGCAACACCGAGTACTGGGTGGATGCGGATGGAGACTCCTACGGCGATTCGTCCAGCCCCTCTGCCCGCGCGTGTGGCGCACCTCCGGGTGCCGCGCTTCGCGGCGGAGACTGCAATGACAGGGACGCGGCCATCCACCCCGGACAGAAGGAGCTCCTCTGTGACGGCAAGGATGACAACTGCAACAACGTGGCGGATGATGATCCGTTCGACGTAGGCGGCACCTGCCAGACGGAGCAGCTCTGCGTGGGCCGCAAGGCTTGCCAGGGCAGCACGGGCTCCGCGTGCGTCAGCTCGGACGTCCCCGTGCCCTACTTCGTGGACGACGATGGAGATGGGACCGCCGGGCACCCGGTCGGGGACGCCTGCGCGCCGCCTGTCGCCGGTGCGACTCGCGAGGAGACTGACTGCGACGAGGGGACGATTCTGGCATCGAGGATGGTGAATACCGAGTCCTGCGACCGCCTGGATAACAACTGTGATCGACAGGTAGACGAAGGGCTCGCGGGATGTGCCGCGGTCGCGTGGAGTCCGGCGCCTTCGCCTGGACTTGGAAGCAACCGATTCGACGCGATCACCACCTACGGCAAAGGGCGTGGATGGATCGCCGGTGATAACAATGTGGTGCGCATCGACAACACCACGCTCTTCCCCGTCACGAATTGCGACAGTGGCGCCGATTGGAAATCGGCATGGGCTGCGAGCAACGGGCGCGTGTTCCTGGGCTCCAGCAATGGCCAGTTCGGAACCGTTGCTCCCGGCAGTGAAGGAACCGGTTGTACTCAGCAGGCGAGTGGCTTCATTGGAGGCATCTACGGGCTGATCGGCTTCGAGCAGCCCAATCAAGACATCATCCTGTATGCGGCCACCGCACAAGGGAGGATCCTGCGCTGGCGGTACATCCCGGGGGCGGCGAATCAAGAGACTCCGACCTCTGTCACCCAAGTGTCGGCGAATCTTCGAGCCATCCATGGCGTGAGCCCTGAGACGATGATCGCCGTGGGCGCAGAGACAGTGAGCGGTCAGCAGCGGCCCATCGCCTTTCGCGCTCCCGCGAGCGGCAGCACGGCCTGGGTCAGAGAAGAGCTGGGTGTCCCTGATGCCACCGGCTTCCTGTACGGGGTCCGGGTCCTGACGCCTCGGTTGACCTATGTGGCCGGTGAAGATGGCTTGCTGCTCGAGAAGGTTCGTGACACGTGGGTTCGCAAGCCGGCGCTGACGCTTCCTGGAGGAAGCCAGCCCACCCTCCGCTCCATGACTGCATTCGGGCGCACGGCCATCTACGCGGTGACCTCGGAAGTGAATGACATCCACTTCTTCAACGGCACCACCTGGTCCAGCCTCACCACGGCGCCGCAGACACTCAATGCCCTGGGAGGCTCAGGTCCCGGAGACGTCTGGGCCGCCGGCCATAGCGGCACACTTCTTCGCTGGACGCCTCCGTGACCCGCTAAGCTCGACTCCATGGACCTACGCGCGGCAGCCGTGACGGTGAGGCATGGTGCGCGGACGGTCCTCTCGGACATGAGCTGTGCACTCCCGCCCGGAACGCAGGCACTCCTGCTCGGGCGCTCCGGCGCGGGAAAGACGACCCTGCTGAAGTCCCTGGCGGGGCTCGTCACCCCCTCTCACGGACACATCACGTGGGATGGGCAGGACGCGGCGCGTCTCTCCTCCGCGGATCGCCGCACACGACAAGCCGCCTTCGGCATGGTGTTCCAGACGGACGCACTGTTCGACTCCCTCACCGTGCGACAGAACGTGCTGTTCCCCCTCGTTCGCCGTCACGTCCCCACCGCCGAGGCGGAGGCTCGCGCGGATGAGGTGCTTCGCGCCGTGGGCCTGGAGAGCGCCGCGGACACCCTTCCAGAACGACTCTCCGGAGGCATGAAGAAGCGCGCGGGCATCGCTCGAGCGCTCGCGGCGAAGCCCTCGGTGTTGCTCGCCGATGACCCCTTCGCGGGCCTCGACCCCGGAACCGCGCGACAAGTGGCGCGGGTGCTGCTGGAGGTCTCCCAGGGCGGCACACTCCTCGTCGCCGCCCCCGAGGCGCCGCTGGACCTTCCCCTCCCCCGCTGGCTCTACCTTCGCGGCGGACAGCTCATCCATGACGGCCCTCCCGCCCCCTCGCTGGAAGAGGAACGCGATGAGGTGCTCGCATGAGCACCGGCAGCCCCGAGCTCAACGCGTTGCGAGGCGTCGGCGGTCTGGGACTCGACGCGGTCCGCGGCATCGGCGCACTGGCCCTGGTCGCGGCTCGCACCCTCCTGGGGCTCCCTCGATTGGAGCGGCGTGAGCTGACCCGCGCACTGGTGCAGTTCGGCTTCGATTCGCTCCCCCTCGCCATGGCCACGGCGGCGCTCGCGGGTGTCATCGTCGTGCTGCAATCGGGCCTCTACATCCAGCGCTTCGGCGCACGGGCCTTCCTCGGGTGGGCCTCGGGCTATGGCGTACTGTGGGAGTTCGGACCGCTGCTGCTCGGCCTCATCATGTCCGCTCGCATCGGCGCCCGGAACGCCGCGGAGCTCGCCACCATGCAGGTCGGCGGGCAGATCGAGGGCCTGCGCGGAATCGGGCTGGACCCCTTCGCCATCCTCGTGGCGCCTCGCGTGGTCGCCATGGAGCTGAGCATGCTCGCGATGAGCACGTTCACGTTCATGGTCGCCATCCTCTTCGAGGCCGTGGCCGCCCTCCTCACCCTCGACCTTCCCCTGCGGACCTTCTTCGGAACGTTCGCGCACATGCTGAGCCCCCTCGACATCGCGGGGGGCGTGGTGAAGACCGGCATCTTCGGACTCGCCATCTCGCTGGTTTCCACGGCGGTGGGACTCTCCGCACGAGGCGGCGCTCAAGCCGTCGGACGCGCGGCGGCGAGCGCCGTGGTTCAAAGCTGCGCCGCCATCTTCGTCCTCGACTTCGTCCTCACCCTCGTGCTCGCGGGGTGGATGGCATGAACCGGGTGCTCTCGTTCTTCGGCGCCCCCGTCGTCCTCTTCGCGCGCACGACTCGCGCAGGGGCTCGCGAGGGCATCTCCTGGCGCGAGTGCATGGTTCAACTCCATGAGCTCGGCGGGCGCAGCGTGTGGCTCGTGATGTCGGGCATGGCGTTCTTCGGCGCGGTGCTCGTCACCATCGCCAACAGCCAGGCGCGCCGGTTCGTGGGCAATGTCGCGGTCCTCGGCCCCGCCTACTTCGAGCTGCTGATTCGAGAGCTCGGCCCCGTCGTCTCCGCGCTGCTCACCGCCTCCCGCGCCGGCGCGGGGCACGCCGCCGAGCTCTCCACCATGAGCGTGAATGAACAGGTGGAGGCGCTCGAGATGTCCGCGGGAGACCCGTACTCGGACCTCGTGGCACCACGCGTCGTCGCTGGACTGCTGGGCGTTCCGCTCCTGTGTACGCTCGGAACCGTGGCGGCGACGCTGTCCGCGGTGGCGGTCGCGGGGCTCGCGTTCGGCGTGGATGGACGGGCCTTCATGGACCCTCGCTATGTGGACGGCTGGGACTTGCTGGCGGCGGGGCTGAAAGCTGGAGCCTGTGGCCTCTACATTCCTCTCGCGGCGGCGGTGGCGGGCTTGAGAGCCCGCGGGGGCGCGGAGGCCGTCGGCGCGGCGACCACCGAAGGCGTGGTGACCGCGAGCCTGGGCTGTCTGTTGATTGACTTCGCTGTCTCCCTCGCGTTCCAACTCCTGCGCCTGTGACTCCCCTCTCTTCCGCTCCGCCCGCGCAAGACACGCTCCGATTCACGGACGTGCGCGTCGCGTTCGAGCAAGGCCGGCGCGTGCTCGACGGCATGACGGCGGAGATCTCCACGCGTGAGCTGACGTTCATCGCGGGAGCCAGTGGCTCGGGCAAGAGCGTGCTGTGTCGCATGGCCGTGGGACTGCTGCGTCCGGACGCTGGGAGCGTCGAGCTCTGGGGCGAGCGCGTCGACACCCAGCCCGAGCGAGAGTTGGTGCGCCTGCGGCGGCGCGCGCCCTATCTCGTACAAGGCCCCGCGCTGCTCGACTGGCGCACGCTGCGGGAGAACGTGCGGCTCGCGGACCCGAGCGCCGCCGAGGACGCCGTGGAGTCCGCGCTCGAACAGGTGGGGCTGCTGGAGTGGGCGGACCGACTGCCTCCCGAGCTGGGACCGGGCGCCAAGAAGCGCACCGCCATCGCGCGGGCCCTGGTGTTGAAGCCGCGCTACCTGCTCCTGGATGAGCCCACCACGGGGCTGGACCGGCGCGCGGCGTCGCAAGTGGAAGAGGTCCTCTCCTCCCTGAAGTCCCGAGGGCTGGGCGGGCTGGTGGTGACTCATGACTACCGCCAGCTCCGAGGACTCGCGGATCGCGTGCTGGTCGTGGCCCAGGGGCGCTGTGCCTACCTGGGTCCCCCTGAAGGTTTCCTGGAGTCCTCCGCGCCGGAGCTCCGAGTGCTGACGGCGCCGTTCATGGAGGGTGCGACGGATGGATGAGCGACGGTTGGAATTGAAGGTAGGCGCCCTGGTGCTGGCCGCGGTGGTGGGCGTGTTCGTGCTGCTGTGGCTGATGGGGGAGCTGACGCTGGGTTCGACTTCGCTGCTGGCCGTGGACTTCGGCCACACGGGCAACGTGGTCGAAGGCGCCCCCGTGAAGCTCGCCGGTGTCCAGGTGGGCCGCGTCCAGGCCATCCGACTGATGCCGGAGCGAAGGGATGCTCGCGGCCGGTCGCTGCCGGTGCGCATGGAGTTGGCCGTGGACCCGCCGTCACTGGGTGCGCTGCGCTCGGATGCGCGCGTGACGGTGGCGACCGTGGGCCTCCTGGGCGAGCCCTACCTCGAGCTGAACCCTGGAACACAGCCCGCACCGCTGCCAGCGGGTGAGGCACTGCGAGGCGTCGATGCACCGCGCCTGGACGTGCTCGCGGAGAAGCTCTCCGGCTTCGTGGAGACCCTCTCCGCGATGCTGGAGAAGGACCCCGAAGCGGTGACGGACCTGGTCGCCAACGTGTCTCGCTTGACCCGGACGTTGAACGAGATGCTCACCGAGAACAAAGGCGACGTGAAGGTGCTGGCCACGGAGCTGGCCGCGGCGTCGAAGGACTTGAGGCAGCTCTCACAGCTCGCCCGAGAGGCCATGCAGCCCGGAGGCAAGGCCGCGAAGCTGCTCGATGACGCGGCGGCGACAGCGGCGGTGCTGCGCAGCGACCTCCCCGGCCTGACGAAGTCCGCGGGGACGACGCTGGACGGCCTGGCCGCCGTCACGGGCGCGCTGACTCCCGAGGATGGTCAACGCGTGAAGCTGGCCCTGGAGAAGCTCACGTCCGCGGCGGGACAGCTGGACTCCATCGCCACTCGGGCGGACCGGGTCCTCGCGCGGATTGAAGCGGGAGAAGGAACGGTCGGCTCCGTCCTCCAGGACCCCACCCTCTACAACGAGCTGCGCACGCTGGTGACAGACCTGCGCAAGCATCCCTGGAAGATGCTGTGGAAGGACTGAGCAGGCCCCACCGCGCACTCACGGGCCGTGGGTATCCCGGTCCCTCAGCACGGCATACGCGGAGCGGATGCGCCCCGCGGTGTCATACGACAGCGGGGTTCCATCCCACGGCTCCGGCGCGATGATGCCCCGGTCCTGCGTCGCACAGCGGTCCGCCGTCGAGCACTGGTTCGAATGGTTGTAGTAGTAGATGCGAGTGATTCGTGCGCTCAGGCTCGGCAGTCTCAAGATGAACTTCGTCGTGTCACGCTGGGACACGTCGCCGAACACCTGCCCGTTGGCGTTCCGGTAGAAGGCCCCCACTTCCGTGAGCCAGATGTGCCCGACGTCCCAGGAGGCGTCGAGGCCCTGCAGCCAACCCAAGAACGTCCGCGTCGTACAACTCGAGTCCCCGGGCACGCAGTGCGCGCCGCTCGCCTGATAGCGGTTGGCGTCGTGGTGGGGATGGATGCTCCAGAGCTTGGGGCGGTGGCCCCGGAGGAAGAGGCGGTAGCGGTCCCAGTATGAGTCACCGGGTGTGGCGTCGAACTCGCCCGCGGCCACGGTGCACGTCGGACAGATGCTCACCACCAGCCGGTAATAGAACGCGGCGCGCAGGGGGCCACAGTTCTCCAGGTCCTCGCTGGCGCAGGTGGGCTGGTCCAGTGGGACGCCACTCTGGAGGACGGAGTCAGGGAAGTTCGGCTCGTTCCAGGCACCCACCAGGGTGATGGCCGGATAGGTCGCGTGGAAGGCCTCGAAGGCCGCACGGTACTCCCCATCCGTGGGCGCCAGATACTTGCCATTGGCAGCCTTGTGCTGGTCGCTCGGGCCGAGGGTGACATACGGCTCCACCGACTTCGCCGCCGCGGCCTGCAACCACGCCTCGAACCTCTGTCTCCTCGCATCCGTGGTGGGACGCAGCGCCACGTCATAGGGCACGACCACTCGCGCACGCTTCACGTTGAGCCCGTCCCACGCGGGATGGGTGAAGGTGTCCGGGTCGGAGTCCGAGATGCCCAGCGCGAAGCTCACCTGCGAATCTCCGCGCGACGCCACCGCGCCCGAGGGCGCCTCATCCGGTCGCTCACTTCCACAGCCCACGACACTCGCGACGGCGAGCGCCAGCCACAGACGACTCCTACAGCGCGATGAGAGGGTCATGGCAAACAAGAATACCTGGCCTCCCCGCAAAGGCATACTCATTGCCTATAGCAACCAGTTGCATCCGCCGCGTGGTGCCTCACGCCCGAGGTGGCACGCCCTCCTGTTCCAAGAGTGAAGCTCCAGGGTGATACCCCTGGGGTTTGACGTGGGACCGGGCATAATGGGCGGCCGGTTGTCCGGGAAGTGCACACACCATGTTCCGTCGTCTCGTGGTCGTCTTCGATGCCGGCTCGGAGTCCGAGCAGGTCATTCATTGGGTCCAGCGGCTGACCGCCGCTCCCGAGGCCGTCTATCTGTACGGGCTCGTGCCCGAGCGCAGTGAGCTGGAGGCACCTCCGCCCGCCAGCCTCACCGTGCTGGACCGCCTTCGCCACGCCCTGCATGACTGGGATGCCGGCATCCAGGTGAGCGGCGCGCTGGAGACGCACCTCGACACCGGGGGCATCGTCCACGTGGCCACGAAGCACGGCGCGGAGTTGGTCGTCTTCGGTCCGCATCTCGATACGTCGCCGAGAGCCCGCGTGGGCGCCATGCTCATGCTCTGCTTGCGGGAGCACCTCCCCGTGCTCTCCATCGGCAAGGCGGCCGCGCCCTCTCCCGCCACGCCCGCTCGCACGGCGGTGGCTGTCGCGCCGGATGGACGGGGACTCGGCGCCGTGGCCACGTTCCTCTCCCGCTGTGCCGTGCGCTCCGAGTTGGTCGCGCTCACGTCCGAGCTGGAGCCCGAGCAGGTCTCGCATCTCCAGGCCCTGAGCCGGGCCCTGGGCATCGACCAGTTGCTCCACGTCGAAGCCCTCACCGAGAACCCCGCCCACAGTCGCGCCGAGGTCTTCGACGTCGCGGCGCTGCGCTCCGGCGCGGACCTCCTGCTCGTTCCAGCCGATGCCCTCGCCGATGTGGAGGCGCTGATGCTGGGCCTGTTCGGCGCCAAGGCCCTCCAGGAGGCTCGGGTCCCCCTTCTGATGCTGCCCCGCGCGCAGCCCTCGTCCCCGTTGTTCGAGGACACCTACGCGGTCTCCGACTCCCTCTCGGCTCCTGGGCTGGCGCCGCGCTTCGCCGTGGAGCGCGTGGGCTTCATGTCGAGCGTCTCCGTTCCCGACGCCGGAGACCTCACGCTCTTCGAGGGAGGAAACACCCTGGGCCACGGCGGGCATGAGGGAGGCACCGCCGTGCTCGACGCCTCCTGGTTCGAGCACACGAGAGGACCCCATGCCCTCGCGTTCTCCTTCGCGGGAGCCTCGGCCCCCCGACACCTGACGCCCTGCTACGTGCTGGCCCCCGAGAAGCCCGTGCTCCTCGTGGACAGCCTGGTGGACGAGGAGGCGCTCGACGCGGCCCGAGCCTTGGCGGCCGAGCGCTATCACCTGGTCTTCGTGCGGCTGCGCGACAGCGACTCCCTTGCCCAGCAGCGTGCACACCTGCGAGAGAAGCTGCCCGACCTCCCCTGGCCGCTGCTGCTCGATGCCAGCGCATGGCTCGACGATGCGCGCGCCGATGATGTCCCCAGGCAGGTCGATGGCCAGCGGCTCCTGCGAGTCGCGACTCGCCTCGCCGCCGCGCACATCCCCATCGCCGCTGTCCTCACGCGCGATTCATACAAACCTGTCCATCCGCACCTCCGCACCCTGAGCCCCGAGGAGTGCGTGGCGCTGTCGCGGACCACGCCGCTGGAGCCGCTCCCCATTCCCGATGAGCCAGGGGCATTCGCCCGCGAGCTGGTGCTCGCGGGCTGCGGCCCTCGACGGGGAGGGCATGACATCGCGTTCGAGCTCGACAACCGGCTCGCTCGTGAATCCCTCCTGGCCGCCATCGACGCGGCCCGGAGCACCCTCCATTGGCAGTGCTACATCGTCGAGGACGACGCCATCACGGCCCGCATCACGGAGGCCCTGAAGCGCGCCGCATCGCGAGGCGTGCGCGTGCGCTTCCTCGCGGATGCGCTCTACAGCGGCCATGACTCCTTCGGCGCCCTCAACCCCGCGCTCGTCTCCCTGTCGGAGACACCGCTCGTGGAGGTGCGCGCCATTGCCCCGCTCGTCGGTGTCCCGAGCCTCTCCGAGCTCAAGCAGCGCAACCACCGCAAGCTGACGCTCATCGACTCCACGCGGGCCTTCGTCTCCGGACGCAACCTCGGCGCGCCCTACTACACGGGCTTCGACGAGGTGGACCTGCACCGGGACACGCCCTATCGAGACATCCCCTGGCTCGACTGCGGCGCCCGGCTGAAGGGCCCCCTCGTCGGCGACCTCGAGCGCGCGTTCCTGGCCGAGTGGGCCCGGGCCGGCGGCGAACCGTTCGACATCCCGGAGTCAGCTCCCGAGGGGACGATGGCGGCGAGACTGGTCCTCCACGAGGGACTCCGGGATACACACACGCTCGATACACAGCTCGCGCTCATCCGCCATGCGCGCTCACGGCTCGTGCTGGTGAACACCTTCCCCCTGCTGCTCGAGATCCAGAACGCCCTCATCGCCGCCGTGCGCCGGGGCGTGCGCGTGGAGATTCTCTTCGGCAGCGTCCGTCCTCACTACGGAGACGCTCGGACCTACTTCCCGGGCGGAGCCCTCCGTGAAGTGGCGGACCACTACGTGCGCAGCCGGCTGGACGCGGTCATCGCCGCGGGCGCCATCGCCTACGAGCTGGCCCTGCCCACCCGGCCGACGTGGGAACCCGCGCTGGAGCAACTCTGTCCCCACGTCCACGCGAAGCTCCTCGTCTGTGACACCACGGCGGTCGCGGTCGGCAGCGCGAACCTGGACGTCACCGCCGCCTATTGGGAGAGCGAGGCCCTGCTCATCGTCGAGGACCCACCCTTCGCGGAGCGGATGCTCGAAGCCCTGACGCCCCTCTTCGCCACATCGCGGCGCATCGACCGCGAGGACTCGCGCTGGCGCGAAGAAGTCGAGCAACGGGCCTGGGTCGGTCGCAACTGGCCCTCCCTCGTCGGCTGAGCCTTCCTCCATGCCCCTCCCTTCCCTCGAGAGCTTCTGCTTCGCCGCCGTGGGCGACGTGCATGGGCGCATGCACCGGATGGTGTCCTTCCTCCAGGCGTGGTCGAAGCGCGCCCGACACGAGCTGGACTTCGTCCTCCAGGTGGGTGACTTCGAGCCCCACCGCGACGAAGCCGACCTGGCGACCATGGCCGCCCCCGCGCGCCACAAGCACCTGGGCGACTTCGCCGACTACCACCAGAAGCGCCGTCACTTCCCCTGGCCCGTCCACTTCATCGGCGGCAACCACGAGCCCCATGGCTACCTGGACACCGAGCCACGCGGCTTCCAGCTCGCGCCGAACTGCCACTACCTGGGGCGCTCGAGCGCCGTCGACCTGAACGGCCTGAGCGTCGTCGGCGTCTCCGGCATCCACGACGCGGCCTCCTTCCAGAAGCCCCACCCGCCGCTGTCCCTGCTGGGCTCCGTGTCGAACAAGGCCTTCACCTTCTTCCACGAAGAAGACATCGAGCGCGCCCTGGCGTTCGGCCGCGCGGACGTGCTGGTCGTCCACGACTGGCCCTCCGGAATCATCGCGACCCAGGACCGAGGAGCCTTCGCGCAACAGCGCCGCAGCCCCGACGCGGACGCCGTGGGCAACGAGTACGCACGGCTCCTGACAGAGGCGCTCCAACCCCGGCTCGTGCTCTGCGGCCACCTGCACAAGGGCTATCGGGGCGTACTCGCCCACACCTCGGGCCCCCCCTCCCAGGTGTGCTGCCTGGCCAGCGTGGAGCAGGGGGCCGAGGCCTTCGCCGTGTTCCAGGTCTCCTCTCTCGGGATTCGGGAGATCACCCACCTGGGCACCCCGGAACCGGCCTGAGGCCCCCCTGGGCGGACCGTCCACGACACGACGTGTGCGATAGATGTGGGACAGAAGAGCGATTCTTCGAGCCACGAGAGTGGAACCCGGTGGTACAAGCCCCGCCGTGACTTCCGCACCGCCGTCCGCCCCCCCCGACGCCACCTTTGAATCCCTGGGCCTGAAGCCCCAGCTCGTGGAGGCGCTCACGTCCCTCGGTTACGAGGAACCCACGCCTATTCAGCACGCGTCCCTCCCGCCCCTGCTCGCTGGGAAGGACCTGCTGGGCATCGCCGCCACCGGAACCGGCAAGACGGCCGCCTTCGCGCTCCCGCTCCTGCACCACCTGACCCCGGGCAAGGCCCGGCCGCACACCACCTCCGCCCTGGTGCTCGTCCCCACGCGCGAGCTGGCCATGCAGGTGTCCGAGGCCATCCACCGCTACGGCCAGAAGCTGGGCGCCACCGTCCTCCCGCTCTACGGCGGGCAGGTCATCGGCCAGCAGCTTCGCGTCCTCAAGCGCGGCGTGGACGTCGTCGTCGCCACGCCCGGCCGCGCGCTGGACCACCTGCGCCGGGGCACGCTCCAGTTGGACCACGTGCAGACCGTCGTCCTCGACGAGGCCGACGAGATGCTGGACATGGGCTTCGCCGATGACCTGGAGGCCATCCTCTCCGGGACGCCCGAGGACCGGCAGACCGCCCTCTTCTCCGCCACCCTGCCCCCGCGCATCGCGAGCATCGCCGAGCGCCACCTGCGGCAGCCGGTGCGTGTGCGCATCGCCAAGGAGAAGGTGGAGCCGGGTGAGCTGCCGCGCATCCAGCAGACCGCGTTCGTCGTGCCGCGCGCGTTCAAGATCGCCGCGCTGGGCCGCCTGCTCGACGTGGAGTCCCCCACCGCCGCCATCATCTTCTGCCGCACGCGCACGGAGGTGGATGACCTCACCGTGTCCCTCAACGGCCGGGGCTGGCGCGCCCACGCGCTCCACGGCGGCATGACGCAGGAGCAGCGGGATCGCGTCATCAAGCAGCTCAAGTCGCATGGCACCGACCTGCTCGTCGCCACGGACGTCGCCGCGCGAGGCCTGGACATCCCCCGGCTCTCCCACGTGGTGAACTTCGACGTGCCCAACGCCCCGGAGGCGTATGTGCACCGCATCGGCCGCACCGGCCGCGCGGGCCGGGAGGGCGTGGCCATCACGCTGGTGGAGCCTCGCGAGCACCGGCTGCTGCGCAACATCGAGAAGGTGACGGGCCAGCGCATCCAGGTCGCCACCGTCCCCACCGTGGCGGACCTGCGCGCCAAGCGGCAGGAGCTGCTGCGCGCCACCCTGCGCGAGGTGCTGGTGGCCGGTGGCCAGGACTCGTTCCGGAGCCTCGTGGAGGATCTGGCCGGCGAGTTCGAGCCGCTCGACATCGCCGCCGCGGCCGTGAAGCTGCTCCAGGATGCCCAGGACGAGGGCCGCGCGAAGGAAGAGGAAGAGATTCCCGCCGTCGCTCCGCTCCAGGAGCGCAAGGACCGGCCGGGCCGCCCCACGGGTCCCGGTGGCAGGCCGAGTGGTCGCCCCGAGCGTGGGAGCGGTCCTCGCCGTCCGCAGCAGGGCTCCTGGGACACCACGCGCCTCTGGATTGGCGCGGGCCGACAAGCAGGCATCCGCCCCGCGGACCTGGTGGGCGCCATCGCGGGTGAGGCCGGGCTGGACTCGTCCCGCATCGGCGCGATTCAGATCACCGACGCGTTCTCGCTGGTGGAGGTCCCGGAGCCCGACGCCAACCGCGTCATCGCGGCGCTGAAGGCGGCGACGATTCGCGGCCGGAAGGTCCTCATCCGCAAGGACCGGACCTGAACCGCTGACTCAGGGCTCCGCCCATTGGCGGAGCAGGTTGTGGTAGACGCCCGTCAGCATGACCAGGGAGGGGCTCTTGGGCACCTCCTGGTTGAGCTGCATGATGGCGGTGTCCATGTCGAACAGCAGCGCGCGCTTCGACACGTCCCGCACCAGGCTCTGAATCCAGAAGAACGACGCCAGCCTCGCGCCCCGCGTGACGGGCGTCACGTGGTGCAGGCTGGTGGACGGGTAGATGATGAGGTCCCCCGCCGGTAGCTTCACGGCGTGGTGGCCGTAGGTGTCCTCCACCACCAGCTCTCCCCCGTCGTAGCTGTCCGGCTCCGAGAGGAACAGCGTGGCCGACACATCCGTGCGCACGCGCTGCGCCGTCCCCGGAATGGGCCGGATGGCGCCGTCCACGTGCGAGCCGAAGTGCATGTTCGTCTCGTAGCGATTGAACAGCGGCGGGAAGACGCGCTGAGGCAGCACGGCGGAGATGAAGAGCGGACTGCGCTCCAGCCCCGCCAGCACCAGGTCCCCCAGCTCGCGCGCGGCCGCGCCCCCTTCGGGGAGCTGGAGGTTCTGCTTCACCTGCGCGGACTGGTGGCCCGCCGTGACCCGGCCGTCCGTCCAGTCCGCCTTCTCCATCACCGTGCGGCAGCGAGCCACTTCGGCCGCGGTCAGGACGTTTGGGATGTGCAACATCATGACCGCGAACCTCTCTCAGTCGAAGCGGTAGCGAGCCGTCAGCAGGGCCGACATGCCCTCCGCGGGGACGGCGTGACCCGCGTAGTACTGGTCGTAGTACAGCGTGTCGGTGAGGTTGTAGACGTTGAGCTGGACCAGCGCCTTGCCGAACGCGTAGCTCGCGAAGGCATCGAAGCGCCAGAAGTTCGGCACGTAGTTCGTCACCGCGGTGGCCGAGGTCGGGTTGTTGACGCTCGTGACGTCCTGGTAGATGGCGCCGCCACCCAAGGTGAAGTCCTTCAGGGGGGAGTACGTCGTCCACAGCGAGAGGCTGTGGCGCGGCGTGTTGGGCAGCCGCTGGCCGACCATGTGCGGCGTCGTGTGCTCGACGATGGCGGAGTCCATCAGCGTGTAGTTGGCGAGCACCTTCCAGCGCTCGACGATGGTGCCGGCCACGCCCAGGTTGAGGCCCTGCACGCGCTGCTCACCGGCGAGCACCTGCGGCGGCCCTTCCGGGTTGGTGTTGGGCACGCGCGCGTCCGTCTTGTTGATGCGGAACACCGCGGCGGTGAGCCCCAGCCGATCCTCGAGCAGGTCCGCCTTCGCGCCCGCCTCGATGATGGTGTTCTTCTCCGGGTCCAGGCTCACGGTGTCGGCGGCCAGCGTGCCCAGCTCGGCGGAGGGGCTCGCGGAGGTGCCGTACATGCCGTAGACGCTCACCTTCTCCACCGGCTTGAGGACCACGCCCGCGCGCCAGTTGAGGAGGTGGTCGCTGCTCTGCAGCCGGGTCTTCGCGCCCGAGGCGGCCGTGGAGACGTAGTCCGTGTTGAACACGTCCCAGCGCACCGAGCCCAGCAGCTCCACATAGGGCCCCAGCTCGATCTGGTCGGCGATGTAGAGGCCCAGCGTCCGCTGCACGCTCACGCTGGCGCTGGAGAACACGGGCGACACCGCGGAAAGGTCCGGGTCCGAGTCCGGGTTGAACAGGTCCGCCGGGAGGTTGGGGCCCGTCGGCAGGCCCACCGCGTTGAGGTTGAAGCGGCCCTGGCTGCGCTTCTCCCAGGTCAGCTCCACGCCCGCGTTGGCGCTGTGCTCGAGGAAGCCCGTCGTCAGCTCACCGCCCACCGCGGCCTGGTTGGCGAGGTACGAGTTGTCCGTCTCCGTCTGGAAGCGCTGCCGGCCGATGGTCGTCGGGGCCCCCGCGGGCGTCAGGCCTCGCGGCGCGGTGGGGCTGGCGAAGCGGTCCACGCGGCCGAAGCGCAGCGTGTTGGTGAACTGGAGCGACTCGCCCAGGCCCTGGGTGACGCGGGCGGTGGCGACGTGCGCGTCCACGCGCTCCTTGTCGGACTTCACGCCGTAGAAGTTCTCGCGCGGCACGTCGAGCGACTCGGTGACGGGGCTGCCGTTGAAGTACGGCACGCCGTAGTCCGGGATGCCGTCCTCCCGCTGGAACATGTAGTCCATCTCCAGCGTGGTGCGCTCCGCGAGCTTGTAGCGCAGCGACGGCGCCACACCCACGCGGTTGTCCTTCGTCACGTCGCGGCCCGCCGTCGAGGACAGCTGGCCCATGACGTTCAGGCGGAGCTGGAGGTCCTCGGACAGCACCTGGTTGATGTCCGCGTCGACACGGCCCGTGGGCGCGGTGCCGCCGCTGAGCGCCACCTCCTGGAAGGACGTGCGCTTGGGCTTCTTCGTCACCAGGTTGATGGCGCCACCGGCGGAGCCACGGCCGAAGAGCACGGACGACGGACCGAAGTACGCCTCCACGCCCTCCAGGTTGAACGTGTCGCGCGTGAACCAGCCCAGGTCACGGGCACCATCGCGGGACACGTCGTTCTGCGCGGAGAAGCCCCGCAGCATGAAGGAGTCACCCTGGCGGACCCCCTCGCCTGCGCTCATCGTGATGCCGGAGACGTTGCGGAGCGCGTCCCGCACCGTCGTCGCCCGCTGCTCCTCCATCACCGCCTCGGGCACCACCGTCACCGACTGCGGCGTGTTCACCAGGGCCTTCTGCACCTTGGGCAGCGCGCTCTCACGGACCTGATAGCTCTCCGTCTCCCCCTGCACCTCCAGGGTGGGCAGCACGAAGCGGCCCTCCGTGCCCTGCTGGGACTCCGTCGACGCGGGCGCCTGCTCGGCAGGGGCCGCCGAGGCCTCCACCGGCGCCTCCGCGCGAGGCGTCTCCGCCGCGGGCTCCTGCGCCACCGCGCCACCCGCCGCCAGCGCGGACACCAACCCCACCGCCGGCCCCCACGGCTTCAGCGCCGCCCGAACTCCACCCACGTGCCCCACACTCGACCGGATGCCAGCGCTACGCGACTTGCTGAACGACATGGACTTCTCCACTCCCGGCCGCACTCGTGGCGCCGGGCTCTCAATAGAAATTCGCGGAAACGACGATTATTAGAATCAATAAGCTGGCACCCGAAGGTGCCGCGGGAACCTCGCCCGCCCGGGGAAGAGTCCTAGGCGGGGGTCTCCGATTCGCCCGTGGACGCGGGCACCTCGGCGCGCGGCTGGCGTCGAGGGAAGAAGCGCCGCCACGACAGGGCGAAGCCCGTCCACACCAGGAAGGCCCCCGCCAACGAGGCGATGGCGGCGATGAGCTGGCCCGGCCACCCCAGCGCCTCACCCGTGTGGAGGAAGCGCAGCCAGGAGCGCATCTGGCGGCCCGAGTTCAGGTCCGCATAGCCCTCGCGCTTCGCCACCTGTCCGGTGAAGGGGTCCACCGAGACTTGCGTGGAGGAGAACAGCGGCCAGGCGTCCTTCTCCTTCACGCTGAACGACACGGCGTCGGCCTTCGGCGGGCCCGGGGGCTCCGACGGCTTGCCCTGCTCACCCCCACGAGGCTCGCCCCCACCCTTCGGGCCACCGGGCTGCTCCGACGGCTTGCCCTGCGCGCCCTTGGGCGGCGACGGGATTCGGTAGGTGATGCTCGCCCACGTGGGGACCTGCTCCTGGACGGTGGACACCATCGCGCTCACCGTCTTGCGCTCGGTGCCGGTCTCCGGAGCGGGGACCTTCACGCCTCCGCCGCCCTGCGCGGGAACGGCGTTGCCCGTCACCGTGTAGACGAGGTCACTCGCCCACTTGTACGAGATGACCATGCCGGACGCCGTGAGAACGACGAGCACGGGCAGCATCCAGAAGCCCATCACGTTGTGCCAGTTGAAGTCGCGAGCCTTGCCCTTCAACCCACCGCGGAACCACACCACGGAGCGCACGGCCTTGCGCGACCAGTTGCGCGGCCACCACAGGTAGAGACCCGACAGCGCCAGGAAGAGGAAGCCCGCGTTGGACGCCCCGGTGATGGCCTTGCCCACGGCGCGGTTGTCGCCGCCCGTGGCCAGCCACCGGTGCCACTCCTCCATCAGGTGGAAGAACGAACGCCACCCCTTCGACCCGCTCTCGAGCACCTCACCCGAGTAGGGATTCACGTAGAGCACCGCCGTGCGGCCCAGCGCCACCTGCGCGGACGCCGTCTCGGAGGGATACACGGTGATGCCAGACACCTGGGCTTCCGGCCGGGCCTCGCGCACCTTCGCCAGCAGTTCCTCGACGGTGAGCCTGCGGGCATCCGCGCCCGGAGCGGGCACGGTGCGAGCCTCCGACTCCGCCCACGCGATGACCTGCGGCTGGAAGGCCAGGGCCACGCCCGTCACCGACATGATGGCCACGACGATGCCGGTGACGATGCCCACGGCGAGGTGAATCCAGAAGAGCGTCTTGCGAAACGGAAGAACCATGGCCTTCGTCACTTCAAGGTGAACTGGATGGGCAGCTCGAGGATGACTCGCACGGGCTTGCCCTGGCGCCCGATGGCGGGCGTGAAGCGCCAACGGTTGACGGCTTCGATGGCGGCGGCGTCGAGCGCGGGGATGGAGCGCAGCACGCGCGTGTGCTCGGCCTCCACCTCACCATCGACTCCGACGATGATGCGAACCAGCACGAGGCCCTGGACGCCCTCGCTCTTGGCGCGGCGCGGATAGTCCGGCCGGGGCTGCTTCAACACGGACGGCGGACGGAGCACCTGGCCCAGCCCCACCGCGTCACCCAGCGTTCCCGTGGCGCCCACGATGCCGCCCTGGGTTCCCCCGACCGCACCGCCCACGACGCCCCCCGCAACGGACGGGACGGGGCTCGAGTCCGCCGGCGCATCCGCCACGGCTTCGGGGGTGCTCGGCGCGTCATTCGCGACGGGCGGAGTCTCATCGACCGGGGGCTCGACAACCTCCGGCTTCGGCTGGGGTTGGATGGACGTCTCCATCACCGGCCGCGCCACGCGGGGACGGGAGGGACGCGCCGCTCGCTCCACGGGAACCGAGCGGGCCGCGCCCGACGACGGGGCGGGAGGAGGTGGCGCGAAGGCGAGCAACACCAGCTCCGGCTCCTCGGCGGCCGGGGGGAACTCCGGCGCACTCGCCGGCATGGCCATGCCCGCCGCGACCACTCCCGCGTGGACCACCACCGCCGTCACGAGCGCCCAGCCCCATCGGGTCCAGAGCCCTTCCCGCTCCGCGACCTCTCCCATGCGGAAGAGTCGCGAGGAGACCACCACCCGCGGCTCAGCGGGTCGCTCACTCTCCAGGGCCGGAAGACCGAAATTGAGAATCATTCTCACTTTCACGCGGCATCAGGAGTACGTCGTTTCCCGTGGAGCCGTCAACGCACGGAGCGAACAACGCCGCATTTGTTTCATCAGGGCGGCAAATACACGCACTGCGCGCAGGGGGCTTCGACGACCCCGCGCATCAAAGTCGCGTGTAATTCCAGCTCAACGCGCGTCCTCCTGAATACGGCATCACGCCGTGAAACACGCGAGGGTCTTCGTCGAAGACGAGGGGCAGGAAGTGCCTGTCCCCGTCCCACATGGGCAAGCGGGGCAGCTCCGTCAGCGGGACCCAGGACAGCGTGCCTTCGGGGTTGCGCTCGAAGGGAGTGCCTTCGAAGGCATCGATGCGGAACACGAAGCCCAGCCAGTCTTCACCTTGTTTGCCAAAGCCCGGCCAGGAGAGCGTGCCGCGCAGCACCATGCGCGTGCACTCGATGCCCGCCTCTTCGCGAATCTCGCGGCGCATGCAGGCGGCGACATCCTCATCGCGCTCCATCTTCCCGCCCAGCCCGTTGTACTTGCCCAGGTGCGCGTCATCCGGTCTCGCGACGCGATGGATGAGCAGCACGCGCTGCCTGTCCTCGGACATGACGTAGCCGAGGGTGCCGATGATGGGGGAATAGGGCATGCGCCGCTTCATAGCGGATTCCCCCGGGTCGCCGACCTCCCTCGTGCGGGCCCCCCACCCCTCCCTCCCGGGTCGGGTCCTCGCCCACGGGTGGACATCCGTCGCCTTCGCGACAGAAAGCGGCCGGGCCCCCAGGCCCACCCTTCCTCCGAGGGGCCCCGTCTTTACGCGAGTCAACGCAACGCGTTAGCCTGGAGCGACACAGCAATGACCTCTCGCGTCACGCGGGAGAAAGGGGAAGTTGATGTCCGCGATCCTCCCCGGCCGGTACGGCCTCTATGAGCCCGAAACCGAACATGACGCCTGTGGCGTCGGTTTCGTGGCCCACCTGAGAGGTGAACGCTCTCGCGGAATCGTCGAGGACGCCCTGGAGCTCCTCAACCGCCTGAGCCACCGCGCGGCGGCGGGGAAGGACCCTCGGACGGGAGATGGCGCGGGCATCCTGGTGCAGCTCCCGCACCGCTTCTTCGAGCACGAGGCCCCCACCCTGGGCTTCGAGCTTCCTCCCCGCAGGCAGTACGGCGTGGCGCAGGTCTTCCTCCCGCAAGAGGTGGACGCGCGGGCCGCGTGTGAAGCGGCGCTGGAGGAGGTCGTCACCGAGGAGGGTCAACGCGTGCTGGGCTGGCGCGATGTCCCGGTGGCCCCCGAGCACCTGGGGCCCGTGGCTCGCGAGGCCGCGCCGGTCATCCGGCAGCTCTTCATCGCCCGGCGCCGCGTGGTCCCCAGCGCCTTCGAGCGCAAGCTGTACCGCATCCGCAAGCTCACGGAGAACCGCGTCCTCGCGCGAGGCGTGGACCCGAAGGGCCGCTTCCACATCGCCAGCCTCTCGTCCGAGACACTCGTCTACAAGGGCCTGCTGCTGCCCGCGGACCTCCCTCGCTTCTACGCGGACCTCCAACACACGGAGTTCGTCAGCGCGCTGGGGCTGGTCCACTCGCGCTTCTCCACCAACACGTTCCCCACGTGGGAGCTGGCGCAGCCGTTCCGCTTCATCGCGCACAACGGCGAAATCAACACCCTGCGTGGCAATCGCAACTGGATGACAGCCCGGCGCGGCCTGCTCCAGACGGCGCGGTTGGGGGGGAGCCTGGAGCCGTTGTGGCCCATCATCGTCCCGGGCAAGAGCGACTCCGCGCAGTTCGACAACATGGTGGAGCTGCTCTACCTGGGCGGCCGCACCCTGCCCCACGCGATGATGATGATGATTCCGGAGGCGTGGGAAGGTGACGCGCTGATGGAGGACGACAAGCGCGCCTTCTACGAGTACTCGTCGGCGCTGCTGGAGCCGTGGGATGGCCCCGCAGCCATCGCCTTCACGGATGGACAGCTCATCGGCGCCACGCTGGACCGCAACGGGCTGCGTCCCGCGCGCTACCTGGTGACCGAGGATGACCGCATCATCCTCGCCTCGGAGACGGGGGTCATCGACGTGCCTCCGTCCCAGGTGCGGCGCAAGGGCCGACTGACGCCGGGGCGCATGCTGCTGGTGGACACCACCGAGGGGCGCATCCTCGAGGACGCGGAGGTGAAGCGCGACATCAGCACGCGCTGGCCCTACCGCAAGTGGCTGGAGCGCAACGTCTTCACCTTCGAGGACCTGCCCACCGTCCCCGCACCGGAGCGGCTGAGGGGCGACGAGTTGTCCCGGCTCCAGGGATCCTTCGGCTACACGCTCGAGGAACTCCGCGCGGTGCTCACGCCCATGGCGGAGACGGGCAAGGAGCCCGTGGGCTCCATGGGCACGGACACGCCGCTCGCGGTGCTCAGCGACCAGTCCCCCAGCCTCTTCTCGTACTTCCATCAGCTCTTCGCGCAGGTGACCAATCCGCCCATCGACCCGCTGCGCGAGTCGCTGGTGATGACACTCGCCACGGCGCTGGGCCCGGAGAGCAACACCTTCGAGGAGACCCCTGAGCAGTGCCACCGGCTCTCGCTGCCCGGCCCCATCCTCACCAACGGGCAGCTCGCGCGGCTGGCGTCCATCCGTGGCGAGGGCCTGTTCGAGACACGGCGCCTGTCGCTGCTCTACCCGCTGAGTGGCGGAGAGGGCGCGCTGGAGACGGCGGTCGAGAAGCTGTGCGCGGCGGCGGTGGACGCGGTCGATGGCGGCGCCAGCATCCTGCTCCTGAGTGACCGGGGCGTGGATGTGGCGCACGCGGCCATCCCCGCGCTGCTGGCGGTCTCCGCGGTCCACCAGCGTCTGGTCCGCGACGGCATCCGCATGTACACGGGCCTGCTGCTGGAGACGGCGGAGGCGCGTGAGGTCCACCACTTCGCCTGTCTCTTCAGCTACGGCGCGGCGGCGGTGAACCCGTATCTCGCGCTGGACACGGTGCGCGCCCTGGCGGACGCGAACGAGCTGGCCGTGGACGCGGAGAAGGCCCAGGCACACTTCATCCACGCGGTGGAGGAAGGGCTGATGAAGGTGATGTCCAAGATGGGCATCTCCACGCTCCAGTCCTACCGGGGCTCGCAGCTCTTCGAGGCCGTGGGACTGCAACGCGGCTTGATTGAACGGCACTTCACGGGCACGCCTTCGCGAGTCGAAGGTGTCGGCCTGCCGGAGCTGGGGCGCGAGGTGGCGGAGCGCCATGCCCGAGGCTTCGAGCACCCGGAGGGACAGCTCCCCGTCGGTGGCCAGTACCGCTGGCGCCGCCAGGGCGAGCGACACAAGTGGAACCCGGCGACGATTGCCCGGCTCCAGGCCGCGGTGCGCGGCAACGACGCTGCACAGTTCGCGGAGTACTCGCGGCTGGCGGACGATGAGACGCGCGAGCACTGCAACCTGCGGGGGCTGCTGGACATCCAGACGGAGGGCCGCCAGCCCGTCGAGCTGGAGGAAGTCGAGTCGGCTCACTCCCTGGCGCGCCGCTTCGTCACGGGGGCCATGTCCTTCGGCTCCATCAGCGCGGAGGCGCACGAGACGCTGGCCATCGCGATGAACCGGCTGGGCGGACGCTCCAACAGCGGCGAGGGTGGAGAGGAGTCCCGGCGCTACACGCGCGATGCGCACGGCGACCTGCGCCGCAGCGCCATCAAGCAGGTGGCCAGCGCCCGCTTCGGGGTCACCACCGAGTACCTGGTCAACGCCGACGAGCTGCAGATCAAGGTCGCTCAAGGCGCCAAGCCTGGTGAGGGCGGCCAGCTCCCCGGGCACAAGGTGGATGAGCGCATCGCCAAGGTCCGCTGGTCCACGCCCGGCGTGACGCTCATCTCCCCTCCTCCGCACCACGACATCTACTCCATCGAGGACCTGGCGCAGCTCATCTACGACCTCCAGTCCACCAACCCGACGGCGCGAGTCAGCGTGAAGCTGGTGAGCGAGGTCGGCGTGGGCACCATCGCCGCGGGCGTGGCGAAGGCCGGCGCGGGCTGCGTGGTGGTCTCCGGCTACGAAGGCGGCACGGGCGCATCCCCCATCTCGAGCATCCACCACGCGGGCCTGCCCTGGGAGCTGGGACTGGCGGAGACGCAGCAGGTCCTGGTGCACAACGGGCTTCGCTCGCGCATCCGCGTCCAGGCGGATGGAGGATTGCGCACCGCACGCGACGTGCTCGTGGCCGCGCTGCTGGGCGCCGAGGAGTTCGGCCTGGCCACCGCGAGCCTCGTGGCCGTGGGCTGCGTGATGCTGCGCAAGTGCCACCTCAACACCTGCTCGGCGGGCATCGCCACGCAGGACGCCGGGCTGCGAGAGCACTTCCAGGGCAAGCCCGAGGACGTGGTGAACTTCTTCCTCCTCCTCGCCGAGGACCTGCGCCAGCGGATGGCCGCGCTGGGGGCTCGGACTCTCGAGGAGCTGGTGGGCCGGGTGGACCTGCTGCGCCAGCGCGCGACGGTGGACCACTGGAAGGCGCGGCGCGTGGACCTCTCCGCGCTCCTGGCCGCTCCCGCCGCGCCCGCGAGCGAGCCTCGGCACTGCACGGTGCCTCGCTCGAAGGATGTGTCGGACCACCTGGACCACGAGCTGCTCCAGGACGCGAAGGCCGTGCTGGAGGGTGGGCCCGCGATGCTGCTGACGCGGCCGGTGAGCAACACGCACCGCGCCGTGGGAGCCATGCTCTCGGGCGAGATTGCGCGCCGGCATGGCTCGCGGGGGCTTCCCGATGGGCGGCTGCACGTGCGGATGAAGGGCTCCGCGGGGCAGAGCTTCGGCGCGTTCCTGGTCTCGGGTGTCACCTTGGAGCTCGAGGGTGACGCCAACGACTACGTGGGCAAGGGCCTCTCCGGTGGGCGCATCATCGCGTACCCGCACCAGTCCAGCCGCTTCGTCGCGGAGGAGAACGTGCTGGTGGGCAACACCGCCCTCTACGGCGCCACGGCCGGTGAGGTGTACCTGCGCGGGCTCGCGGGTGAGCGCTTCGCCGTGCGCAACAGCGGCGCGCAGGCAGTGGTCGAGGGCGTGGGAGACCACGGCTGCGAGTACATGACCGGAGGCGTGGTGGTGGTGCTGGGCTCCACGGGCCGAAACTTCGCCGCGGGCATGAGCGGCGGCACGGCCTACGTGCTGGACCGGGAGCTCTCCTTCCGGCAGCGCTGCAACCTGGAGATGGTGGAGCTGGAGTCGCTGGTGGACGAGTCGGAGATCTGGCTCGTGCACGGGATGATCGAGCGACACCTGCGCTACACGCACAGCGCGTTGGCGCGGCGGGTGCTCGACAACTGGGAGCTGATGGTGCCCCGGTTCGTGAAGGTGATGCCCACGGACTACAAGCGCGTCCTGCAGGCGCGGCGCGCGGCGAAGCGGCCTCCTGAAGCCTCCGTCACCACGCAGCTTCCACACGTCGTCGGCGGGAGGGGTTGAACCATGGGCAAGCCCACCGGATTCACGGAGTGGTCACGCGTCCCCGCGCACAAGCGAGAGAAGCAGGAGCGACTGGGAGACTTCCGCGAGTTCTCCCTGCCCCTGGCCCCGGACGAGGCCAAGCGACAAGCGGGACGCTGCATGGACTGTGGCGTCCCCTTCTGCCACCAGGGTTGTCCGCTGGGGAACCTCATCCCGGACTTCAACGAGGCCGTGTATCGAGGCCGCTGGCGCGAGGCCTACGACATCCTCTCCCGCACCAACACCTTCCCGGAGATGACGGGCCGGCTGTGCCCCGCGCCGTGCGAAGCCGCCTGCGTGCTGGCCATCGACCAGGACGCGGTGACCATCGAGCAGATGGAGAAGGAGATCTCCGAGCGGGCCTTCGCGGAGGGCTGGGTGAAGCCTCGGCCTCCGGCTCGGCGCACGGGCTTCACGGTGGGCATCGTGGGCTCGGGCCCCGCGGGACTGGCCGCCGCGGCGCAGCTCAACTCCGCGGGGCACAGTGTCACCGTCTACGAGCGTGACGCGCGTGCCGGTGGCCTGCTGCGCCTGGGCATCCCGGACTTCAAGCTGGAGAAGTCCGTCGTGGACAGGCGTCTGGCGCTGATGGAGGCGGAGGGCGTGGTGTTCCGCACCGGCGTGGACGTGGGCGGCGCGGTGAGCTTCCGCGAGCTGCGCGGCCGGCACGATGCGCTGCTGCTCGCCATGGGGGCTCGTCGTGCGCGCGAGCTGGAGGTCCCGGGTCGCGAGCTGTCCGGCGTGGTGCAGGCGATGGAGTACCTGGAGCACCAGAACCACCTCGTCGCCGGGCAGGGAGAGAAGCAGCCACACCTGGACGCGGCCGGCAAGCGCGTGGTCATCCTGGGCGGTGGCGACACGGGCTCGGACTGCCTGGGCACGGCGCTCCGACAGGGTGCGAAGAGCGTGCAGCAAATCGAGCTCTTCCCTGCCCCTCCTCACGTGCGCGCTTCGGACAACCCGTGGCCTCGGTGGCCGCTCATCTTCCGCACGTCGTCGAGCCAGGAGGAAGGCGGCGAGCGCGGCTTCGCGATGATGACGAAGCACCTGTCGGGCACGAACGGCCGCATCGAGAAGCTGCACGCCGTGAAGGTGGAGGTGCAGCGCTCGGTGGGCGGCGGCCCTCGGCTCGTGGAGGTCCCTGGCTCGGAGACGTCGCTCGAGGTGGACCTGCTCGTGCTCGCGATGGGCTTCACTGGACCCGAGACCTCCGGGTTGGTGGAGGACCTGGGGGTGGCGCTGTCACCGCGCGGCACCGTGCAGGTGGATGCGCGCTTCGCCACGTCAGCGGACGGAGTCTACTGCGCGGGGGATGCGAGCCGAGGCGCGAGCCTCATCGTCTGGGCCCTGTCCGATGGACGTGAGGCGGCGCGCTCCATCGACGCCTCTCTGTCCGGTGGACTGTCCGTGCTGACCACTCGCGGCGCGGACAGCCCGTTCTGAACGAGGGCGGGTTCAGGCCTCGAACGTCTGGAGCTTCAAGCCGTCCGCGACGAGCTCGGCCACCGTGACTCGGTGGTCGAGCTTGTCGAGCGGGCAACCCCACAGCGCGACGATGGCCCGGTCCAGCTTCGGGATGATGTTCTCCGTGGACCTCGCGTGTTCGAGAATGGAGTCGGCGACTTCGCTGGTCAGCGGCCGCAACACCAAGTGTTGGAAAGACTGACGACGTGGTGCGACTTCTGTGCAGCCCACTGCACACGTGCGAAACGCGCCTCGCCCTCGCGCCGCAGCGTCACTGCACACCTCCGAGGGCACCGTTGCCTTCTCATCACCCCGTCACCCTCTCAGGAGGATTCCCAACGGTGACAACAAGGCCACTTTTGGCGCCCCAACGCGCGCGGTGTCGCGCGAGGAACGGTGCCACGCATGAACCTGCCCCTCGTGCCCTGCTCGCTGTGCATGACCCTCCTGGTCTCCTCGCTCTGCTGCGGCAGCGAAGGAAGCCCCGAGGCCTCGGGCGCGAAGCTCGGCGGGAGCGAGGACACGATGTCGGCGCCCTACCCCATCGACGACATCGCCGGCGGTCGACTGAGCGCGGGGCCCCATTCACTGACCGATGTGGGCGGTGTGCTCTTCTTCGCGGCCTCGGACCGGACTCGCGGCACCGAGCTCTTCAAGAGCGATGGCTCGGACGAGGGAACACGCCTCGTCCAGGACGTGCGACCGGGGCCCCTGGGCTCGGAGCCTCGCGAGCTCACGGCCCTGGGCAACACCCTCTTCTTCGTCGCGAATGACGGAGTCCACGGCGAAGAGCTGTGGCGAAGCGAGGGCAAGCCCTCCAACACACGGCTCGTCATGGACCTGCGTCCCGGCCGCAAGGGCTCTTCTCCCGAGAGCCTCACCGTGCTCGGGCAACAGCTCTTCTTCCTCGCGAACGACGGCCACTCCGGCACCGAGCTGTGGCGAACGGATGGCACTCCCGAGGGAACCACGCGGGTCAAGGACATCGACCCGGGCCCCCCCGGGGCAACCCCTTCCTTCCTCACCCCCGCGAACGGACTGCTGTACTTCTTCGTGGACCGGACCTTGTGGCGCAGCGACGGCACACCCGAGGGAACCACCGCCGTCCAGGAGATCCACGCCCCACCCGGCCTCGGCGTCCGGCCCCGCGCGCTCGCCGTCGCGGGCTCCCACCTCTTCTTCTTCATGGGCCAGGAGCCCATGGACGCTTCCGACAAGACCCTCCGCTCGCTCGCGCTGTGGACCAGTGACGGGAGCACGCAGGGCACGACGAAGCGAATCGAGGTCCCGCTGCCGGAGTTCAGCGAGCCACTTCGCACCCTCGTGGCGGGCCCGCTTCTCTTCTTCGTCACCCAGGTCCCCGGACTTGGCGACGAGCTGTGGCGCAGCGATGGCACCCCGGAGGGCACCTTCCTGGTGCGCGACATCGCCCCAGGGCCCCTGGGCTCCCATCCTCGAGAGCTCACCGCGATGGACGGACGCCTCTACTTCTCCGCCTGGACGGCCGAACACGGGGACGAGCTGTGGCGCAGCGATGGAACACCCGAGGGCACGGTGCTCGTGAAGGACATCGTCCCAGGCCCGGAGGGCTCCGCCATCGCGTTCCTTCGAGAGACTCACGGCCGCCTCTACTTCTCCGCCCGCGAGCCCGGCACGGGCCATGAGCCGTGGCGCAGCAATGGCGCCGCGCGGGGCACCTCGCGCATCGAGGACCTCGCGCCCGGGGCCTTCTCCTCCAGCGCTCGCGACTTCACCGTCAGCGGCCGGAGGGTCTTCTTCACCGCGAACGTGCGCGCCACCGGCGCGGAGCTGTGGGCCCGCGACGTGGGCTACACGTTCCGCGTGGCCTCGAAGCGCCTGCGGTGGGCCGAGGAGGAACACGAGGCCAGCTCCCCGCTCGCGCGACTCGTGCAGGACATCTTCCCCGGTCCCGGCGGAGAGCCCCCTCACGCGTGGACCGCGCGCGGCGACACGCTCTACTTCGATGCGAACGACGGCAGCGTCGGACTGGAGCTCTGGCGGACTCGAGGCACGCCCGAGAGCACGTCGCTCCTCAAGGACGTGCGCCCAGGCCCCCAGTCCTCGGAGCCCTCCGACTTCTTCGTCCTGGATTCATGGGTCCTCTTCTTCGCCGATGACGGCACCCATGGCCGCGAGCTCTGGCGAACGGATGGCACGCGTGAAGGCACCGTCCTCGTGAAGGACATCGCCCCCGGCCTCGCGAGCAGCCAGGGAGAAGGAAGCCCCGTCGTGGTGGACGGTGTCGCGTACTTCAACGCACGCGATGCCCGGCACGGCGAGGAGCTCTGGCGCACCGACGGCACCCTGGAGGGGACCTGGCTCGTCAGGGACCTCGCGCCTGGAATCGACGACAGCTCACCTCGCTACCTCACCGCCATGGACTCGCGCGTCTACTTCATCGCGAACCTTCCGGAGCAAGGCTGGGAGCTCGGCGTCAGCGACGGCACCGTCACCGGCACCCGCTGCATCAAGGACATCCTCCCCGGTCCCGCGGGCTCGTTCCCGACCTCCCTCACCGCGCTGGGCTCGCGCCTCTTCTTCACCGCCAACGACGGCGCCCACGGCGAGGAGCCCTGGGTGAGCGACGGGAGCGAGTCCGGCACGCAGCTCCTCCTCGACATCTGGCCCGGAGAGGTGGGCTCCTACGCGAGCCTCTTCACCGTCGCGGGCGGAGTCCTCTTCTTCGCGGCCACCGACCCGACGGCGGGCCGTGAGCCGTGGCTCAGCGATGGCACCTCCGCCGGGACCTCCCGTGTGCGGGATGTGAATCCAGGCCCCGAGGGTTCCTATCCGTTGTGGTTCAGCGCCCTGGGCTCCAGCGTCCTCTTCAGCGCCGAGGACGGCACCCACGGCGTCGAGCTGTGGAAGGCCAGCACCCACCCGACCCAGGCCCGCCTCCTCAAGGACGTCTGGCCGGGCCCCGGGAGCTCCGAGCCCCGGTGGATGACCTCCGTGGGCTCACGCGCGCTCCTCCACGCGGACAACGGCACGCTGGGCTCCGAGCTGTGGGAGACCTCGGGGACCGAGGAGGGAACGCGGCTGCGACAGGAGCTGGCCCCCGGTGGACAAGGCGCGGCGCCCTACTTCTTCACCGCCGCCGACACCCAGGTGTTCTTCCTCGCGGATGACGGCGCCCAGGGCATCGAGTGGTGGGTCCTGACCCGCCCCGCGCAGACGGCTCGGGAATAATGCTTTCTTCCAACCGTTAGACAGAGATTGGCCTTATTCTCATTCTTTTTGCCCGGAGACGTCTGACATGACCAGCGAGCAGTCCCTCATCGTGACTGAGACCGACTTGGAGCGTCTGCGCCAGGTCATCGACCACCATGGAGGGGGCCGATTGGCCGAGCTCGCGGACATGCTTGACGCGGAACTGTCCCGGGCCAAGGTCGTTCGCTCGGAGACAGTCCCCCCCAGCGTGGTGACGATGAACAGCACCGTCCTCTTCGAGGACGAGCAGACGGGTGAGCAGCGGCAGGTGACGCTCGTCTACCCGCGCGACGCGAACACCGACGATGGCCGCATCTCCGTGCTGGCCCCCATCGGCAGCGCCTTGATTGGCCTGTCCGTCGGTCAGTCCATCGCCTGGCCGCTGCCGGGTGGCCGCACCAAGCGGCTGCGCATCGTCGCGGTGCCCTACCAGCCCGAGGCCGCGGGCCAGTTCCACATCTGAAGCACGCTCGACGTCGAAGCGGCGCTCGTCCCCGTATCCCAGGGGCGGGCGCCTTTTCACGTCCGCGTCAGCGCAGGCCCACGCGCTTCGCCAACTCCTGCGCCAGCGCCCGCAGCTCCTCCACGCCGGGCGCCGCGGGGCTCGTGTCGAAGACGACCTCGTAGCCCAGCCCCGCCTGGTTGATGGACTCCGAGCGCGGGATCCTCGCGCGCAGCACCGGCACGGTGGAGTCCTTCAGCGCCTCCTCCATCGCCTCGTTCGTCGCCGTGGTGCGCCGGTCCCACAGGTTCACCACCGCCACCAGCGCGCCGCCCTGCTGCTCGCGCACGTCGCGCCAGGCCGTCTCGATTTCTCCCAGCCCCTGGAGCGCGAAGGCCCCCGTGGGAACGGGCGCGACGACCAGGTCCGAGTGCGCCAGCACCGCCTCCGTGTACGCGCCGATGCTCGGCGGCGTGTCCACGAGGATGACGTCCGGGGTCCAGCTCAAGGTCTTCAACGCCCGAGGGAGGGCCTGGAGCCGGTGGCCCCACTGGAAGAGCTCTCGCTCCAACGCCGCCATGCGCGGCGCCGCCGGGGCGATGAACAGCGTGGGCCGCTTGGGCGACGCCACCACCACCTCATCCATCCGGTACTTCGGCCGAGGCCCCAGCGCTTCCGCGACACACGGGCCCTCACGGCTCTCCAGCCCCAGCACGAGCGACGCGTGCGCCTGCGGGTCCAGGTCCAGGAGCAGCACCCGCTTCCCGGCGTCCGCCAACGCCGACGCCACGTGCGCGCACAGCGTGGTCTTCCCCACGCCTCCCTTGATGGTGCAGAACGCAATCAACGCCATGGGCCTCTCCTACACCGGATTGCCCACGCCGGCGACCACGCCCAGGGCCCTCGAAAGAGCCCGGAAAAGCCTCCCAGCCTCGACGCGCCGGAATGGTACGGCCGCACCATCCGGGGGCGATCCAGATTGGTGCACTGGCTCACAGAGTCAGACCTCTCGTCAATAATTCCAGGCACTTGAACATGGCATCACGCGTGCTCAAGCACAGGGCATCAGGGCGTCCCGGGGATGCCCTCCACCTTTCGAGGAGGCTCGTCATGGAAGTCCGGTACTACGGCGTTCGGGGAAGCATCGCGGTCTCGGGCTCGCGCATCGGTGGGAACACGGCGTGCGTGGAGGTGACGAGCCAGGGCCACCGGCTCATCTTCGACGCGGGCACGGGCATCCGCGCGCTGGGCGAGTCGATGATGCGCGAGGCCACGCCGCACAAGGTCGCGATGTTCTTCTCGCACCTGCACTGGGACCACGTGCAGGGCTTCCCCTTCTTCACGCCCGCGTACCTGCCCACCTCCGAGCTGACGCTGTACGGCCCGGGGGCCAACGGCGCGCAGGGACTCCAGTCGGAGCTGGCGGCGCAGATGCAGCCTCCGCACTTCCCGGTGCCGCTGAGCATCATGCGCTCGCGCATGGACTTCCTGTCGGCGCTGCACGGCAAGACGGTGGAGGTGGGCCCGTTCAAGGTGACGCCCATCGACGTGCCCCACCCGCAGGGGTGTCTGGCGTATCGCGTGGAGGCGGATGGTCACTCGTTCGTCTACGCCACCGACGTGGAGCTGCGGATGGAGGACATCGCGCCGGACGTCGCGCGGATGCTCGAGGGTGCGGACGTGCTGTGCCTGGATGCGCAGTACACGCCGGAGGAGTACGACGGCCGCCGGGGCATCCCGAAGAAGGGCTGGGGTCACTCGACGATGATGGACGCGGCGGGCGTGGCGAAGGCGGTGGGTGCGCGCCGACTGTGCCTGTTCCACCATGACCCGGCGCACTCGGACGAGGTGCTGGAGGACATGGCCGAGCAGGCCCGCTCCATCTTCCCCGTGTGCGAGCCGGCGCGCGAAGGCCAGCGCCTGCTGCTGGGCCGCGCGGCCTGAGAGGTGGGCCGAACGATGCCAGGTGAATGCTATGGTGACGCTTCGGCCTTCATCCTCCCGCCCCTGCCCACCATGTCCTCAGCTCCGGATGTTCCCCAGGTCCTGCTCCCGCTCGGAGGGCTCGTCGGGCGGGAGGTGGACCTCGACGCCTTCCTCCAGAGCTTGATGGACCGCATCGCGGCCACCATGCAGGCGGACCGTGGAACGTTGTGGCTGTTGGACCCGGCGCGCCGCGAGCTGTTCAGCCGCGCGGCCCACCTGCCGGAGGTGTCTCAGATTCGCGTCAAGCTGGGCCAGGGCGTCGCGGGCACCGTGGCCCAGCTGGGCCAGCCCATCAACGTGCCGGACCCGCGGGGCGAGCATCGCTTCTTCGCGGACATCGACCGCATGACGGGCTACCGCACCAACAGCCTGCTCGCGGTGCCGCTGCGCGACGTGGACGGCGCCCTGTACGGCGTGCTCCAGGTGCTCAACCGCCGAGGCGGCGAGCGCTTCACGTCCGAGGACACGCAGCGGCTCGATGCGATCGCCGCGCAGGTGAGCACCGCGCTCCAGAGCACCAGCCTCTATCAGGAGCTCCAGCGCGCGAAGGACCAGCCGCAAGCCCCCGTGGGCTACTTCTTCAACCGCATCATCGGCGAGTCCCCTCAGCTCCAGGCCATCTACCGGCTGGTGCGAAAGGCGGCGCCGACGGATGCCACGGTGCTGCTGCGCGGCGAGAGCGGCAGCGGCAAGGAGCTGTTCGCGCGCGCGGTCCACGTCAACGGCCCCCGGCGCGACAAGCCCTTCATCAAGGTCGACTGCGCCGCGCTGCCCGCGACGCTCATCGAGAACGAGCTGTTCGGCCACGAGAAGGGCGCCTTCACCGGCGCGGACCATCGGATGCCCGGCAAGTTCGAGGCGGCCGACAACGGCACCGTGTTCATCGACGAGATTGGTGAGCTGCCGCTGCCGGTGCAGGGCAAGCTCCTGCGCGTGCTCCAGGACCGCGAGTTCGAGCGCGTGGGTGGCACACAGGCCATCAAGGTGGACGTGCGCATCGTCGCGGCCACGCACCGGGACCTGGCCCGCATGGTGGCGGAGGGACGCTTCCGCGAGGACCTCTACTACCGCATCAAGGTCGTCGAGGTGGTGCTCCCCCCGCTGCGGGAGCGCGGCGCGGAGGACATCGAGCGGCTGGCCCGGCACTTCGTCGCCACGGCGGCTCGCAGGCATCGGCTCCCGACGCCCCGACTCAGCGCTCCCGCCCTGGAGCGGCTCAAGCGCTACCGGTGGCCGGGCAACGTCCGGGAATTGGAGAACTGCATCGAGAGCGCGGTGGTGCTGTGCGAGGGGGAGATTCTCGAGGAGCACCTGCCCCTCCCCGACATGGACCGCCTGGCCCCCACGGCCTCTCCGGAGCCGCCTCGCATGCCGGCCGTCCCGGAGGCACTGCTGCAACCCCTGGCGGAGGTGGAGCGCCTGCACATCCTGCGCGTCCTGGACGCCGTGAAGGGCAACCGCACCGCCGCCGCGAAGGTGCTGGAGATTGGCCGCAACACCCTGGCCCGGAAGCTCAAGGAGTACGGCCTGGGCGACGAGGCGTGACGCGCTCCGTCGGCAGCCCTCCTCGCTGACAGCCGGGCCAGCCTGGAATTCCTCCTCGAAGCCGACAAGGCGTGCCTCCTGGGACAACCTGGAGCATGCTGGGGCCGCACACCATTCGGTTCGAGGGGGAGTCCGATGAGAGTGATTGAGTCGCTGGCCAACCTGCCCGCGGAGCTGGCGGAGAAGATTCCCGATGTGAAGCTGCAGGAGCAGGACATCCGGGTGACGCTGGCCCAGGAGGGCCTGACGCGCGGAGGAATCCTGCCGCCCAAGCTGAGCCTGGCGGACTTCGCGCTCTCCTTCGAGGCCAGCGCGGAGGCCACCGTGCGCAACTTCAACTCGGTGGGCGACGTGGACGAGAACGGCGTGGTGGGAGAGGCCCCGCCCGCGAACGCGCCTCCCTCGGACATGCCTCGTCCGCAGCTCATCCTGGGTGGGAACACGGGGTGGATGCGCTACCAGGCCACCGCGCGCATCAAGGCCGCGGCGTCGGGTGGCTGGTCCATGGTCACCGTCAACGGGCAGACGGAGCTGTCCGCCACGCTCAGCGACTATCGCGCGCATCCCCTGACGCGAAACATGCGCGAGGCCGCGAAGGAGGACCTGGCGCAGCCGCGCCTGCTGGTGCTGTCCACCGACCTGACGAAGATGGCGACGGGGGACGCGGTCGCATGGCGCGTGCGCGGCATGCTCGAGACCGGGCTGGACCTGGGCTGGGCGGACCTCTTCACGTCCAACCTGTCGGACCTGGCGTTCGTCCGGAACAGCGAGCTCATCGAGCTCAAGAGCTCCATCGTGGCCCTGGTGCGGGCCCGGGTGTCGCTGGTCGACGACTACCAGCTCAGCTTCTCGCGCCCCAGCCCGGGCCGCATCCAACTGGCGGTGCGCAAGGCGAAGTCCCATGAAGCCTCGAGCGGTGCGGGGCTGGGCATCACCGTGGCGTTCTCCGACCCCGAGGCCGTGCAGGCGCGACTCAAGGAGGTGCTGAGCGCGCTCGCGGGCCAGGCCGAGTCGAAGGTGGAGGAGTTCATCGAGAAGGCGCTCCGCAAGGTGCTCTCGCCCGAGGAGGAGGCGGTGCTGCGCGCGGTGCTGGAGCGGCTGGGGTTGGACCCGCAGATCATCAACCTGGACCACCTGAAGCAGGAGTGGGACGAGTTCAAGCAGAAGGTCGAGTCCGCGCTGGAGAAGGTGGTGAAGGCGCGCGTCGCCAGCGCGTTCCAGTACGAGTACCTGCGCATCTCCGAGTCCGCGACGCTGCTGGAAGTCGACCTGGACGAGGCCATCGCGCTGCGCTTCCACGGCTCGCTCCTGCGCGGCAACCTGGTGGACCTGATGGCGTGGCTGCGAGAGCCCGCCAACGCCGGCACCTTCACGCTGAAGAACTACCTCAACTCCGCGTCCTTCACGCTCCAGCAGACCGTGGGCTTCTCGCTCACCGTGGGCACCTTCGAGGTGCTCAAGTCGCGCAACACGCTCAAGCAGACATGGGTCTCCCAGGAGAACACGCAGGGCGCGCGGCGGCAGGCGTTCCTGGGGCGTCGTGCGTACGAAGACGCGCTGTTGGGCCACCGCAATCGCTGGATGGTGGACTTCCAGGCGGACATGGAGTCGTTCTCTCCCGCCCCCGCCGCGTCCGACTTCCGCTACGGCCTGCACATGCTGCTGTGGGGCCAGAAGAAGAAGCTCACGAAGCAGGAGCTCCAGCAGGCGGTGGATGACGCCGTCGTGTGGGGCGTGCTGGATGCCAACGATGCCTCCAAGGTGACGTCCACGCTGGAGGCACACCTGGGCAAGACGGACGTGCAGACCCAGGTCGAGCTCAAGGTGTCCGATGCGATGCTGCGGGAGCTCGTGCCCTTGATCCAGGGCTTCGACGTCAAGCTCTTCGCCCGGGCGCTCGCGCGCGCCATGCCGTGGAGCGAGCAGACGGCCCGTGTCTCCGCCGAGTTCCGCAAGCTCGTCTACGCGCCCATCTGGGAGTCGTACCTCACCGAGGTGATGAACAAGGGCAGCTTCCTGTCCGGAGACCTCTCGCCCACGCGCGCCGCGCAGATCGCCGCGTGGTTCATCCAGCGGGACTCCACGGTGAAGCAGCTCGCCTCCGGCCTGCTGCTGCGCGAGATGACGTGGCAGCCGCCCGGTGGGAACTTCAGCTTCGCGGAGATCACCGACAAGAACCGCAACACACTGGCCAAGTGCCGCCGCTTCGCCGATGGCCTCGTGCGACTGCGCAAGTCCATCGAGGAGCGCCGCAGCGGCGAGGAGCTGCGCACCGTGCACAGCGACCTGGAGAGCCTTTGGAACACGGGCTTCCACCTGCGCACCGCGGGCGCCGTGCTGGCCGAGATCGCCAAGAGCACGCCGCGCGGCCTGGGTGGCATCGAGCGCACCTTCACGGTGCGGCTGGCGGACAGCCAGGAGCAGCTCGTGTTCTCCACGGCGCTTGGCCCCACGGTGCCGTGAGCCTCGGGTGCGCTCGGGCTCACATCGAGCGCGAGAGCACCACCGCGGCGGCCATGGACATCGCTCCGGCCGCCGCGAAGTGCAGCCAGGCCCTGCGGGACAGTCGGGTGCGGAGGGACTCGAGCTCGGAGCCCATCACCAGCAGCGCCGCTCGGCGCTTCTGACCGCGCAGGATGTACGTCCCCTCGCGGGGACCGCGGCTCAGCTCCCCCACCACGAAGCAGACCTCGCCCGGCATCCCCACGCGCTCCCACGACAACGCGGAGGGCTCCTCGAGCGGCGTCCAGGGAGGGCTGGTGCACTGGCGCGGACACACGGGCGCCATCACGGAGGCCGGGGAGAAACACACGTGCGCCCGTGAATGTGAACCCCGGAGCATCAGCGTGGGGGAGTAGCCCCGCTCGTGGGACAGGAGCGCGCCCTTCCTTCCGTGCTCGGCCACGCTGCGGACCTCGGACTCGAAGAACGCACAGGCGACACCTCCCGGAGAGGAGAGGACCTCGTCCGCGTCGAGCGTCCCCTGGAAGACACCCCACCCTCGCGCCTCTCCGGAGCGCAGCGCCGCCACCGCGTCATCCAAGGACTTCGGCGCCGTGCCTCCCAGCCCATCCGCGCTCAACCGCACGCGAGAGCCCCGCACCGCCAGCAAGGCGGAGAGCATCACCAGCGCGAGCGCCACGGACCTGTCGACGGCCTCGGACGACAGGACGTCCTGCGTCCAGAGCGCCCCCAGCGCCAGGAGGCCGAACCAGAGGGCCAGTCCTCGAGGGGGCCGCGACGCCACGCATCGTCGTCCCTGACTGAACGCAGCCGACACGAGCGCCGCGAGGAACGCGGCGTAGAGGGGCGCAACGAGGACGCGCCAGAAGCTCATTCCTTCCCTCCGGCAGCCGGGCCCGAGCCCGTTGCACCGGCCATGGACAGCGAGGAAAGGTGGGGCGCGAGGACAGGGCGCGCAAGGCCACGCGGGGCGGGTCACCCGGAGCGACGCCCGGGGTGTCCGAAACATGAGGCTTGTGTGCGGAACGCCCGAGGCCAGGTCCGTGCCCCCGCCGCTCCTGTTCGCCGCGACACAGTGGGTCCGCCCGTCTTTCGACGAGGGCGCTACTGCTCCTGGCCGGAGGCCACCTTGCGCGGGGGACGGGCTTCCAGTTGGCCCCGCACCTTCAAGTCATCGAAGGTGCAGGCGAGGTTGCGGCAGCCCACCGCCACCTTGCCCACGCGGTGGGCCAGGCCCGGCAACAGCTTCCGAGCGAAGCGCTGCCGGCCCAGGAAGCCTTCCGCCAGCACGACGCCGCCCTTCATCGGACTCAGCTTCAGACGCACCACATACGGCCCCGTCGTGGGCAACGGCATCTCGTCCTCGACGAGCCCGTCGGTGTCCTGGGCGCTGTTGCCGACGACCTCCTGCCCATCCTCCGTGAAGTAGCGCCACGCCAGGCGCATGCCCACCTCGGGGATGGCGAAGGCCGACACCTGGAGGTCCTTGATGCGGAAGGACAGCTCGCCGTAGTGCTGCGCGTCTGGCTCCTCGGGGTACTCCTTCCCGAGCGGCTTGACGTCCATCACCACCTGCGCGTCGAAGTTGTCGGCCGCGAAGTAGCGGTGCGCCACATAGGCGCGAGGCACCAGCCGCCGTCCCCCCGCGTCCTGTCCGCCCTGCCACGCGCGCAGTTGGCCGTCCTGGAGCTTCCAGTCACCGCTGTGGAGGTTGAGTTCCTCGGTGCCCTTGTCGTCGAAGGAGACCTCGAAGCGGGACTCGCCCTCCGGCGTCTTCGACTCCACCAGGTTCGCCGTGGCGAAGGCCTCACGGTACGTGTTCGGCGGCCACGCCTTCGTGCCCGTGCGGACCTTCACGCCCTGGGTGCCGATGACGACGTTGTCGTCCTTGCCGACGTGCACACTCACCGGCACCAGCTTGGCCACGATGCCAATCAGCGCCGCCGCGCCGACGACCGTCAAGCCCGCGCGCATGCCGCGCCAGCCCGTGCGGAAGCGGCGCGCCAGCTGGCTCGCGGACCTGCGCCTCGTCCGAGGCTGGCGATCCGTGATGAGCCCCGCCGCCAAGCCCCCGGGCACGGACGACGTGGAGATCATCACCTCCAGGGCCGCGCAGAGGTCCCCCGCCTTCGCGTAGCGGGCCTCGGGGTCTGTCTCCAGGAGACGCTCCACCACCAGGTCCACACGAGGGTCCAGCCCCGGAACGCGCTGCGAGGGCAGCTTGAAGCGCCCCAACGGCAGCTCTCCGGTGAGCACCTCGTAGAGCACCACGCCCAGCGAGAACAGGTCCGCGCGGCCGTCGACGTTCTTCGCGTCGCGCCGCTGCTCCGGGGCCATGTAGTTCAGCGTGCCCATGGCCACCGCCGTCGCGGTGAGCTGCAGCCGGGACTCCGACTGGCGAATGCCCGCAAGTCCGAAGTCCGCCACCTTCACGTTGCCGCGCCCGTCCAGGAGGATGTTCTCCGGCTTGAGGTCGCGGTGGATGATGTCCTTGTCGTGCGCGCACTCGATGGCGCGCGCGGCCTGGAGCAGCAGCTTCAGGCCCTGCTGCGGCGTGAGCGCGCTCGCGGAGATGGCCTCGCGCAGCGAGCGCCCCTCCACGAACTCCATCACGAAGTAGTAGTGCTCGCCCGCGACGCCGCGGTCGATGATCTGCACGATGTTCGGGTGATTGAGGGCGGCGAGCGCCGTGGCCTCCTTCTCGAACCGCGCGACGAACTCCGGGTCCTTCGCCAGCTTCGGCGGCAGGAGCTTCACCGCCACCGTGCGCCCGAGCGACGTCTGGCGCGCGAGCCACACCTCGCCCATGCCACCGCGCCCCAGCATCTCCTGGAGCTCGAACCCGGGCAGCGACACCCGGGCCGCCGCCACGAAGGTCTCCACGGCGTGCACGTCCATGTCCGAGTCCGCCTGGCCGCGCCCCGTGGGCACCGCGGAGCGCACCAGCGTCGCCCCCACGGGCTCGTCCATGCGCGAGGCCGACGAGGGCAGGGCCACGCCACTCGGCCCCTCCCCGCCACCGGGGACCTCCCTCGAATCGCCTTCCGGCATGGGAACTCCTGGCAGCGCGTCCGCGCGCGCGGACGCGTCCTCCCGCCCCGACGCCGAGCCCGCGCTCCCGCCATGACTCGACGACTCGCCGCCCACCGCGACCCCCGGGAGCTGGACGCCGCTCGGAGAGGCAATGCCCCCCGAGACGAACGTCGGCGAGCTTCCACCCGCCAGCTCCGTGTGCCCGGCGACGCTGACGCCCGCTTCGGCCGCCGAAGGTCCGGCGGCGGTGTTGTCGGACGACCGCTCCGGCGAAGCCTCGCTCACCGCGCCACCCTCGTCGCCCGGGACTCCCGTCGACGGGTTGCCCGGCACCACTCCCGAGCGCGACACACCACTCGACCGCATGCCACTCCCCTGCCCCACCTTCGAATTGCCCGGCCCTGAGTCCTGCACGGCCTCACGCGAGTCCCGCGACGGCGGCGGCTGGGTGGCATCCCGGAGCGCCCCGCCATTGGCGTAGGGCGCACTCGAGATGTGCTCATCCTCGCGCAGCCCCGGCACCACGGTGTCTCGCGTGTGCTCGTCTCGCGTGCGATGCGGCGCGAACGTCGTGTTCGACCCGATGTCCCTCGAAATCGACGAGGCGTTCTGCGTCCCCGGCCGCGCGCTGCCCCCGTCCTGGCGGCGCACCTCGAACCGGATGCCGCAGCGGCACGTCAACTTCTGGCCGCTGACGTAGACCCGGGTGTCGTGCTGGGTCCCGCAGTTGGGACACTCCTGGGTCGTCGTCATGCGCGGCGCGGGGAAGCGGCGGTCGTGTATTCCACGCCATGGACTCGGTAGGTCGGAACCGCCTTCTCCTTGCCCTTGACGGTGAGCGCCGGCAGCTCCTCCACGTCGAAGCCCGCACCGGCCTTGCGCACCGTCGTCTCGGACGCGAGCACCTCACCGCTCTTGGCCATGCCGCACAGCCGCGAGGCCGTGTTCACCGTGTCGCCAATGGCCGTGAACTCGTGCCGCTCCGCGCTGCCCATGTAGCCGACAACCGCCTGACCCGTGTTGATGCCGATGCCCACCTCGATGGGCGCCTTGCCCGCCTCCACGCGCTGGCGGTTGATGCCCTCCACCGCGTCCTGCATCTCCAGCGCCGCGCGCAGCGCCCGCGCCGCGTCGTCCGGGTGCGAGAGCGGCGGGCCCCATACCGCCATCACGCAGTCGCCGATGAACTTGTCCAGGTTCCCCTCGTAGCGGAACACCACGTCCGCCATCGACGAGAAGAACATGTTCAGCATGGAGACGACTTCCTGCGGCGACTCGTTCTCGGAGATGGTGGTGAAGCCTCGGATGTCCGCGAACAGGCAGCTCACCTCCGCCAACCGGCTCTGTCGCAGGTCCTCCGTCTCGCCGGAGATCACCGCGTCCGCCACCGCCTTGGACAGGAAGCGGCTCAGCTCCGCGCGCGTGACGGCCTCCGCGCGGATCTGCTCACCCAGCGCGGCGTTCTCCAGCGCGATGCTCGCCTGCGAGGCGATGCCGGAGAGGATGTTCAGGTCCTTCTCCGAGAACGCGTTGATCTGCTGGCGGCTGTCCAGGAACAGCACCGCCTGGATCTTCGAGTTCACCATCAGCGGCACGGCCATGGCGGAGCGGATGCCCTGCGCGACGATGCTCTCCGCCGCGGAGAAGCGCTCGTCGATGATGGCGTCCGCAGTCAGCACCGCCTTGCCCGTCTCCACCACGCGCTTGAGCACGGTGTCGGAGAGCATCACGTTGACCGGCTTGCCCGTGCGGTGGTGCACCGCCGCCGGGATGAACTCCCCATCCCCGGCGACCTTCAGGATGACGCCGTGGTCCGCGGCCAGGAGCTGGAAGGCGACCTTGAGGATCTGCTCGAACAGGCCCGTCTGGGTGCCCTGCAAGCCCACCTGCCGGTGGAACTCGTGCGCGATGCGCAGCTTCTCGTAGTCGCGGCGCAGCGCCTCCCCGTCCGTCATCTGCTCGACGGGGCGGAAGTTTTGCGGCACCTGGTCCATCTGCGCCAGGAAGGCGGGCATGGACACCGACTGAGCCACCACCGTCACCCCCGGCGCGGTGGGCGCGTTGGGGTTCACCGCGGGGTCGCCGCTGTGGAAGATGAGCCGCGAGCCTCCCAGGGCAATCTCGTCCCCGTCCCGCAGCCGCAGCTCCTTCACCCGCTTGCCGTTGACGAACGTCCCGTTGGAGGACCCCAGGTCCTTGAGGACGAACTCCTTGCCGACCCGCTCGATGGTCGCGTGCTCCTTGGAGACCTCCCGGTCGACCAGGCGCAGCGTGTTGGACGGATGCCGGCCGAGCGACGTCAGCGGCCCCAGGGGGAACTCCCCCAGAGTGCCGTCCGCGAAGCGCCCGGTCAGTCGGGGGCCTCGAAGCTGCCCGGATTTCGGGGCGAATGGGGCGGGAACCTGGCTCACGCGCGAATCCTCACCGGCCCGGACACTACCAGAGCCTTTCGCGCGCGGGGAACGTCTGGCACACCCCCCAGGCCTGCTGCCCCCCGGAGGGCTGCACGGCTGGTCAGGGTCCCGGACCTGGGACGGCGCGTCACCCAAGCCCTACCGCCCCGCTTCTCTCTAGAGGCCCACACTGGTAAGGGGGGCCCGTGCGAATCAAACAGAAGCCCGAAGACTTCAGCGTCAAGGAATCCTACCGGTTCGATGAAGTCTCCGGGGGGCGCTTCCGCGTCTACCTGATGGACAAGCAGAAGCTGTCCACGTTCGACGCGGTGACCCGCCTGCGCGACGCATTCGGCCTGCGGCCGGGCGCCATCAGCTACTGCGGCCTGAAGGACAAGCAGGGCCGCACCGAGCAGCTCATCGCCGTGGACGGCGCGGACGTGGACATGCAGGAGCCCGACCTGCGCCTGAAGTACCTGGGCCGGACGAACAAGGCCCTGTCCTCCGCCAACATCACGTCCAACCGCTTCTCCGTGACGGTCCGCTCCCTGGGCCCGGAGTCGCTGGGGCCCCTGAACGTGGCCGCCGCCGAGGTCAACCGCCTGGGCGTGGTCAACTACTTCGACAGCCAGCGCTTCGGCTCGCTGAAGCACGGCCAGGGCTTCATCGCCAAGGACCTGATCCGGGGCGACTTCGAGGCCGCGCTGCACAACTACCTGGCCAAGCCGTCGGACCTGGACCGCTCCGAGGACGCCAAGGTGAAGGCCTTCTGGCGCGACAACTGGGGCAAGTGGGACTCGCGCGTCCCCTTCGAGGGCACCAAGAAGTACCACCGCGTCCTGCGCTCGCTGCGCGAGGAGCCCAAGGACTTCGCCCGCGCCTTCCTGCAGATCGACTCGGACTACCGCGCCATGCAGTTGTTCACGTACCAGAGCTACCTCTGGAACGAGGGCGTGCGGCGCTACCTCCAGATCCTCCTGCCGCGCGAGTCGCTGTTCCCCATGCGCTACCAGGCGGGCACGCTGCTGTTCCACCGCGACGCGGACCCGGAGACGCTGCGCGTGCTGCGCGACGCCACCTTCCCCCTGCTCGCGCCGGACACCCGGTTCACCGACCCGAAGGTGGAGGAGGCCGTGCGCTGGGTGCTGGGCCGCGAGAAGCTCCAGCTCTCCGACCTGACCATCCCCGGAGCGGAGCGCATGCTCTTCTTCAAGCACGAGGAGCGGCCGGTCCTCTCCTTCCCGCACAAGCTGGTCATCGGCCGCGCGCAGGCCGACGAGCTCAACCGGGGCCACGTGAAGTCCAACGTCGCCTTCACCCTGCCGCCCGGTGCGTACGCCACCCTGGTCGTCAAGCGCCTGTTCCACTTCGAGTACACCGAGGACACGCCCGAGGAGATTCGCGCGTCCCAGCGGCCCAAGCTCGTGGAGTTGGAGCAGGCCGAGGCGGCCCCCTCCAGCCGCCGCGGTCCCCCGGTCCGCGAGAGCCGCGGAGGCACCCGCGACACCCGCGCTCCCCGGCGTGAGAGCCGGGACGACACCCGCTCGCCCCGGCGTGAGAGCCGAGACGACGACACCCGCGCTCCCCGGCGCGAAGCCCGTGCCGGCGCCCGCGACGCCACGGAGCGGGCTTCGACCGCCAAGGGCTCCGGCAGGACCTCCACCCGGTCCGCCGCGCCCAAGGCCCCCGCCAAGGCCGCTCCCCCGGTGGAGGAGCAGGCCCCCTCCGTCCCGCTGGGATTCCGTGAAAAACAGCGTCAGCGCAAGGCCGCCCGCGAGGTGGCCCGGGCCGAGACGGCCGCCAAGCGCCCGAAATCACGGAAGAAATAATTTCGCGGTGAGCGAAAATCCTTTGGACGCAATGGAGGGGACACGGCGCCGTAGACGAGGACGTGAACGCTCTCGCCCTCGACGACGTGCCCGGGAAGCTCGCCCATGCCATCGGGATGCTGATGGCAGATGACGCCGTCCAGCTCCCCTGGAAGGCCGACGTCCAGGCGGCCCGCCGGGGTGACCCCTCAGCCTTCGAGACCCTGGTGCGCAGCGTCCAGCGCCAGGTCTACGGTCTCGCGCTTCGCCTGCTCCAGAGCGAGGCCGAGGCCGCCGAGGTCTCGCAGGAAGCCTTGCTTCGCGCGTACCAGAATCTCCACCGGTACGACGACTCGCGCCCCTTCGACTTGTGGGTGCTGGCCATCACTCGCAACCTCTGCCTGGACCTGCTCCGGCGCCGCACCAAGGTGCGCACCGAGGAGCTGGAGCCCATGAAGGAGGTCCTCCCCAGCGGCGAGGCGTCGCAGGAGGAAGGCGCCATCGCCCGCGAGGAGCGCCAGTCGCTCGAGGACGCGATGGCCACGCTCTCCGTCGACGACCGTGAAGTCCTCGCGCTCTACTACGTCCAGAAGCGCACGACGAAGGAGATCGCGCAGATCCTCGGGTGTGCTCCTGGCACCATCATGGCCCGGCTCTTCAGGGCCCGGGAGAAGCTGCGAAAGAAGATGACCACGGAGGAGGCCCCCCGATGAGCGCGCAACCTTGCCCCGACCTCGAGGTCCTCTTCGCCGAGCTGGAAGAAGGCGAAGGCTCCGCCCTGGACCACGCCGCTGACTGCTCCGCCTGCTCCGCCGTCCTCGAAGAGCACCGGCTGATGGAGCAGGACCTGTACCGGTTGGCGGACCCGCTCCCTCCGCCCACCCTGGTGGCGAGCGTCATGGCACGCGTCGCCACGGAGCCCGTACCTCAACGTCGCGAGGTCTGGTCCGGGCTCACCATCCTGATGTCCTCGCTGATTGGGGGTCTGGGAATCCTGGTGATGAGCGACCAGGCCCTCGGTCGGTTGGGAACGAGTGTCGCAAGCCTCCTGGTGGAGGGGCGGTTGTTCGTCGAGGGCCTGCTGAGTGGTGCCCGCGCGCTGTGGTCCACCGAGGGATTGGCCGTGGCGGCCGTCCTCGCATTCCTCCTCCTGACGTCCCTGGCAGGTCTCAAGCGTCTCGCAGGCAGCGCCCCCACCCCCTCCGAAGCCTGAGCAACCCATGAAGATCTCCCCTCGCTTCCTCATCCCCGCGTTGCTCATGGGCGCCCCCCTCTCGCTCGCCGAGACCGCCCAGGCTCCTCAATCCCAGACGGCCCCCGCCGCGAAGACCATCGACGTCAGCTTCCGCGGCAGCCTTCGCGACGCGCTCAAGACCATCGCCAACAAGGGCGGGCTGAACCTCGTCGTCACCGGCGACCTGGATGTCCCCGCGGAGGTGCACCTGCGTGGCATCACCGCCGAGCAGGCCCTGCGCACCGTGGCCCGCGCCTACTCGCTGCGCCTGGAGGATGACGGCGCCATCACCACCCTCCGGCCGATGACGGCCCAGGAGAAGGACGCCCTGGCGCAGGGCACTCCCGCTCCGACGAGCCCCGCCGCGGCGCCGCAGGCTCCCGCCGCGCCGGCCCCGCCGGTTCCTCCCGAGCCGCCCAAGTCCACCGGCGACGTGGGTGACGACGTGGACGCCGTGGTCAACGAGGCGCTCAGCGGCGTGGACCTGGAGTCGATGCACGAGGTGCGCGAGCAGATCCGCGAGAAGCTCAAGCAGACGCGGGATGAGATCAAGCGCTCGCGCCGCTCGGGTGGACGCAACGTGGTGGCGCGCGGACAGTCGCTCGAGGTGAAGGAGGACCAGTTCGTCCAGAGCGCCGTGGTGTACGGCGGCAACCTGGTGGTGAAGGGCAGCGTGGAGAACGACGCGGTGGCCTTCGGAGGCAACCTCATCATCCACGGCCACGTGTCCGGTGATGCCCACGCCTTCGGTGGCAACGTCATCCTCAAGCAGGGCGCCAGCGTGGAAGGCGACGTGTCGTCCTTCGGCGGCAACGTGGAGCGCGAGGACGAGTCCCACGTGGAGGGCAGCATCAACACCTTCGGCGGCGCCAACATCGCCAACATCGTCGAGGGGGAGCTCAAGAAGAGCTGGAAGGAGTCCCGGAACCCCGGCTCCGAGCAGAACCACGCCTCGGACGACGAGGACGACGACAACGGCGGGGGCCTGGCGTCGCTCATCCTCACCTTCGCGGTGCTCTTCGGTCTGGGCTTCCTGGGGCAGATGTTCGTCCCCAACCGGATGAAGCTCCTGGGCGACGAGATTCGCGCCCGGCCCCTGCAGAGCGGGCTCACCGGCCTGTTCGGCATGCTGGCGATGATTCCCCTGACGGTGGTGCTGTGCGTCACCATCATCGGCATCCCCGCGGCCGTCCTGCTGTGGATGGCGGCCCCCCTGGCCGTGGCCCTGGGCTTCGCGGCGGTGGCGAGCGAGGTGGGTGCCCGCATCCCGGTGATGCGCGGACGGAAGACGCAGGCCATCGTGCTGGCGCTCGGTCTGCTGGTCACGCTGGTGGTGGGCTCCGTGCCGGTGCTGGGTGTCATCATCTCCTCGCTCGTGGCCCTGGTCGGACTGGGCGCTGTCATCCGCACCCGCTTCGGCTACCGGCCGCGCGGCACGGGCATCCCGGAGCCCATCCACCCGCGCACCGAGCAGCCCATCTGACGCGAGCCGCACCGGATTCGCGGGATTGACTGGCGCATCAAGGTAGTCCGAGGGTCCGCCCTCTCCAGCGAGAAGCAGACACATCGGGGACTGTCACGAAGCCCTTACGGCGCGTGGCGGTCCCCGATGACGTTGAGCGGCGCTCTTAGAGAAGTTCCAGTGCGCCATCACTGGCACTGTCGGATGGGACGCATGACCGGGGTGCGTCATGCGCCGACAGGCTTTGACCACTCGGTCCGGGTACGCCATTTTGCGCGGCACCCATGCGACGCCTCCCAGATGCCTCGTTGCGCGGCAAGGCCATCACCGTGGACCTCGAGGGCGAGAGCATCCCCGCCATCGAAGGCGAGCCGGTGGCGTGCTCTCTCGTCGCCGCGGGCGAGCCCACGCTTGCCCGTTCCGTGAAGTACCACCGCCCTCGCGGGCCCTTCTGTTTCGCCGCCGCGTGCTCGCAGTGTCTGATGCGGGTGGACGGCCTGCCCAACGTCTACACCTGCCGCACGCCCGCTCGCGAAGGCATGAAGCTGGAGCGACAGAACGCCTTCCCCTCCGCGAAGGTGGACGTGTTCGAGACCATCGACTGGTTCTTCCCCAAGGGGCTGGACCACCACGAGATGTTCGCGGGAGTCCCCGTCGCGGAGACGGTGATGGCCAAGGTCGCCCGGCAGCTCGCCGGCCTGGGCCTCCTGCCCAAGGAAGAGGCCCCTGTTCCGCCCCGTGCCCGCACGCTGCGCACCCGCGTGGCGATGGTGGGCGGTGGCGCCGCGGGGCTCGCCGCCGCGCGGGAGTTGACCGAGCAAGGCATCCCCTTCCTCCTGTTCGAGCGCGAGGAGCATCTGGGCGGCCGGCTGGCCCATGGCGCTCCGGAGAAGGATGCCCCGGCCATCACGGACGCGGGCTCGCTGGCGAAGGACAGCGTCTTCACCCGCGCCACGGCGCTGGGCCTGTACGACGACGAGGACGGTCGCTACCTCGCGGTGGGCGCCTGGGAGCCCGGCGGCGTGCGCCTCTTGAAGGTCTACGCGGAGCGCTTCCTGCTGACCCCGGGCGGCCACCCGCCCACCATCCCGTTCGAGAACAACGACCTGCCCGGCGTCTACGCGGGCCGCGCGGCCAGCCTGCTGCTGCGCCAGTACGCCGTGGCCCCGGAGGTCGCCGCGCTGGTGGGCTGGGGCGATGAGCTGTACGCGCTGGCCCGGCTGCTGGAAGAGCACGGCGTCGAGGTCGCCGCGGTGGTGGACCTCCAGGGTTCACCCCCTTCGGGTGGACATGCGCTGGCGACGCGGGGCTCCGAGCCCAAGGCCCATGGCCTGCGGCACGTGAGCGCCTTCAGCTTCACCACCTCCGACGGGAGCCGGCGCAAGCTGGACTGCGACGCGGTGCTGGTGTCCGTGCCGGTGAGCCCCAGCTTCGAGCTGGCGCGTCAGGGCGGCGCGAAGGTGTCGTTCGACGCGGGACGCGGGTTGTTCCGGGTAGAGGCGGACGGCCAGGGCCGCACCGAGGCCCAGGACGTGTACGTCGCGGGAGATGTCACGGGTGGAGGCAACGCCCGGCAGGCCGCCGAGGCGGGACAGCGCGCGGCGCGGGCGCTGGTGGGAGGACTGTCATGAGCAAGTCGATGATCTGCTCGTGCGAGGACGTCACCGCGGACGATGTGCGGCACGCCGTCTCGCGCGGGTATTGCGACGTGGAGTCGGTGAAGCGGTACACCGGTTTCGGCACCGGCATCTGCCAGGGCAAGAGCTGCCTGTCGGCGGTGGCCTCGCTGCTGGAGAAGGAGAAGGCGCTCAAGGCCGACGCGGTGGTGCCCTTCACGCCCCGCCCGCCCCTGTTCCCCACGGAGCTGAGCCTGCTGGCCAGCGCCCCCGTGGACGAGTCGCTGCCGCCCATCGGCGGCGTGCCCCAGGAAGTGGACGCCTTCCCCCAGGCGCTGCGGCCCGAGGGCCCCGTCCCCGCCAAGGCCAAGGTGGTCATCATCGGTGGCGGCGTCATGGGACTGGCGCTCGCGTACAACCTGGCGCGCTCGGGTGAGACGGACGTGGTGGTGCTGGAGCGCGGCTACCTGTGCGCGGGCGCGTCCGGCCGCAACGGCGGCGGCGTGCGCATGCAGTGGGGCACTCCCGCGCTGGTGGAGCTGGCCAAGCGCTCCATCGACGTGATGAAGGGCTTCGCCCGGGAGATGGGCATCAACGTCTGGCTGCGCCAGGGCGGCTACCTCTTCCTCGCGCGCAAGCCCGAGGTCGCCAAGCGGCTGGAGCGCAACGTCGCGCTGCACAACCGCTATGGCGTGCCCACCCGGCTCGTCACCCCGGACGCGGCGCGCGACATCGTCCCCGGCCTGACGATGAAGGGCTGCGTGGCGGCCTCCTTCAACCCCGAGGACGGCGTCATCTTCCCCTGGCCCTTCCTGTGGGGCTACGCGCAGGGTTGCCGCAAGAAGGGCGTCCGCGTGGAGACGTACACGGAGGTCACCGGCTTCGAGGTCAGCGGCGGCCAGGTGCGCAAGGTGAAGACGGACCGCGGCGACATCGCCTGTGACACCGTGGTGCTCGCGTCCGGCGCGTGGAGTCCGCAGGTGGCGAAGCTCGTGGGCGTGGACTTGCCCAACGAGCCGCACCGCCACGAAATCCTCAGCACCGAGCCCCTCAAGCCGTTCCTGGGGCCGCTGGTGTCCGTGCTCGACTCGGGCCTGTACTTCAGCCAGTCCATGCGCGGTGAAATCGTCGGCGGCATGGGCGACCCGAAGGAGCCGCCCGGGCTCAACATGGGCAGCACGCTGCGCTTCGTGTCCCGCTTCGCCCACGCCCTCATGGAGCAGCTCCCCCAGGTGGGCCACGTGAAGGTCCTCCGCCAGTGGGCCGGCTGCTACGACGTGACGCCGGACAACAACCCCATCCTCGGCCGCACCCCGGGGCTGGACAACCTGCTGCAGATGTCCGGCTTCGTCGGCCACGGCTTCATGATGGCCCCCGCCGTCGCCGAGCGCATGGCGGCGTGGATGATCACCGGCGAGTCCGATGAGCTCTTCACCCGCTTCAACCTGCGCCGCTTCGCCGAGGGCGCCCTGGAGCGCGAGGACATGATCATCGGCTGAGGCCGCTCGCCCCCACGCGGGAGCCACGGCACCTCGACGGGCCGCGTCCCTCCTCCGGGAGCCGGACGCGGCCCGTGTGCGTTACCGCCCTGTCCTGCCCCCGGACACCCGGTGCCTCGACTGACCGCGAAAGAGACAGCTCCCAGGAAAACAAGCAAACACTGAAAGTCACGAGTATTTGCCGCGGGGTGCGCGAAGGGGCTTTACACACCGGGGCCGAGGGACAGGAGCACGGGTGCACCACCGCGAAGGGCGCGGGTGCGGGCCTCCCGAGTGAAACCGTCCGGCGCGAGACACTGGCACGGGGTGTGCCACGGCCACGCCGCGCGCAATCCCGCGCGTGGTGGAGGAGTCCCCCGATGATCGCGAAGAGCATGCGTGCGTTGTTCCTGGTGGGTGCGCTGTCGGCGTGCGGTACGGAGCAGGCCCCCGACGTGCCGAACGCGGATGGCACCGAGCCGCTCCAGTCGCAGGAGTCCACCGTCATCGTCGGCTCGGTGAACTGGGTCAGCGCCACCACGTTGACGGGCACGCAGCGCACGCGCTCCAAGGCGGTGGGCTATCTGTCCATTCCGGCCGTGGGCTCGCGCTGCACCGCGTGGCTGGTGTCCCCCGACGTCATCATCACCAACAACCACTGCATCGGCAGCGCGTCGGAGGCCGTGGGTGCGCGCGCCTCGTTCAACTACGAGGACGGCGTCGCCTCCGCCAGCCGCGTCTGGTACGCCTGCGCCACGCTCATCAAGACGTGGTCCGGCGACGACATGACGGCGCTGCGCTGCACGGCGACGAACGGGCAGTTGCCCGGCAACGTGTATGGCTGGCTGACGGTGTCCGCCACGAACGCGGCCACCAACGCCAGCATCTACGTGGTGCACCAGAACTGCGACTACTACACGACGTCCGGCTGCACCCCGAACAAGAAGGGCTCGCCGGGCGTGGTGAAGAACGCGAACTACTCCACCACGGACCTGTCCTATGACGCGGACACGCTGGGCGGCTCCTCGGGCTCGCCGGTGCTCTCGTCCTCCACGCACCAGGTGGTCGGCCTGCACCACATCGGCCTCGGCGGCAACTCGCAGGGCCGCGGCACGGCCAACACGGGCGTGAAGGCCTCGCGCGTCAAGGCGCGCCTGGCGGAGATCGGCCTCTAGTCGTCCGTCACGCCGGAGTGGGCTCGCGCGCCAGCAGCACGGGCGACGCGAGCCCCACCGGCAGCACGCCCGGCCCCGATGGGCCACCGCCGCCCTTCACGCCGCGGAGCACCAGCCGCCCCAGGCTCCGCTTCAGGGCACGAGGCAGGAGCGGCAACAGTCGCATCACCCAGCGGTGCCCCAGGCCCGGATACACCAGGGGCTCACCGCGCTCGAATGCCGCCAGCGCGTCCCGGGCGCAGCGCCGCGCGGAGATCTGGAAGAAAGGCGCCAGGGCCTCGTCCTCGTCCCCCAGCGGCCCCGGAGCCACGCGGGTGACGACGACGCCGCGCCCCTCCACCTCCAGCCGCAGGGACTCCGTGAGGCCGTCGAGGAAGCGCTGGGTGGCGGCGAACATCGCGGCCCCGGGCAGGAACAGCTGCGCCGCCCCCGAGCCGATGTTCAGCACCCCACCCCGGCCCCGCTCCAGCATGGGGACCACCAGGCGGTGGGTCAGCAGCGAGGGCACCCACACATTCGCGCGCAGCAGCGCCTCCAGCCCGTTCCACGACACCTGGGCGAAGAGCCCCTGCCCGCCCCAGGCCGCCGTGTTCACCAGCACGTCCACGCGGACGAAGTGCGACTCCAGGGAGGCCAGGAGCGTGTCGACCTCGCGGGGCTCGCCCACGTCGCACCGCTCCAGGATGACGCCGAGCGTGGGGTAGAGGGAGAGCAGCTCCTCGCGCAGGGGCTTTAGCCGCTCCACGTCCCGGTCCACCAGGACCAGCGTGCGAACGCGCCGCGACAACAGCCGCGCAAGCTCCTGTGCGATTCCCTCCGACGCACCGGTGATGAGGACCGTGCCGTGGTCAATGGGAGGACGCATCAAGAAGACACCTCGTCTCAGGTGGCCATCGTGCGCACGAAACGCGCAGCGCGCTCGCCCCCCCGCAAGCCCTGCGCGCCACCATGGCGAGCGTCCGGGCGGGCGCTGGCATGGAACTTCCACTGAGACGCTCCCAGCCCCATTCCCAAGTGCAGGGGCATTCCCACGCCAAGGAGCAGCCCATGGCCGCGCCGTCTCGAATCCTGGTCCCCGTCGACTTGAGTGAAGGCTCGCGCTCCGTCGTCGACTACGCGCTGCACCTGGCCAGTCCCTTCGGTGCTTCCGTGGACGTGGTGCACGCCTGGGAGCCGCCCCAGTACGTGGCGCCCGACCTGCTGGTGGCCGCGCCGGGATGGAACTCGCTCTCCCTGGAGCAGGTGGCGATGGAGACCGCGAACAAGGAGCTGGGCAACCTGCTCCGGCAGATGGGCCCTCCAGGAGTCCCCCTCGAGCACCGGGTGATGGTGGGCGAGGCCGCCTCCACCATCCTCGAGCTGGCGGAGAAGGAAGGCTTCGACCTCATCATCATGGGCACCCACGGACGGCGCGGCCTGCCTCGGCTCCTCCTGGGCAGCGTCGCGCAGAAGGTGGTCTCCCGCGCGACCTGCCCCGTGCTCACGCTGCACGTCGCGGCGGAAAAGAAGTAGCCACCCAGGACGCGCTGGCTAGCGGCCCAGGGCGGCGCGCTCGGCGGCCTCGCGCCGCCGGGCCGCGAGCACGGTGGGCAGCGCGAGCACCACCATGGCCACCATGACGAGCCCCGCGCCCATCAACTCCCGCGCGCCCACGCCGGGCAGCCCCATCCCCACCGACAAGCCCACCGAGGCCACCACGCCAGCCAGCACGCTGGAGGCCCGGTTCACCGGCACGGAGAAGGCGTTCTCCCGCGCATCCAGCAGGATGAGCCCCCCGAAGATGCCCGTGCCCTGGGACAGCAGGCCCACCGCCATCTCCTCCAGCAGGCGGCCTCGGGCGAACATCCCCAGGAAGCCCTCGCGGATGTCCAGCGCGGGCACCGAGCCCCCCCAGAGCGCCGCCAGCACGAGGATGAGCACCAGGAAGGGCGTGGCCACCATCTGCTCCTCCACGAAGTAGCGGGTGGAGAGCGCCTTGTCCTCGGACTTGGCCAGCCGGCTCATCGCCCGCAGGCGGATGAAGTAGCTCAGCAGGTACACGCCCACGTCCACCGCGGCCACCACCGACAGCATGGCCCGGGCATCCGACGCCGACGCGACGATCACGGCCGACAGGCTCAACCCCAACGCCAGCCACGAGGGCCACTTCACCCGCCGCCGGCTGAGCACGTCCACCACCGGCGCCAGCACCAGCACCCCGCCGCGCATCAGCAACATCATGAAGACAATGGAGGTCCCCTCCAGCGCATACGCCAGCGTCGTGGTGGCGATGATGGCCGCCGAGCACATGCCCGACATGAACGTCCAGGCGCCGGGCATGGGCACCTTCACGCCCATCACCTCGCGCCGCGACGCGAAGCGCCACCAGCGCTTGAGCGATAGGAAGACGAACATGCCCACCATCGACGTCACCGCGCTCACCGGCAGCAGCGTGAAGCCGACGATGCCCTGTTCCATTCCTGGGAGCGCACCGGTCGACAGCGCCTTCGTCAACGCGCTGTAGGGGGCATACGCCGCGAAGTACCCCAGGGCGTAGAGCCAGATGGTCAGGTCGTGGGAGTCGTCGGGCTGCGTCACGGGAGTGGCCACGGGAGAGACCTCGGTGTGGGACAGGGCCAGCCCGCACCGTACTGCAAGGCGCAAGCCTTGGCCCGCGTTCCGGAGAATCACCGGGGCGATGCAATGCCCTGGGGCACCACGCGTAGGAGAAACAACCTGGCCGTCCCTGGAGCCCGCCCATGCGCTCGCCGTTGCTTCCAACCCTGGCCCTCGTGTCGTCCCTCGCCTTCCCCGCCTTCGCCGCGGACGATGCCGCCAAGAAGACGAGCAACCTGAAGGTGAAGGTCGTCTGCGCGCAGGACAGCAAGGACGGCAGCCGCGCCGTGCAGGGCACCGACCTGGTCATCGAGGCCGGCGACAAGGTGAAGGACGCGGTCGCCATCGACGGCAACGTCATCGTCCGCAAGGGCGCCAGCGTCGACGACGCCGTGGCCATTCACGGCCGCGTCATCGTGGAGCCCGGCGCCCTCGTGAAGGGCGACGCCGTGTCCATGGGCGGCGAGGTGCGCGTCCAGAAGGGCGCGCGCGTGGAAGGCAGCGCGCTGGCCCTGGGCGGAAAGCTCAACGTGGACAAGGACGCGACCATCGAGGGCGACAAGGTCAGCCTGTCCTTCGAGATTGGCGGCAAGGACCTGGTGAAGGGCCTCATCGAGGAGGCCCTCGATGACGAGTCCGGCTGCCACATCATCGACAACGACGAAGACGACTCGGACGACAGCGACAAGGACGTCTGAGCCGCCCCTCCTCCCCGAGGGAGCTACGCCGCGCTGGGCTCCCCGGGTGAAGCCGGGTCGCGGGTGAGCGGCTGGAGCGTGGCGCGCAGGGCGAGAATCTGCGTGCGCGCCAGGTCCTTGAGCTTCTCCAGGTCGTCCATCGTCATCCCCTTGGTCGAGATGGGGGTGCCCACCGTCACCAGGCCCCGCGAGGTGGAGAAGCGCCACGAGTGCTTCGGCAGCGCCTTGCGCGTCCCGCTCACCGCCAGCGGCAACACATCCGCCTGCTGCTCGATGGCCAGCCGGAACGCGCCGTCCTTGAAGGGCAGCAGCTCATCCGTCTTGGAGCGGGTGCCCTCGGGGAAGATCATCACGGGCATCCCCTTCTTCATCCACTCCTTGCAGCGCGCCATCGCGCCGGTGGCGGAGTCGCGGTCCCCCCGGTGCACCGGGATGTCACCGGCGATGCCCATCATCCAGCCCACCACGGGAATCTTGAAGAGGCTCGCCTTGCCCAGCCACTTCATCTCCCAGGGCAGGTGAGAGATGAGGAACGGGTCCGCGTTGGACTCGTGGTTGCTCACCACCACCGTGTTGGCGTCCACGTGCTTCGGCACGTCGCCATGCACCCGGAAGCGCCAGAACGGGGTCAGCTTCGCGGCGGTGACTCCCACCAGCCGGAAGCACCGCCCGACGGCATAGCGGTTCCGGTCGAAGGGCAACGTGACGATGGCGATGGCGAGCTGCACGAAGAAGCCGACCAGCGCGACGATGCCCACTTCAATCCACGTCCAGATGGACAGCAGTGCGTTCATGAACTCCTCGAGCAACCGTCAACGGACCGTCGGGTCCAGGTCCACACTCACCGGGCAGTGGTCCGAGCCCGACACGTCGGGGTGGATGCCAGCGCGCTTGACGTAGGCCATGGCCCCCGGCGAGGCCAGGACATAGTCGATTCGCCAGCCGATGTTCTTCTCCCGCACGCCAAAACGCTGGCTCCACCAGGAATAGTGGCCGCCGTCCCGCTGGAAGTGCCGGAAGGTGTCGACCCAGCCCGCGCGGAGCCACCGGTCCAGCTCCTCGCGCTCCTCCGGACGGAAGCCGCTCGTCTCGCGGTTCTCCCGGGGCCGCGCCAGGTCGATGTCCTGGTGCGCCGTGTTGAAGTCACCCATCACCAGCACGCGCCCGCCGTCGCGCAGCGGCTTCTCCAGCGCGGAGAACAGGCGCCGATAGAACGAGAGCTTGAACGGGATGCGGCTCAGGTCCCGGTCCTTCCCGTTGCCGTTGGGGAAGTAGACGTTGGCCACCGTGAGCTTGCCGAAGCGGGCCATCTGGAGCCGCCCCTCCACGTCCATCTCCGGGACGCCCAGGCGGGTCTCCATCGCGTCCGGCTCCTGGCGCGAGAACAACCCCACCCCGCTGTAGCCGGGGCGCTCCGCCGAGTTGAAGTGCGTCTTCCACCGGGGGGGAGCACGCACCTCGTCGGGGAGCTGGTCGGCGCGCGCTCGCACCTCCTGCACTCCCACCACCTGGGCCTTGGCGCTCGACAACCACGGCAGGAAGCCCTTGCCATGGGCCGAGCGCAGGCCATTCACGTTCCAGGAGACCACTCTCACGGGGAACGCTTATGACCCGCCCGGGCCGGGTTTTCCAGCCCCTACCGTGGGTGCCACCGGTAGGGGCCGGATCCAGCCCGTCAACTACTCCGTGGGGCTGGAGCTGTTCTGCGGCTGCCGCTTCGCCCGGAGCACGAAGTCCGCGGCGTTGTCCCCGGAGTCCTGGCCGTTGCCCAGCAGCGCATCCGCCCCGTCCTCCATCGTCCCCGACGTCGACGTCACGGACGCCTTGCGCTCGTACGAGCCCGCGGCCACCGGAATCGACGGGAAGGCGCTGCCCTCCGGTGAGTCGCCGGTGCCGTAGGCGAACGCATCCACCGTCGCCGGGTCATTCAGCTTCTCCGTCAGCTCCGGCGGGCCGATGCGCAGGTTGCCACCCCCGGTGCGGCTGGCGGACATGGAGAAGTCCGTGCCCCAGCTCGCGTCTCCCTTCGGCGTGCCCGCGTAGCTGGCGTGCACCACCAGGTAGTAGCCACGGGGCTGGATGACCGCGTTGTCCGGCAACGACACCGAGATGTACGCCTTCCCCGTCGCGCTCTTGTACTGGAGCTTCCAGCCGGCCAGGTCCACCACGCGGGAGGTCGGGTTGAACAGCTCGACGAACTCGTCACTCGCGTCGGAGGGCCCCGCGGGCGCCACCTCGCTGATGACGATGTGGTCCGGACCGGAGGGCGCGGCCTGCACCTTCAGCTTCGCCGACACGGACTGCGCCCCGAGGGTGGCCACCACCGTGCCCTCGCCCGCGACCTTCGCCGCGACCAGGTCGAACTTCGCCGTCAGCGAGTCGGCCCGCACCACGACCTGCGCCGGCACCGTCGCCAGCTCGGCCGGCTGCACCGCCAGGCTCACCACCGTGTCCACCGCGGGAGGCACATCCATCGTCACCGTGAAGGCGACCGTCGCGCCCGCACGCACGTCCGACGTCTCCGGCGTGAGCATGGCCAGCGCCGAGGGCTCCTGCGCCGCGAGCACCCGCACCGTGGCATCCAGCGACACCCCCGCCAGCGTCGCCGTCAGGGTCGCCTTCTCCTGGCCCGGCTCGTGCGTCGCCGCGGTGTTCAGGACGACCACGGCGGACCGCGCACCCATGGGAACCACGACCTGGTTGTTCGCCACGGTGACGGCCGGGTTGGACGACGTCACCGACACCACCAGGTCCTGCGGCGCCGGAGCGCCCAGCGTCACCGTCAGCGGCTCCGGGAACGTGGGGCCGTTGACGCCCGCGCGCACGAACACGCCCGTGGGCGCCAGGGAGATCAACGTCGCCTCCCCCGTGCCCTCCACCAGGTCGTCCGCCGAGCGCGGCTCAATCTTCGAGTGGTCATTGCGCAGCTCCAGCACACCCGTGATGGACGCGAACTGCGTGCCCTTCGCGGGGAGGGAGAACGTGTGCAGGTAGTCGTTGATGCGCAGCGAGCCGGTCACCTCGAACTCACCCGTCGGCGCCTTGTCGCCGCCGCCCGGAGGAGGCGCGATGTCGGTCACCTCCACCTTCGTCACCCGCACCAGCACACCTTCCAGCGCGCGCGCACGCGAGCCACCGGTGGTCGCCTCCGCGGGCGTCACGGCCTCCGGGGCCACGGGCGTCGCCGCCTTGCCCAGCACCGTGACGGTGGGCGCGTCGAGTTGCACCTGCCCGAAGTAGTTCGTCACCGTCGCGCTGACGTCCACGCGAGCCCCCACCACCACGGTGGTGGCGGGCGCGGACTTCGTGAAGATGAAGCCGCCGGAGTAGTCCGCGCCCCGGTAGCCCGACTCGGAGGGGTGCACCTGCGCGAAGAAGCCCGTGGGGCCCACGCCGGTGACGGTGAGGCCGGACAGCGCCACGCGCTGGCCCATCCAGGCGGAACCGCCATCCGACACAGGCTGCTTCACGTCGTAGATGGACAGCGGACAGGCCATGTCGCCGGGGTTGGCCGTCGCGCAGAGGTCGCACACGTCTCCCTTGCCGTCGCCGTCCTTATCGGCCTGGTCGGGGTTCGCCGTGGTGGGGCAGTTGTCCACCGCGTTGATGACGCCGTCGCCGTCCGCGTCGTTCGGGTTGGGGCGGCTGCACTCCGTGGTGCCCGGAGCGAACGGGCACACGTCACACGCGTCACCCACGCCATCGCCGTCCACGTCCGGCTGCTTGCCCTGGTCCATGGGACGGATGGGGTTGAAGACGGCCGGGCAGTTGTCCTGCGCGTCCGGGATGCCATCGCCGTCCTTGTCCTGCGCCGACGGGCCGCTGGAGTACGGCGTGGAGCCCGCCACCGAGGCCGGGAAGCGCGAGTTCGTGGAGGCACGGCGGGGCTCGCACACCGGCTCGTTCGTCGGAGCCTGGCAGGAGAACAGCGGATAGGCGCCGGGGTTGGCGGCGCTCAGCGCGGAGAGCGACATGCCGATCTCCGACTGGAGACACACCGCGCGCTCGGAGCCGCACACGTCCAGCGTGTCACACTGCGTCCCGCCCAGCGCGGAGACGAGCGTCGAGTCACCGTAGAGCGCCTTGCCGCCGCGCATCGTCAGCACCACGTCCGCGGCCTCGGCCATGATGACGGCCCGGTGCGGAGAGGACGCGTGCCCGTTGAGGCGGAAGATGGCCACGTCCGCCACCTTGCCCGGCGCCAGCGCACCGGCGCGCGTGGCCTGGAACGCGTGCGCCGCGTTGGCCGTCACCATCGCCCACGTCTCCGCGTCGCTCAGGGCCTTGTTGAAGTGCGTCGCGTTCAGCGAGTCCGCGCACCGCAGCTCGCGCAGGATGTTCATGGAGCCGGAGAGCAGCCAGTCGGTGCCCAGCGCCACGTTGACGCCCAGCGACTTGTAGAGCGGCACCGCGGCGGTGTCGCCATAGAGCGACACGTTGGAGCGCGGCGACCAGATGAGGCTGGTGCCCTTGCCCGCCATCTTCTGGATGTCCTCGGCGCGCAGGCCGATGCCGTGGATGACCGCCGTGCGCGCGCTCAGGATGTCCTTGCCACCCGACTGCTGGCCGGACAGGCACAGGAACTCGTTGAGGGCGGAGGTCTCGATGCCCTCGGCGATGTGCGGCAGGTAGGCCGACAGGGCCGGGATGACCGACGACGAGTCGATGCGCTCATAGCCACAGCCGCTCGTCAGCTCGCGGCCGCTGTCGCCATCGCCCAGCGGGAAGGTCTGGTACTCCGCGCCGGAGCCCGCGCCCAGTCCCTCCTGGTTGCCGCCCGTCTCCGAGTCGTTGGGCGCATCCAGGTTGCGAAGCAGGCCCTTCATCCCGCCGGAGCCCGCCACGGACGTTGTGCCCGACATGAGCTGGCGCAGCTCGCCCCAGCGGATGCCGTCCGCGCCCACCGGCTTGCCCTGGTTGACGCGCGTGTGGCTGTTGTTGCCCTTGCGCCAGTCGTGGCGGTGCTCGTAGCGCTCGTCCGCGTCGGAGGCCGCGACATAGGGCGGCGTCTGGAACGTGATGTGGTCGTGCGAGTTGATGAGGCCCGGCGACACCACCGCCTGAGGGCACGTCACGCGCGTGGCCGAGGACGCCCCCGGCGACTTCGCGCAATCACAGCCGACGCACTGGATGGTGCCCGCGCCATCCACGAGCATCTGCCCACCCTGGTAGACCTTGTCGGGCGCCAGGATGATGCCCGTGAACAACCGCGCCGAATCACCCGACTCCACCGTGCAGGAGCCCGTCGTCGGCGGAGCCAGGTCCGCCGCCGGGCACATCACGACCGTCTCACCCGGCCCCGGGTTGCCACCACCATCCGGCTCCGGGTGGCCCCCGTCGGGCTCACCGGTGCCAGCATCCGGCTCACAACAGACAGGATCCTTCTTGGGAGGGTCATCGTCACCACAAGCAGACGTGACCAGAAGTAGCGCCGTGAGCGGCGCCAGCAATGCGCGGAAAGACCAAGACATGTAGGGGATGCTCCAAACACCAGGTGACTTCCGGGGGGGCCTCGAGCCTACAAGCCGTCCTGCATTGTTCGAAGGAGTAATATTTCAACAATACAGTAGCAATTTGCCACACAGGGGTGCGTTTTGCCCCTGTGTCGCAACGAGCTTCCATGGAATTCCAATATCAGAGAGCTGTCTCAGCCCTCGGCGCTCTTGAGAATTCTCAGACAGCCTCGCCAGTCCGGACGGAAGTCTCGTGAGGCCGGGCCCCACTGAGCGTGTCTGGGTTCTGGGGGCTGTTTCCATCCCGACACACTCGACACAGACTCCATGTCTGCGTCGCGGGAGGTCACCCTCAAAGCAAAATCAAACCTGGCGGGCTAAACAGAGAACACCCCGCCGCGGCCGCCCTCACGCGGGTGCGGAGGGAAGCGACTCCACCTGCGACCAGCGCTCACTGGCGCGCGGGTGCTCGTTGACGAGGAAGGAACGCACGGCGTCGGAGATCTCCGTGCCCGCCTCCAACAGTCCCGCATGCCCCGCGTCATCCACTTGCAGCCACCGGGCATGGGGCAGCGCGTCGCGCATGCGAATCATCTCGCGCAGCGGCACCAGGGTGTCATCGCGCGCCGCGATGATGAACGTGGGCACCCGCACGGACGGCAGCACGTCCCACGCATGTCCCTCCGCCAGCCCGCGCAGGGTGTACCAATACGCCTTGGGGCTCATCGTGCGCAGCGCGTACAGGAACTCGTCGATGTCGTCCCGAGGCGCGCGTGGACGCAGCGCCCCCACCGCGCGCGCCAGCGGATAGGCGAAGCGGCTGCCCAGCACCGCGCGCACCACGGGCGTGGCCACCGGCACCGCGGGCGTCAGCACCCGGAAGACCTCTCGCACCGTGGACAACATGGCCCACTCGGCCAGGCCCTCGTAGCCCGAGCCGGGCGCGCCGGGCGGGCCCGCGATGAGCGTCATCCCCGGCACCAGGTCCGGCCGGCGGCGATACAGCTCCAGCAACACCCGCACGCCCATGGAGAACGCCACCTGGTGCGGAGGCCGGCCATCCCCCCGCGCCATCACTTCCTCCGTGACGCGCTCCAGGTCCCCCACGTGGGTGCCGACGCTGTAGTCGCCGCTCCGGGACTCCTCGCTGCCGCCGTGCCCCCGGTAGTGCCAGTGCACGACCCGGTGGTCCTGCTCCAGGCTGGTGACGATGTAGCGCCAGAAGTTCTCCGACGTGCCGATGCCGTTGGTCAGGAGCACCGTGTTGCGCGGCCTCAGCACTCCTTCCGCGGCCGGCTCCATCAGGTCACCCAGGTGGGTGTGCCAGGCGACTCGAGTTCCGTCCGGGGCGACGACATGACGCGTGATGCGACGATAAGGCATGCCCATCCACGATGGGGCGGGATGGGCAGGCGTGCAAGCGGTCCTTGCCACCGAAAGGCCCTCCACCCACAGCCCCATGACACTCCCACCTCCCCGGGTGTCCAGGATATGAGGCGCCATGCTTCGTGAGGACGCGAAGGACCTCGACATCGCCCAGGTGCTCGCGCACTACGCTGAACACGGCTATGCCCGCCTGGGCAGAGTCCTGGGTGAACCAGGCCTGGAGGCGCTGCGCGAACGCGCGGACGACCTCATGCTCGGCCGGGTGGTGTATCCCGGCATGTTCTTCCAACCGGACGCGACCACGGGGCGCTACGAGGATGCCCCGCTGGGCCTCGGCTGGCAGGGCCCGTCGCTGGACTACCGCAAGCTGGAGAAGCTGGAGAAGGACCCGCGCTTCCTCGCGTGGATGGAGAACCCGCTGTTCGAGCGCCTCGTCCACGCGCGCATCCCGGGCGACGTCGTCCTGTATCGCGCCATCCTCTTCCACAAGGGCCAGGCTGGCGGCAGCAACCTGCCCTGGCACCAGGACGGCGGCCGGCTGTGGGGCCTCACCCGCGAGCCGGAGCTCCAACTGTGGACCGCGCTGGATGACGCCCCCGAGGACGGAGGCTGTCTGGAGGTCGTCCCCGGCAGTCACCTGCGAGGACTCGTGACGGAGCTGGGAGGCGTCATTCCTCCTGACGCGGTGGAGGCCGAGGACGCCGAGCGCCGCGCCCTCTCGCTCCCCGCGCTCGCCGGCGAGGTCATCCTGGTCCACAACCACCTGTGGCACCGCTCCGGCCGAGGTCGCCCCGGCCTCCGTCGCCGCGCCTTCTCCGCCTGCTACATGAGCGCGGACACGCGCTGCGTCCGCAAGAAGAAGGCGCCGCGCGTCTTCACGCCCCTGTTCCGGACGCCCCGCCCGTAAGGCTCACCCCGCCAGGTGCAGGCGCGGGGACGGAGGGCCCAGCTCGCGCGAGCGCGGCCCCACGGGCAGCGTCACGCGGAAGACGCTGCCCCGACCCGGCTCGCTCTCCACCGAAATCTCCCCGCCGAAGCCCGTGACGATGCCGTGGCAGATGGACAGGCCCAGCCCGGTGCCCTCGCCCACGGGCTTGGTGGTGAAGAACGGGTCGAAGATGCGCGCGCGCACTTCGGGCGCCATGCCCACACCCGTGTCATGGACCTCCACGATGACCTGGTCCTCCGTGGAGCGCAGCACGACGCGCACCTGGTGGCTCTCCGGCTTGCCCTCGGGGATGGCGTGCGCGGCGTTGATGAGCAGGTTGAGGAACACCTGCCCGAAGCGCCCCTCGTTGCCCTCCACCGGTGGCACGTCGCGATAGTCGCGGATGATCTGCGCGCGCATCTTCAGCTCCCCGCGCGCCATGGTGATGGCGGACTCCAGCACGGCCTGGAGGTTGACGGCCGCGGCGGCCTCGTCGTCGCCCCGGGAGAAGGTCCTCAAGTCCCTCACAATCTGCCGCACGCGGTGCGCGCCATCCACCGCCTCGCGCAGCACCTCCTCCATCTCGGACGTGCGCCCCAGGGGCAGCTCTCGCGCCACGGATTGGAGCTCGACGGCGAGGAACGACAGGTTGGAGAGCACGAAGGCGAGCGGGTTGTTGATTTCATGCGCCACGCCCGCCGCCAGCGTGCCCACCGCGGCCAGGCGGTCCGCCACCACGAGCTGCGCCTGCATCGCCTTGCGGTCCGTGATGTCCAGCGCCACGCCGCCCAGCAGCCTGCGCCCGGAGTGCTCGTTCACGATGAAGCGATACGTGAGCCAGTGCCGGTCCGACCCATCCGGCGACGGAATCATCCCCTCCGTCACGCTGGGCCGCCCCGAGTCGAGCACCGCCTGGTCCTCCTTCCGGACATGCTCGGCGGACGTCTCCGGCATCAGGTTCATGTCGTCCAGGCGGTCCAGGCTCGCGTCGTCCGGCAGGCCGAAGAAGCGGCGGTAGGGCTGGTTCACCCAGATGCGCCGGCCGCCCTCCTCCTTCATGTAGGCCACCGCGGGGCTGTGATTCATGAAGGCGGCGAACAGCGCCTGGGATTCCTGGAGGGCCGTGAGCGCCGCGGCGCGCTCATCCATCAGCGCATGGCGAGCCTCCACCTCCGCCGCGTTGCCCATGGCCGCGCCCAGGAGCCCCGCCATCAGCTCCAGCGTGCGCACGTCCCGGTCGTCGAACGCATTCACCCGCTGGGAGACCAGGTTCAGCGCGCCCACCGGCCGAGCCTCCCGCCACAGCGGCACACACACCATGGAGCGCGCGCCCACCGCCCGCGTGGCGCGCACGTTGACGCGGGCGTCCTCCTCGGTGTCGTCGGTGCGCATCACCTCGCCGCGCTGGAGGCTGGAGCCCGTGAGGCTCCCCTCCATCTTCAGCCGGAACTCCTTGTACGGCCACAGGCTGCCGGTGGCCACGCGGTAGTCCACGAACCCGTCATCCAGCAGCGCCACCGCCGCGCCATCCGCGCCGCACAACACCTGCGCGCGCTCACACAGCAGGCGCATCACCCCGGCCAGGTCCAACCCCGCCAGCGCCACATCCGACTGCGTCTGGATGATGGAGGCCAGCCGCTCCATCTCTCCGCGCGCGGCCGCCTGCGAGCTCTGGTTCCGCCGACGCAGCGCGGCCCTCCGCTCCAACAACACCCCGCGCGCGCGCACCTGCTCGGCGGGGAATGGCGCGACGAGGAAGTCATCCACGCCCGCGGACAGCAGCGGCGACAGGTCCTCGTCCGTCGCGCGCTCGGCGAGGCCCAGCACCAGCGGCTCCCAGGGCCGCGCGCGGCCTCGCAAGGTGTCCAGCCAGCGCGCGTCCTGCACCAGCGACGCGGCCTCGACGACGAGCACGTCCGCCCGGCCATTCACCAGCTCCGCGTCCGCCTCCGCGGCACTCCCGAGCACGAGCACTTCCTGGCCCTGACGCCGAAGCTCCTCCGCCACGGGGTGGTGTGGGTTGGCGCTGATGCACAGGTACTTCATCCGTTCCTTCCCGCCTCGGCGAAGGTCCCTGCCCGTCTTCGGAATGTTACAATCTAGCAGCGGGGTGGATCCACCGCGCCGGGTCCCGAGTGAGGGGCCGCGCCACCCCAGCAACCTCGTCGAGAGAGAGGCCGGACGTGCCGGGCAGCCCAGGAGTCGTCGTCGCCGAGCAGCCGCACTACCTCCCCTGGGTGGACTTCTACGAGCAGGTGGCGCGCGCGGGCACGCTGCTGGTGCTCGACAACGTGCAGTGGCTGAGGCGCGGCTGGCAGCGGAGGACCCGCGTCGCACTGCCCGCCAACGTGCCCACACCTCCGCCCACCGAGCCTGGCTTCCAGTGGTTGTCCATTCCCCTGGAGGACCCCCACCGCGACTCGCTCATCGGCGAGCTCGCCGTGGACTCGCGGCAGCCGTGGGCACGCAAGCACCTGAGCAAGCTGGTGACGCTGTATGGGCAGCGGCCCCATTTCGCCACCCAGGTGCTGCCCTTGCTGGAGCCCTTCTACGACGGCGCGGCGCGCGAGTCGGGCCCCGGCTCCCTGCTGCGCGTGCTGCTGGCGAGCACCGCGCTGTTCCATGAGCCCCTGGGACTGAAGCCGGACATCCGCCTGGCCTCCAGCCTGGAGCGCCAGGGCGACGAGAAGTCGGCGCGGCTGGTGGAGTACTGCCGCCAGCTGGAAGCCCGGACGTACTACTCGGGGCTGGGCTCGTCGCTGTACTTGCAGGTGAGCCTGTTCCGGGACGCGGACGTGCGCGTGTTGTGGCAGCGCTTCCGGCACCCGCCCTACGCGCAAGGACGCGAGGGGCGCTTCGTGCAGGGCCTGTCGATCATCGACGTGCTGGCCAACGTCCCGGTGGACGAGGTGCGCCGGTGGTTGGAGCCCTCGCCCTGGGGCCCCTTCGCTCCGGCGCCCTCGGGGGGCTGACGGCTCAGGAGGCGGAGGCCGCGGTGGTCTCCACCGGCCGGTCGAAGCGCACGAAGTAGCTGTGCACGGCGGCGTCCAGCAGCGCCGGGTCCAACCGAGGCTCCTGGCCCAGGTAGTAGGACATGTCGATGACCTGGTCGAGCAGGTCGCGAGGCTGGCAGGCCGCGAAGGGCCGGTTGTGCGGCCGGTAGTGCGCGTCGATGAGGTAGTCGATGGCGTTGGCGTTGTAGGCCACGCCGCGCTTGCGGCACATGATCTCGAAGATCTGGTGGAACTGCTCCTCGTCCGGGCGCTGCACCTCCAGCTTGTAGCGGACGCGGCGCAGGAAGGCGTCGTCCACGAGGGCGCTGGGGTCCAGGTTGGTGGAGAAGGCGGCGAACACGTCGAAGGGCACCTGCAGCTTCTTGCCGGTGTGCAGGGTGAGCATGTCGATGTCGCTCTCCAGCGGGACGATCCACCGGTTGAGCAGGTCCCGAGGCGACACCTTCTGGCGGCCGAAGTCGTCGATGAGGAGCATCCCGTTGCTGGCCTTCATCTGGAACGGGGCCTCGTAGTACTTCACCTCCGGCGAGTAGACGAGGTCGAGCATCTCCAGCGTCAGCTCACCGCCCACGACAACGAGCGGCCGCCGGCAGCGCACCCAACGCCTGTCATAGGGCGTGCCGTCATCCTCCACGGGCTTGTGGAGGTTGGCGTCGAAGACCTTCACCACGAAGTCGTCGATGAGGATGGCGTGGGGGATGAAGATGTCCCCGTCGAAGCAGTTCACCATTCCCTGGCAGATGGCTGTCTTTCCATTGCCGGGGGGTCCGTAGAAGAAGATGGCGCGGCCGGAGTTCATCGCCGGGCCGATGCCGTCGTAGATGTAGTCGCGGATGATGAGGTCGCCGAACTTGTCCTGCATCTTCGAGCGGGTGATGCGATTGCCTCGCACCGTCTGCTTCTTCACCGCGGCGACATACTCCTGGAAGGAGACGGGCGCGGGGCCGTTGTAGCGATTGCGCTCGAGGATCTGCCGCAGCACGTCCGTCACGAAGGGCGTGAGCTGGTAGATCATCGTGGACTTGCCCACGCCGGACGAGCCACCGCCGCGGATGTCCACGTACTTCTGGCGGCGCAGGCCCTCGATGGTGTCGTCGACGACGGAGGTGGGGAGCTGGAGGCGGCTGGCCAGGTCCATGCCGCGCATCTCACCGGCGAAGAAGAGCGCCTTGAGGACCAGCTCCTCCACGAACGTGGCGGTGAGGCCCGTGTCCTCCAGCACACGAGGCTGGTTGGGCCAGAAGCGGTCCGCGCCGCCCGCGTTCGCATCCAGCGCCCGTCGGGAGCCCGTCGCGGCGGAGCGGCGCTCCCCTCCCGCGAAGGACGCGGGGGGCGCCACGCGGCGGTCCTGCCCTCCAGCAGGAGCCCCCGGCGCGGCGGCCTGGGGACGGCGATCCGGGAAGCTCATGGCCTGCGAGGCGGACGGGGGACGACGCTGCTCCGAGGACGACACGATGACCGAGGGCGACCCGCCCTGCTGCGACGGTCCGGGACGGCGCTCCGCGGGGGCACCACCCGACAGGGCGCTGCGGCGCTCGGTGGGGAACTCGGGATCCTCGGACGAGGGGGGCGCGGGACGCTGAGGGGCCATGGGGCGACGCTCCGGGAGTCCCGAGCCCGCGCCCTGTGGGTTCATCCGAGGGCGAGGAGGAGCACTCAGGACCGGGCTGGACGACTCCGGCACGGAGGGTGACTCCGTGGGGGTGGCACTGCGACTCGAATCGTGGCTCGACTCGCCGGCCGTCGGAGGGGACGGCCTCCTGAACAAGGTCATTCGGTGCTCGCTCCAAGGTGTTCGGTGGGCGAGCCTACTCCAAATGCACCGTCAGCAACGAGGATGCTGGCGACGGGCGGCGTCCACCCCATCCCCGCTCCCTCGGGGGAATCCACCAGGAGGGCGGCTTCGACGGGTGGAGCGACGCACACTCGCGAAGGACACCCGCCCGCCCCGTCTCGACGGAAGACCCACGAAGCAAGGGAGCGCCGCGCGAGCGGCCCGAGCCCCGTCACGTCGCCACGGGATTCGGCGGTGTCCGTCAGTCCGCGCGGATGGCGTGAAGCTCCTGCTCGCCCCCGCCACGCACCAGGCGCAAGCGGACAGGCGAGCCCGGTGCACCGTGGGAGCGCTGCTCCGCTTCCAGGCGATTGCGGACGACCACCCCGTCCACGGCGAGGAGCCGGTCGCCCACGGCGATGCCCGCACGGGCCGCGGGTCCCTCGGGCGTGAGCCAGGCGAAGGAGACGTAGCCCCGGTCCTCGCTGTAGCCAGCCCCCAGCGTCCCAGGGGTCGCCCGGCGCGGAGAGACGGGGATGTCGCCCAGGTCCGTGGCCTCGACCTCCGCGACCTTCACTCCCCGCGTCTCCACGCGGCCCTCGGGAGGCATGAGTCGGACGGTGTGGGCGCCAGGGCGAACGGCCTCCAGTCGGAAGCGGCCATCGGGACCGGTGACGGCGTCCGGGCGCGAGGTCACGGGACGGTCAAGGAACACGGAGACACCCGAGGCGGGACCTCCCTCGCGACTCCACACGGCGCGACCCGAGAGCGAGGAGTCGCCCTGCGTGAGGGGGATCTCCACGTCCGCGCCCCCCCCGGGAGCCAGGGACACCACGGCCTCCCCCGTGCGCCCGTCCTGGGTGCGAACCGAGAGCTTGAGCGGCTGCCCTGGGGCATCGCGCAGCTCGAAGGTGCTTCCGGGGAACTGACGGGTGGTGGGGGCCGTGCCCGCCCAGGGCAGCTCCTCTCCATCCACCTCGGTGAGCGTGAGGGTGAAGCCGTCGGGGGGCGCGCCGGTTCGCGCGACGACCCGACCACTCACCCGCGCGGCGGCCTGGAGACGAAGCTCCACGGGCCCCTTCCCTTCCCCCACGTTCGCGACCCGGGCCACGCGGCCGGAGTTGTGCGCGACGAGCGCCGCGAGCGGCGGAGCACCGGGAGGACGCGCGGGGATGGCGAAGGAGCCGTCCTCATCCGCGAGCACTCGCACGGTGATGGGGAAGTCACCGCCCTGCACGGCGGCCACCGCGGCGAAGGGGCTGGGAGCGCCGGAGGACTCGCGGACGGTGCCCGTGATGCCGCGCTCCTCGAGGAGGACGAGGTCCTGGTGGACGGAGCTGCCTTCCGGGACGGTGACGGCGGGGTCGTCCTGGTGGAAGTAGATGAAGCGCGCGCGAGGCAGCACGGCGGTGAGCTGGTACACGCCCGCGGGCAGCTCCAAGCGATAGAGCCCCTCCGCGTCGGTCTCCGTCCAGGCCATGTTCGCACCGCCGCCCGCGCCGCCACGAGGCATCGCGCGGACCACCGCCGGCTCGGGCACGGGCTCGCCGGACGCGAGCGTCACGCGGCCCTGGACGATGCCGGACTCGGCGAGCGTCAGGTCGACGCGGGCACGGGTGCCGGACTTGAGTGTCTCGACACGGCTCGCCCAACCCTGGGCGCCATCGCGCCGAGCCCTCACGGAGGTGGGACCGGGAGCAAGGCCCGTGAGCAGGTAGCCCCCCTGCTCGTCGGTGCGCGTGCTGCGCGAGAAGCCTTCACGCGGTCCGGCGCGGACCTCCGCGTGAGCAACGGGCTGGCCGGAGGCATTCGTCACGGTGCCCTCGACCTCCGCGGTGGTGGCCTCGAGCTTCACGTCCAGCGGCGCGAACGCACCCGAGGGGACAACGATGGCCGACACCCGGGTGGGGGCGAAGCCGGGAGCCTGGGCCCTCACGTCGTAGTCGCCCGGGGGCAGCTCCAAGCGGTAGGCGCCCTCGGGGCCGCAGGTGGCTCGACCCAGCTCCCCCGTGGCGCCCGAAGGGCTCGCGACGAGCGTGGCCTCCCGCACGGGTGTGCCATCCGAGGCGAGGACTCGGCCCTCGAGTCCACTGGCCGCGCCCAGCGTCACGGTGAGGCCGCGCAGCGTCTCGCCCGGGGCCACGGACAGGGAGCCCGGGATGCGCCCCACGGAGGCCCCCTGTCGCGCGGTGACGACCCAGGTCCCCGCCTGGACCTCGATGGCGAAGCCGCCTCCCTCGCTCGTCGTGGCGCGCACGGGGGCGGGACCTCCCGAGGCGAGGACCTCCGCCCCCGCGACAGGCTGTCCCTGGGCGCCCACGACGAAGCCCTCCAGCGTCCCCGCGCCCCACAGGCCGACCACCAGCTCGGCCGACGTGGGGACCTGGAGGAAGCGCAGGGTGCGAGGACTGAAGCCGGGCGCCTCCGCCGTGAGGGCGTAGCGCCCCGGGGCCAGGTTGGAGAGCTGGAAGCGCCCGCGCTCATCGCTGGTGGCGACGGCGGACTCTTCGGGAAGCGAGACGGGCTCGGCCCAGGCGATGGCGGTGCCGGGATAGGGCCGCAGGGTGATGTCCGCCAAGGGAACAGGCTCGTTGCGACCCTCCGCGACGACACGCCCCTGGAGGGACACCCCCGTCGAGAGGGAGAGCTCCACCGCGGTTTCGGCCACACCCACGGGGCGCGTGGCCTCGCGACGCGCGGGGGCATGCCCCGGGGCGTGCGCGGAGAGCAGATAGTCTCCCGGGCCCGCGAGCAGGCGCAGCGTGCCGTCCTCCCCCGAGACACCCTCGCTCGCCAGTCGCCAGGGGTTCGCCTCGGAGCCACCGGCGGAGCCTCGAAGCCACGCGCGAACGCGAGCACCCGAGACGGGGCCCGCGGAAGTGACGACGCGCACGACGAAGAATCCATCCGCCGGAGAGAGCGTGGACTCCAGGGGCGGCGTGGCGGGAGCTGGTGCTCGCGCCGAGGGCGCACTCGCGGTGGCAAGAGGCTGCGCTCCCGTGACGCCCTGGGGCTCCGTGTCAGACGTGTCCGGCGCGCCGCGGAACCAGAGCAGCAGCACCGCGCAGACAGCGAGGAGGAGGGCTGGGAGGATGAAGAATCGCTGACGCTGGCGCATGAGGCGTCCCCGCTGAGAACAGGCACTTCTTCACAGAAGTGCTCGAGCGTAGGCCAGCCCGCGTCGGATCGGAATGGAGTTGATGACAGCTTCATTCGCGCCTGGAGTTGCACCCAGGCAACTCCAAGCGCGAGTCACGCGGCTCGAGACTAGAGCTGGAGACCCTTCTCGATCTCCGCCAGACGGAAGCGCGCCATGGCCAGGTTCGCGTTGGCGCGGTTCAGGGCCACGTAGAAGAACAGGCCCTCGCGCGAGGCCAGCGGGCGGATGACGTGGTACTGCTCGCCGAGCGTGATGAGGATGTCCTCGATGCGGTCCTTGATGCCCAGCACGGACATCGCCTTCATCTTCGCGCGGACGACCTCGGTGTTCGCGGCGGCGGCCGTCTCGATGTTGAAGGTCGCGGTCCCACCCTGGCTCCCCAGGCACATGCCGCTCTTGGCATCGACCAGACAAGCGGCGAAGGCACCTTCAATCTTCAGGGTCTCTTCCAGGGACAGCTTCACGTTCGGCATGACATCTCTTTCAGCGGATGGGTGGGTGGGGTGCTGCTCGACGGGAGGCGCCAATTCCTCCAGGCTGAAGGTCAACTGGCTGGAGTAGGTGCGAGGCTGTGGAACGAAGAGCGCCTGCGCGTCAGGGACGGCGAGCAGCGCGCGCAGGTGGCCCGCCATGTGTCCACGGAGCAGCTCGCGGAGGGTGTCTCGGGGAACCAGTCCCCACGCCACCAGGACTTCGCAGAAGTTGCCGCCGCTCTTGCGGCACTCCGCCATGACCTGCTCGACGTCGTCCCGGCTCACCCACTCGTTCTGGATCAGCAGGGACGAGAAGTTCTGGACCCCGGGGCCATTCAAGACAGCCCAAGCGACCTTCTGGTCCACGACGAAGATGCGGCCGGAGACGGTGGCCGACTTCACCACCACCTCACCGCCCAGCTCGCTCTCCAGTGCTTCGTGCAGCACGGAGCGTAGGACCGGACGCGACACCTGGGTCGCCCCTCGTGCTGCTCGTTCCATGGAGTGAGTCCGAGGCGAACCAGGTGTGTTGCTTTTCATTTCCGAATCCACGCGAACTATATCCAGCGCCCCCGCAATATCGCAACCTGACTGCAATACTAGGGATTCCAAGGGAGCGGGGTATATACCGCCCCAGGCCTGGGTCCGAATGCGGTGACCCCTTCGCAGAGATCAGCGTGGATGGGAAGGGGAAACCCTGCCCTCACCTACCCTCCGTGAAGGGGGCTCGCGTCAAAGGGAATGACCTGCGTCTGGCCCTGCACGTCGCACACGGAACCCGCACCGGCGGCATCGGCGGGGTCGCCTCCGGGGCCTGTCGAGGCACCCCAGTAGTTGAGGGTAGCATCCAGGAACAGGCTCGTGTCGTTGACGACGCCGCAGTTGGGGACGGACTGGAAGGCTCCGCCGACGGGCTCGCCGAGGTTCCCGTAGAAGCTGTTGCCATGGAGTCCGGGGGCGAAGTCGCCGCGGAGCCAGAGGCCGGCGCCGCGGTTGCCGATGGCGACGTTGCCCGTGAAGTCGAGCTGGGTAGGACCCGAAGTGAAGATGAGGAAGCCGATGGCCCGGTTGCCGACGGAGTGGTTGTCCTTGACGGTGCCTTGCTTGAGCCAGACGGTGAAGCCGTGGCCGTGGACGGGGCCCTTGCCATTGTCGGTGGCGATGTTTCCGGTGACGACGGATGCGCCGGACTCGGAGGTGACGGTCATCCCAGACCCGTTGCCCAGGGAGAGGTTGTCTTTGACGGTGATTTCATCGCCCCAGACGCGGAAGCCATCGTCGCCGTTTCCCTGGGCGATGTTGTCAATGACTCGCACGTTGCGGCCGCCGAGGGAGTCCAGACCGATGCCATCGTCATCGGTCACCTTCCCTGCCCCGGTGAGGGTGAAGCCCCTGTTGGGGCCGCCGAAGGTGACCTCGCTCGCGGTGATGTTGACGACGTCCAGCACGGCGCCGTTGGCGTCGAGGACGGTGCGCTCGGCGCCGGCGGACGAGACGATCTGCAAGGGTTTGTCGATGAGGATCATGCAGCGGCAGCCTGTGGCGACTTCGGCGGCTTCTTCGCCGGGGTCGTCGAAGTCGCCATCGCTGTTGAGGTCTCCGTAGCGGCCGGGGCCGACGAGGATGCGCTCACCCGGCAGGGCATGGGAGATGGCCTCGCTGATGGAGCGGCACGGATTCGATCTGGTGCCACAGGCGGCGCTGTCCACGGCGTTGTTGGCGACATAGAGCGTCCGCACGGTCTCCCGCACCGGCTCCGCGAGGCTCCCCGCAGGAATCCACAGTGCACTCAGGATGAGCAGTCCATACGTTGGTTTCGACATGGTGACCTCCTGACCCGCCTTCGCCACGGGCCCGCGAGCGCCATGGATTGGCGCCGGGGCCAACTTGGTGTTGCAGCGTCAGGAGCGGTAGCCCTTAGCACGGGAGTGCAAGTCGACGACGCATCCACGCGCTCACTGGCCGGTGCGCAGGTACTCGATGGCCCGGAGCAGCTCCGTGTCCCTCCCGGCCGCGAGGTCCACCGCCGTGGGCGTGGACTCGATGTCCGGGACGATGCCCACACCGTGGAACGTCGAGCGGTCCGGAAAGAGCATCTCCATGCCGGTGAACCACGCGAGCATGCCTCCAGGCATCAGCAACCGGGCGACGACCCCGTTCGTCCCCGCGCTGCGGCGGCCAACGACCTTCACCCTCCGGGCACCGGTCAGCACCATGGAGAAATCCTCCGACGCGGACACCGACTTGGGGCCCACCAGGAGGACAATGGGGCCCGAAAAGGAGGGGTTCGACATCGGCTCGATCTCCCCCTGCTCCTCCTGCCACCCGAACTCCTCGGGACCCGTCCATACCGGGGTGCGGAAGACCGACGTGAGGAACGGCGTCGGGATGAGCCGCCTTCGCGGTTCGTAGCTGCCAAAATTCGGGTAGCCGCGCAGATCCAGGACAAGACCGCTGGCACCTTGCGCGGCGGCGAGGGCCGCCCGGAACTGCCCTACGGAGCTGAGCACCTGATTCGCCAGATTCATGTAATGCAGCTCCGGCGCCCCGAGGTCCGCGAGGCTTCCCGCTCCTCTGAACGATGGAGGCCCCAGGAGCATCTGCGGCTGAGGCTGCACCTGCACGAAACGCGTGACTCCATCCACGCCCCGCAGGCCGAAGGTGGAAGGACCGTTCATGTTGACCAGCCGCCTGGCGGCGACTTCATGCTTCCAGCCAGGCGTCGCGGCCGAAGCGTGCGCCGTCTCCACGCTCAACCACTCCGCCATGGGCACACCATCGACACTCGTCACAGTGTCTCCAGGGTGTACATCCGGCACCACGGAGCGGCGGACAACCGGCTCTCCGCCGATTTCGTCCAAATAGACGGCGAAGTAGCCCGCCGGCGTCGGTCCCCCCCGTGCGTAGACGAACCCGTGGCCGTCCTGGAGTACCTCATTGAAGCGCAGGAGCAGTCGCTGCGTCTGTTGGACATGCGTGACGGGCACGGCGTCCACCAAGGCCAACATCTCCAGCAGGCGATCATCGATGCCATCCCCCACCGTCCCGAAGTAGGGAAAGAACAGCCGCGTGGCGCCGTGGAGGATGAGGAGGTCCGCCCGGGCGATGCCCGATGAGGCCGCACTGGGCGGCAGGACCTCGAGCGCGAATCGCTTCTCCGGGGCGTTGCGCACGACGGGCGTGGTGCGATCCACCGGCGTGGGAACGCCAGAGAAGGATGTAGCCTGGAGCGCCTGCGCGGATGGGACGGAGTCGGAACTCCCCACCCCCAATCCAAAGTGGGAGAGGCTCGAGTCCACGGGAATGACGTCGGGCACCGCCCCCTGCGCGTCCTCCAGCCGCGCGGTGCGCACGAGCATCCCCTTCCTCTTCACGGGCATCCACTTCGACTCCGCGACCGCCGTGTGGACGGGAGCGCCAACAAGCCAGGCACGCTGGGCCATCCGCAAGTCCACCGCGAATCGAGCCGCCGCGGGAGCCAGCGCCGGACCGGTGAGCAGCGCGACCGGCAACTCGGCCCGCCCCGTCGCGGCGTACGGCTCGCGTGCGCGCGGCTCCACGAAGTTGCGATAGGCGGAGTACTCGCTTTCGGGCGTCATCTCGTCCGTCATCCCGATGTGGTGCCGGACGCGTTCAGAGAGGCGCGCAACGGGCGCCGTGCTGACCGCGCCGATGGCACGAGCCAGCGCCTCCTCGAGCCCCGGAGCCGCCGGCAACTCCCTCAGGTCGATGATGACCGCGCGGGAATGCCGGGGGACCTGGACGTCACCGGTGCCTGGACGAATGAACGCGATGGGACCCACCGAGAGGACTTGCGCGGCGCGCAGCGTCCTGGACGACGCGGCTAGCGCGCAGACACCTTCCACCCTGTCGGCGTAGTGACTCGTGGCGGCGTCCCAGTCCACGGAGCTCCCCTCCAGCGCGCTGACCAGAGCCAGGTCAGCGTCGTGGTAGCCGGGCCCCGTGCCAAAGAAGCGCGTCTGCCCGTGCGCGGCGGACAGCGCGACAGGCGCGGGCAGCGCGGTGGTTGGACCTGCCTGCCCGAAGTCGCACCAGCTCTCGGCGGACAGCAACGACTGCCCCCAGGCACTTCCCCCCAGCAGAGAGAGAAGAACGGCGGTGCCCCGCCCCCGCCGCTGGCCGCGACGCGCCCAGCAGACGCCGTGAGAGATGAGGTTCCAGATGCTGGACATGCGTGGGTCTCCTCAGGCCCTCGCCCCCGTGGCGACTCAGGCCACCGGGGGAACGAAAACGCCGGGCGACCATATCGCCATATGCCTGCACTTGTTATTTACACAGCAACTGCACCTGCCACTCGAAGCGTCGGGTATGGCGAAAGGAAGGACAACGGCATCGAGCACAGGTCTCAGACCATGACGAAGTCGTCGTCATCCGAGTCGTCCGACGTCCCCTTCGTCGCAGTGCTCCCTCCACTCGCGGTCGGGCTGGTGGAGCTCACATCCGAGCCCTTCTTCGCCGGGGCATCGGAGCCGCCCACGACGACGAAGTCGTCCACGACGCGCCCGTTGATTCCATCCAGGGCCAGCTGGTGCTGCGCGCGGAAGCGAAGGGCCGCCTCGCGAGGGTCCCTATCGGGCGCGGGCAGCGCCCCATCGTGCGAGACGAGCCACCGCGCAAGCTCGATGACCCACGGACCACAGCTGTTCTGCCCACCGTCATGGCCCACCCTGCGGTCATTCTGGTAGCGGACGCCGCATCGCTCGACCTGCAGGTCCGGGAACGCCCGTCCCAACGGGCCCAGGTTGGGCACGGAGTCAGGACTGAGCGGGTCGATGTAGAGAACCCGCGCCTGTCCTCTCGCGCCGCCCGAGGGAGGCGCCACCCGGATGAAGATCAACCCCCAGTGGTTGCCATTGACGTTGTAGGGCTGGACGAGGGTGCGAGGCGTCCCACCCGCAATCAGTCCCCGCAGGGCTTCGTCATACGTGTCCGGCGCGATGCGATTGAGCACATAGCCGTTGATGCCGCGCAGCACGACCACGTTCGGCACGCGCCCGAGATAGTGGTCCAGCAACGTGAAGATCTGCTGGTCGGTGTAGTAGTGGTCCCCTTCGATCTTGTCGCTGTTCTCATAGGAGCTGGAGACCGAGCTCGACACCTGCGTCGAGGGAGGCGTCTGGCTCACCGTCCCGGAGCTGCTCGGCGGTCGAGACGGAGCCAGGAGCTCCCGCTCGCGCCGCTCCATCATGCCCTTCAGCGCGGACTCCGCATCCTTCTCGAGAATCGGCGCGAGGTCCGGCGGCGCACGCAGGTCGACCCGAATCACCTTCCCCCGGTTGTCGGCGTGCAACAGCGGCGGAGACCAGACCTGCTGGCCCACGCCTCCCCGACCGAAGAAGGACGACGAGGGCCGGGCCGTGAGCGACGGCAAGGTCGGCTCCACCATCCCGCTGAAGAACTCCGAGCGCGGCAGCATCCCGAGCCCCGAAGACTTCATCAGCCGCGTCGCCGGCTGCCCCGAGAGCAGACTCCGCCCCAACCCCAGCGCATCCCGAGGCACCTTCGCCAGCGTCGTGCAGCCCCCCTTGCACGCGGGATTCACACAGTGCGCTCCCGAGTAGTGCCACAGCGGCTCCCAGTACGTCCGGAGCAGGTCCGCCACGGCGCCCGGTCCCTCGATGAGATAGTTGAACTCGGAGAGGAAGCCTGGATAGAGATTGTCGGACCCGACGACGTACGCTTGGTCATCGGCAATCATGATCTTGGTGTGATTGCCCGGTGCGGAAGGAACTTTCGGGAAGACGGCGCCACTCGCCTTCTTCACGGACTCCACCGCGCTCCCGATGATGCCCTTGACCGGCGGCACCTGCGCGAGTGACGGCTGCTTCAACGTCGCGGTGAACCCCTCCGGCGTCAGCTCCGGCCAGAAGTACGACTCCCCTTCCCGCGTCTTCTCCCGAGGAACCTCCGTGTAATAGAACGGAGCAATGTGCAGCCGGGCCAGGGCCGCCAGCCGCGTCTCCGCATCCGGCCGCCGCGTGTCTGTCTCGACGGCGTTCGCCATGTAGTACTGGAACAGCTCGAACGTCCGGCACGCCCCCGAGCCAAACGAATACTGGTCCCCCTCCGCCCCCGCCCCGGCGTCCAGGGGCGAGACCACCACCTGCACCTGAAGCCTGGGATTGGCGATCAACGCCTCCATGATCCAATGGCAGACCACATGCGATGACCACTTCTTCTTCCACGCGCTCACCAGGTCCATCTGGGACAGCCGCAGCGTGCTCGTGGCGCCGTGAATCAACACCGACTTCATGATCTCCGACGCCTGCTCGTAGTCCCGGTCCATGTCCGGGCCCGACCAGTGCTTCCCGATGGACAGGACTCGACTGGCCTTCTTGTACTCATCGAGGCCCGCGTAGCCGATGACCTTCTCCTCCTTGAAGACAGGCCCCTCCAGGTCGCGCAGCGTCTGGAGGTCATCCTCGCGAATGGCCTCGGCGCCCAGGTCCTCCGGGGTCTCCTCCTCCAGGATGGTGGGCAGGGGCTCGAACGCGCCGCGACGGGGACGCGGCCTCTCCCCCGGCAGGCTGCCTCGATGCAGCCGCGCGAACTCCCGCGCACGCTCGGTCCGGTGGTCCCCTGCCTCCCGGGAGCTCAGCGGGTCTTCGAGCCTGCGCACACTCGCGTCATCCCCGTTCCTCCACGTCAGGGTGCCTGGGTCCAGGAACTCCTTCGTCACCACGTCCGTGCCGCAGCCCCACATCCGATCCAGGAACCGCTGCGAGCCCAGCGCCGCCTCGCCATGCATGACGACGGACACGTCGTGCACGGGCGGGTAACTGGTGAACAGGTCCATGTTCAGGTTGTGCCCGCCGACCAGGGACTCGAGCCCATCCGAGGCGATGATCTTCGAGTGGTTCCACGTCATCTTGGTGAAGTCGTCATCGGGCTCGGACACCATCCAGGACGGCAAGGACGCGCCGACGAAGGCGGAGAACCCCGACACGAGCCCCTTCTGCAAGCGGAAGAACTTCGCCATCCAGAGGTCCGGTGTCGCGCCCCAGGCCCGCTGCCGGGAGCGCACCAGGCGAATCAGCGCGCCCTGGAAGTCGACGAGGTTGGGCGACGTGCCGTCCTTGAAGATCATGGGCGTCTGCCCGAAGAGGAACCGGAACTGGAGGGCGGGACGGCCGCGATTGGCCATCATCGCCGTGTCGATGGCGCCCAGAATCACCTTGGCCCAGGAGGGGTCCGGGCTGTTGAGCGAGGCCACGTCACAGCGGAACCGCGTCTTCTGGACGACCTCGATGATGGCGCGCTCGAAGTCCTTGGTGCGGCTCCGGGCCGCCGGCATGATCTCCGGCCCGAACGGCAGCCCCCAGATGCGCGGCGTGTCCAGGATGCGCACGTAGCTCTCCCGGCTCACGTGCGTGAAGTAGTGATGGGGCACCCGGGCCAATACTTCGTCAATCTTGCTCATCGTCGCCGAACTCCTTGCCTGGATGGGTGATGACTCAGAGGAACGTCCAGTTCACCCAGCCACCACCGGCCTGCTCGATGGTGCAAGGAAAAGCCAGGTTGAGCGGTGGCGTGCCCACCACATCCTCGAAGTAGTAGCGCTCCGCGCCTCCTCGGCCATGGATGGACGAGACACGTCGCACGCTCGGCCGGAGCACCGTGCGAGACGTCCGGGCCTCCCCGTTCGCCATGGTGTCGAAGTGGTTGTGCGCTGTATGGATTCGCCGTCGCAGGGACTTGACGCCCTCGCGGACGCGGCTTCGCGTCTGGAAGGTCGTATCCCATTGCGTCAGATATCCCCGCGCCATCTTGTAGACAAGCTTGGGAACCGCGGCGACGTCGGGGTTGACCTTGGACGCGACATACAAGCCATCCGAGGTGGAGTTGCCCGCGACGGTGCCGTGCCGCCCTCGACAGGCGTAGAGCTTGTATCCCACGGGCTGCTCCAACTCGCTGCGCGCGAGCGGGTCCTCCAACTGCCGGTGGTCCGCGAGCGTCGCCCACGAGCTCCCCAGGCCCCGGTTGTTCTCGATGACCGCGTGAGGGGGATGCTGGGTCATCCGGGCATTGGGCCGCGGAATCACCGCGCTGAAGCCCGTGTCCAGGTGGTCCCAGGCATAGACGCCGACATAGTTGGCCACGTTCGGGGCCAGCTGGGTCTGGATGCCGTACCACACGCCCGTGCCAGGCACGGGGTCGATGGCGAAGATGTTGATGGGGATGTTGGCGCAGGCCTTCCCCCCATAGGCGTGGATGAACCAGGCGGCCATGAGCGACTCGACGGCGCCTCGGCTGTGCCCGATGAAGTTGTATTGCTCCGCCCCGCTGGCCACCGCGAGGCTGGCGGCGTGCAACGCGAGCGCGGCGTCGGCCCAGCCGGATATCTGCCCCACCATGCTCCGCTGATTCCCCTCGGAGTAGCTCCTCGCATAGGAGCGCAGCGCCCCCGGAGCACCCGGCAGGGAGCTGTCCAGCGGAGAGCACGCATCCATCTGGTGGTGCCAGTCGTTCTCACCGACACCGCGCACGGTGGCGCTCAGCTTCGTGTCCTGGAGCTCACCGGAGATCTCCTTGTGGAGCCGCACCGGGATGTAGCCCGTCTCCTTGTCGTAGATGTCCTTGTCGCTGATGAGCCGCTTGTCGCTCTTGGCGAACCAGCCGATGAGGGTGTTCTTGTAGTCCCAGTACCGGGTCTCTTCTCCCTCATCCCGTGAGCAGCCGGTTCCACAGAAACACACGGTGAAAACATTCTTCGGCATGCCACGTCCGTCCGAGCGAGGGGAGAATCCAGCGACTCCCCTTGCCAGCCGCGTGCCGAGACGACTTCCACACGACGCCCCAGGCGGGACACGCGCGGGACGCGGCCCTCAGGGACGCGGCTGCGTCTTGGCGGTACGCAGTTCCGCCCGAGGCGAGGCCGCGGTCTCGAGCCCCCACACCGTCTTCACCTTCACGTTCGTCACCTTGCCCGAGCGCTCCAGCACGCCCTGCCCCACCACGAACAAGGCCGCATGCAGCTCCTTGCGACACCGCTCGTAGACGTCCGGAGGCACCACGAGGTTGGCGATGCCCGTCTCATCCTCCAGTGAGACGAAGCACATGCCCCGCGCCGTGGGCGGACGCTGTCGGCAGATCATCATCCCGCCCACCGTCACCGTGCGCCCGGAGGTCACCTTCTTCAGCCCCTCCGCCGTCACCGCGCCCTGCTTCCTCAGCATGGGTCGCAAGAGCTCCAGGGGGTGTTTCTCCAGCGACAGGCCCACCGTGTCGTAGTCCGCACAGACCCGCGCGAACACATCCATGGAAGGCAATTCCACCTGCGTGCCATCCATCGACATGCCGAAGAACAGGTCATCCGAGTCCAGCGGCCCCAGCGCCTGGATGTCCCAGAGCGCCTGACGCCGAGAGCCCTTGCACAGCGGCCCCAGCGCCCCCGCCAGCGCCAGCCGCGTCAGCTCGTGCCGGGGAATCCTCGCCCGCCGCGCGAGGCTGCCCACGTCCGCGTAGCCCTCCTCGCCTCGCCCCGACTCCACCCTCCGCCCCGCGGACTCACCCAGGCCCTTCACCATCCTCAATCCCAGCCGCAGCGCCTTGCCTCCTTCCTCCAGCGTGCAATCCCAGCGCGACACACGCACGTCCACCGGCCGCACCTCCACCCCGTGCCGCTGCACGTCCGCCACCAGCGTGTGCGGCGCGTAGAAGCCCATGGGCTGGGAGTTCAGGAGCGCCGTGGTGAAGGCCGCGGGGTAGTGACACTTCAGCCAGCTCGACGCGTATGAAATCAACGCGAAGCTGGCGGAGTGGCTCTCCGGGAAGCCGTAGTGCGCGAAGCCCCGGAAGTTGTCGAACCACTCCTCCGCCTGGGCCCGCTCATATCCTCGCGACAAGCAGCCCTCCACGAAGCGGCCCCGGTACTGGAGCAGCATGGACTCCGCGCGCTTGTGGCTCAGCACCCGCCGCAGCCCGTCCGCCTCCTCGGCCGAGAACCCCGCCGCCACCATCGCCAGCTTCATCGCCTGCTCCTGGAAGAGCGGCACGCCCAGCGTCTTGCCCAGGATCTCCCGCACCGCCTCGCTCGGGTAGCGCACCTCCTCCTCCCCGTTCCTCCTGCGCAGGAACGGGTGGACCATCTTCCCGACGATGGGCCCCGGGCGGATGAGGGCAATCTCCACCACCAGGTCGTAGAACGTCCTCGGCTTCAGCCGAGGCAGCATGTTCATCTGCGCGCGGCTCTCGATTTGAAACACCCCCACGGTGTCCGCCTCGCACAGCATGTCGTAGACCTTCGGGTCCTCCGCGGGAATCGTCGCCAATGACAACTCCCGCCCGTGGTGCTCGCGAATCAATGCGAAACACTTCGACAGCGCGGTGAGCATGCCCAGCGCCAGCAGGTCCACCTTCAGCAAGCCGATGGAGTTGATGTCATCCTTCTCCCATTGGATGACCGTCCGCCCCGGCATGGCCGCGTTCTCCACCGGCACCAGCTCCGTCAGGGGCTCGCGTGTCATGACGAAGCCCCCCACGTGGATGGACAGATGTCTGGGAAAGCCCTCCAGCTCCGCCGCCAGCGACAGCGTGCGCTGCACCCGCCGGTCGAACGCGGACAGCCCCGCCTCCAGCAGGACCTCCGGCGTCACCTCGAAGCCGTGCGCCGCGGAGACCTTCGACAGCCGATCCACCTGGTCCAGGGACAGGCCCAGCGCCTTTCCGGCCTCCCGGAGCGACAGCCGGCCCCGGTAGCAGATGACCTCGCACACCATGCCGGCCCGGTGCCGCCCGTGCTTCTCGTACACGTACTGCAGCACCTCCTCGCGCCGCTCGTGCTCGAAGTCCACGTCGATGTCCGGCGGCTCCTTGCGCGCCATGCTCAGGAAGCGCTCGAACAAGAGCCCCATCCGCACCGGGTCGATGGCCGTGATCTGCAGCGCGTAACACACCGCCGAGTTCGCCGCGCTCCCCCGCCCCTGGCACAGAATCCCCCGCCGCCGCGCGAAGCCGACGATGTCCCACAGCGACAGGAAGTAACCCGCGAAGTCCAGCGCGGCGATGAGCCGCAGCTCGTGCTCTATCTGCTTCACCACCTCCGGCGGCACACCCGACGGGTAGCGCACCGCGAGCCCCTCGTAGGTCAGCGTCCTCAGGTGCTCGTCCGCGGAGCGCCCCGGAGGCAGGTCCTCCTCCGGGAACCGGTAGCGCAGGTCATCCAGCGACGCCCGGCACCGCGAGGCCAGCTCCACCGTCCGCGCCAGCGCCTCCGGACGGTCCTCGAACAGTCGCGCCATCTCCCGAGGCCCCTTCAGCGTCCGCTCGCCATTGGGCAACAACAGCGTCCCCGCCCGGTCCACCGTCGTTCCGTGCCGCACCGCGCTCAGCACGTCCTGCAGGGGCTGACGCCGTCGGTGGTGCGTGTGCACGTCGTTGTGCACCACCAGCGGCACCGCCAGCTCCCGCGCCAGGGCCTCCGCGCGCGCCTCCCTCGCCGAGTCTCCCGCCGACAGCGTCCGGCACAGCCCCACGTGGAAGCGCTCCGGGAACGCCTCCGCCAGCGGCGCCACCCGCTCCAGCGCCGCGGGCTCCGGCAACAGCGCGAGCAGCCCCCTCGAGCGCTCCGCCACCGCCCTCCACGGCAGCCCCGACTCCCCCTTGGGGTGGCTCATCCGGCTGCGCGACACCAGCGCGCACAGGTTCGAGTACCCCTCCGAGTCCGCCGCGTAGACGACCACCGGAGGGCCGTCCTCCAGCGTCAGCTCCGCGCCCAGTATCAACCGCAGGCCGTGCTCCTTCGCGGCCAGGTGGGCCTTCACTGCGCCGTAGAGGCCATCCGTGTCCGTCAGCGCCAGCGCGCTCATCCCCAGTCGGGAGGCCGTGAGCACCAGCTCCTCCGGATGGGAGGCACCGCGCAGGAACGAGAAGTTGGAGCGACAGACGAGCTCGGCGTAGTCCACACCCGATCAAGACACTGACCAGCCGTTCAGGCGCTAGGTCGGATCTTCATCCAGCGTCCGAGCAACGCGCCGGGTTGAGCGACCCGGCTCCACCCCCGACGCCGCACGTCCTCCGCGCCACGACGTTTCCAGACAGCCGCCCGTCCGAGCGCCTCGTTCAAACCCAGACAGGCACCGCGCATGCCACGCGTGGCTGTCCTGGCAGCAACGCTCATCACCTGAGAACGCCTGCCGCCGGGATCCTCGATGCCTACCGTGAATCGGCTCGCGTGGCGCCGTCCGCGTCGCGAGCGCGGCATCGGCCCATGTCGCCCCGCCCCCAGTCGACACGGAGGTTCCATGTCCTTGCATGGCCACAACCGCCTCGCCTTCCCCTTCTCGCTCCTCCTTGCTTCCGCCCTGCTGCTGCCGGGGCACGCGATGGGAGGAGAAGCCAAGGCGGGCCCGCGCAAGTCCACGCCCTGCGGCTCGAATCGAGAGCTGTACGTGGGCACCTACAAGGGCCGCGTGTTCAAGGAATGGCAGAGCGCATTGACCGATGAGCAACTCCAGGACCCGCTGACCCGCATGGCCAATGACTCCCTGCTCAAGAACAACTACACCCTGACGGTCCGCTTCTCGAGAGACCCCCGAGGCAGCTACTGGGCGGAGACCCACGTCCAGTTCGACAGCCTCACCCCGGACAGCGTCGGCCCCAGCCACAAGGACACCACGGGCTACCTGCTCCATCTGGATCGCGACCCCGCCCGGGTGGAGTTCATCGTGACGCGCAGGCCCGCGAAGACCTACGCGAGCCGCGCGGGCAGCATCGAGAAGGCCACGACCCGAGGCCCCAAGCCCACCACCCTCATCTTCAAGGAGACGCTCACCCTGGACGCACTGGACTGCGGCGCCGACGGCGTCCCCCAGCGGCTGCTCTACACCCGGACCCTCGGCGGCCAGCAGCCCATCGTCGAGACGCGCGAGCTGTTCCGCGTGAAGTAGGTCGCTCGGGCCCACCAGGAAGGCCCCTGGGGGGGCGTGCGCGCCCCTCTTCCGTGAAGATTCCGCTTGCGCCTTCCCTCGTCCCGATTTGACAGGACAGGGAACCGGCTGACAAAGAGACCTTCATGGACCTGACTCCCACCGCCTGGCAGCTCTGGCTCGTCGCGGCGCTCCTCTGTGGCGCGTTGGAAATCAAGCTGTCCGGCTTCGTCACGCTCTGGTTCGCGGTGGGGGCGCTCGTCTCCGCCCTCGTCGCGGCCATGGGGCTGGGCATCAACTTCCAGCTCCTCCTCTTCGCCCTGGTCTCCGCGGGCCTGTTCGCGGCGTCGCGCACCCTCTTCAAAAGCGTTTTCATGCGGACCGCTTCGCATTTGAAGACGGGGGTCGAGGCCATGATGGGGCAGGAGGCGGTGGTGATGGAGGCCATCGACGAGAAGAACGGGGGCACCGTGCGCATCAACGGGGAGCTGTGGATTGCCCGCACGCTGTCGGGCGCCATTCCCGAGGGCGAGCGTGTCACCGTGGAGCAAGTGGAAGGGCTCAAGCTTTGGGTGCGCCGCCCGTCGGCGACACAGTCCGTTCCCCAGCGGGAACAGAAGGAGAATGCTCGATGAGCTTTCTGACCGTTCTATTCATCATCGCCGTGGTGGTGGTCGGCTTCGCCGTCGTCACCGGCATTCGCATCGTTCCCCAGGCCAAGGTCATGGTGGTGGAGCGACTGGGCAAGTTCCACAGCATCGCGACCAGCGGGCTCAACATCCTCATCCCGTTCCTCGACAGCCCCCGCCCCATCGAGATGCGCACGGGAAACCGCTACATGCGCAGCGCCATGGTGGACCTGCGTGAGCAGGTCATGGGCTTCGAGACGGTGCAGGTCATCACCCACGACAACGTCAACATGGAGGTCGGCTCGGTCATCTACTACCAGATCGTCGACCCCGCGAAGGCGCTGTACCAGGTGGAGAACCTGGCGCTGGCCATCGAGCAGCTCACCATGACGAACCTGCGCAACATCATGGGCGGGCTGACGCTGGACCAGACGCTGACCAGCCGCGAGACGGTGAACGGCAAGCTGCGCATGGTGCTGGATGACGCCACGGAGAAGTGGGGCGTGAAGGTGACGCGCGTGGAGCTGCGCGAGATCGAGCCGCCCCAGGCCATCAAGTCCGCCATGGCCAAGCAGATGACCGCCGAGCGCGAGCGTCGCGCCGAGGTGACCAAGGCCGAGGGCGACAAGGCCGCCGCCATCCTCCAGGCCGAGGGCGAGAAGATCTCCCGCATCCTGCGCGCCGAGGCCGAGCGCGACGCGGAGATTGCCCGCGCCGAGGGCCGCAAGCGCGCCACCATGCTGGAGGCCGAGGGCAAGGCCGAGGCGACCCGCCTCACCTTCGACGCCATCAACCATGGCGGCGCCACGCACGAGGTGCTCGCGCTGCGCTACATGGAGACGCTCCAGGAGATGAGCAAGGGGGACAACAAGATGATCATCCCCTACGAGGCCACCGCCACCCTGGGCGCCATCTCCGCGCTCAAGGACATCTTCAAGGACGATGCGCCCAAGCGCCCCACGGCCCCGCCCCAGGCGACTCGCCAGTCTCCCACCGCCGCGTCCTTGAGCGCGCAGGGCCTGACGCGCAGCCCCGCGGCCGAGCACGCGACGCTCACGGGAACGCCCGCGGTGCCCGCGCGGCGTCCTCGCCCGCCCTCCGAGCAGGACGAGTAGCGGTCGCTGTCAGGAAGGCTCCAGGCTCGCCGTCCGCACCGGCCGGCGAGCAGGCCGGGGTTGCAATCCACCCCGGCCCGCGTCATAGATTCTGGCCGCACGTATCCACCGGAGGGCCTGACACCCCCTCCCTTCGCGAGGTCGACGCACCCTTGAAGCTGAGCCGCTGAGTCCCAGGCCTTTTTGCCTCGCCCGCGCAGAGCCGCCCTTTGGAGCTGGCTTGCGCCCTGGATTCAGGAGCTCGCTTCTATGTCTTCCCTTCGCGCGCACAGCGTGTCGTTCGCTTATTCCGACGCAGTCACTGTCCTCTCCGATATCGAGTTCCACCTGGCCGCGGGCTGGACGGGTCTTGTCGGCGCCAATGGCGCGGGCAAGTCCACCCTGCTGCGGATGCTGTCGGGGGAGCTGACGCCCACCGAGGGGCACTTCCAGTTCGACCCGCCCTCCCCCGTCCTGCGGCTCTGTCGGCAGGAGGTGGAGGCGCTCACGCCGGACATCTCCGAGTTCGCCGAGTCCTGGGATGGACTGGCGCGCAGGCTCCATGGGCAGTTGGGGCTGGACGTGTCCGCGCTGGAGCGGTGGTCCACGCTGTCTCCGGGTGAGCGCAAGCGGTGGCAGGTGGGCGCGGCGCTGGCGGCCGAGCCCGATGTGCTGCTGCTCGATGAGCCCACCAACCATCTGGATGCGGAGGCTCGGACGTGGCTCGTCTCCGCGCTGCGACGGTTCCGCGGGGTGGGCGTCGTGGTGTCGCACGACCGGCCGCTCCTGGAGACGCTCACCTCCGCCACGCTGCGCGTGCATGGTGGTGATGCGCGGCTGTGGCCGGGGGCCTACTCCGCGGCGAAGCAGCACTGGGAGGCGGAGCGCGAGGCGGAGGTGGATGCATATCAGCAGCGGCGCGCGGACCAGCGGCGCGCGGCGCGGATGCTGGACCAGGCGCGGCGGGAGCAGCAGGGCGCGGATGCCTCGCGCAGCACGAGCAAGCGGCTGAAGAACAAGTACGACAACGATGCGCGGTCCATGGGGGCGAAGGTCACCGTGGGCTGGGCGGAGGCGCATGCGGGACGCCGGGTGGGAATCCTCCGACGCGAGCTGGAGAGTGCCTCGGAGGCCGTGGGTGAGTTCGCCGCGGACAAGACGCTGGGGCGCTCTGTCTTCGTCGACTACGCGCGCTCGCCCAACCCGTGGATCTTCACGCTGGACACCCCGGAGGTTCGTGCCGGGGACGTCACGTTGTTGGGGCCGGTGAATCTGTCGGTGGGGCGCGAGGCGCGCGTGCGCATCGAGGGCCCCAACGGCGCGGGCAAGAGCACCCTGGTGCGGGCGCTGCTGGAGAGTGCTCGGGTGCCTCGGGAGCGGGTGCTGTATCTGCCTCAGGACGTGGGGGCCGAGGAGGCTCGGGCCACGCTGGAGGCGGTGCGCTCGCTGCCGCCCGAGGAGAAGGGGCGCGTCCTGTCGCTCGTCGCGGCGCTGGGGGTGGACCCGGAGCGGCTGCTGGGCTCGGAGCAGCCTTCTCCCGGGGAGATTCGCAAGCTGCTCATCGCGCGGGGGCTCGGGCAGCATGCCTGGGCGCTGGTGCTCGATGAGCCCACCAACCACCTGGACCTGCCCTCCATCGAGCGACTGGAGGCGGCCCTTCGCGAGTACCCCGGAGCGCTGCTCCTGGTGACGCATGACTCCGAGTTCGCTCGCGCCTGCACCACCGAGTGCTGGCGCGTGGAGCACGGTCAGGTGACGGTATCGACCTCGTGAGGCTCGGCGGGAGGTGGCCTGCTGGAGTGCTCGCGCTCCCAGGCCACGAGCCCGGCGAGGCCTTCGTCCACGGACACGCGTGGACGGAAGCCTGTCTCGCGCTCCAGCGCGGTGGAGTCGGACCAGGTGGCGTCCATCTCGCCGGGCTGGGCGGGCCTTGGGTTCAGCAGGGCCTGGGTTCCCGTGTGTCGCTCCAGCACGGCGACGAAGTCGCGGAGGGAGACGGGCTCGCCTCGACCGACGTTGAGCAGGCGATACGGTGGCGTCCCGGTGGGAGGTCTATCCAACACACGCACCACCGCTTCCGCGACATCGTCCACATGGGTGAAGTCGCGGCGCATCCGTCCTTCGCCATACAGGTCGATGGGGAGGCCCTCGCGCAGGGCTCGGAGGAAGCGCAGCGGCGCCATGTCCGGGCGGCCCCAGGGGCCGTACACGGTGAAGAAGCGCAGGCCACTCGTGGGGAGCCCGTAGAGGTGGCTGTACGTGTGAGCGAGCAACTCTCCCGCGCGCTTGGTCGCTGAATAGACATTGAGCGGATGGTCGGCGGCGGCGGTCTCCGCGAAGGGCGGCGGCGTGCCCGCGCCATACACGGAGCTGGAGGAGGCATAGACGACGTGGGCTACTCGCGCCGCGCGTGCTTGTTCCAACACCTGGAGGAACCCCGTCACGTTCGCGTCGAGGTAGGACTGGGCGGAGGCTCCCGCGGACCTCACGCCCACACGTGCCGCGAGGTGGATGACACTCTCGGGCTGCTCGTGCCGGAAGAGCGCCGCGAGCGAGGCTGTGTCGGTGATGTCGGCGCGGTGACAGGTGAAGCGCTCCGCGCCGGGGACGGACTGGAGGTGTGTCAGTCGCGCCTGTTTGAGCGCCACGTCTCCGGAGGACTCCAGGTTGTCTACTCCGATGACGGTGTCACCTCGGGCCAGCAGTCGGGTGATGACGTGGTGGGCGATGAAGCCCGCTGCTCCGGTGACGAGGACGCGCATGAAGTTCCAGGCTCCCATGCCCTTCCGTCGGATGTCATGTCCAGCAGACACCGGAGCCCCTCCCTGTACGTCCAGGCGGGCGGTCCATCCGACGCTTCCCGTGGCCGCTGCTTGGACGTAGGGTGGACGGTATGGTGTCCGTGAATCAGCTCCGACCCTTCGCTCAGGCTTCGCTCGAAGCCTTCCGTGCAGCCTCCGGCCCCGTGGCGCTCATCCAGCAGCCCGTGGATCCGGTCTTCCGGAACATCGCCCAGCAGCTGACAGGGGCTCGGACGGTGGGCATGGCGCACCGCTCGCGCATGACGGAGCGGCTGCTCGCGATGCTTCGCGACTTCGACAACCTGGAGGTCCACTTCCTGAACCCCAAGGTGGATGGCGAGGAGCTCACCGTGGGTCGCTCGGAGTGTGACCTGGTGGTGCCGGACCCGTCCGTCTCGCAACATCACGCCACGCTGCGGTGGAACGCGGCGACGGGGGGCTTCCTGGTGCGCGATGCGCAGTCGATGAACGGCACGTGGATCAACGGCGCGCCGCTGGGCTTTCGGGCGCAGGTGACGCTCAACGACGGGGACACGCTGGCCTTCGGCGACGCGCAGTTCCTGTACCTGCGCGCGGAGACGGTGCACGAGCACTTGCGGCTCGCGAGCCCGCAGGAGAAGCCCTGACGGGGCTCAGGGAATCTCGTTCACGGCCTGGATGATGGCCTTGCGCAGATAGGAGCTGTGGTCCGTCTGCGACTGATACATGCCGATGGTGGTGGCCGTGCGGCTCTCCTTGTGCCAGAGGAGCTGGCCCGAAGGGGAGACGAGCCCTGACTCGAGGATGACGTCGGCCCGACCGAGGGCCTGGATGACCGTGACGTCGACCCAGTTCAGCACGACGACCACGGCGGCCTCGGCGCCATTCTCGCGGATGAGGGATACGACCTCTTGTGTGGCGGGCGCGGGGGCGTCTGAGATGCGCACACCGACGACGTCGAAGCCACGCTCTCGCAGCACGGCCTGGGTCTGCCCGGAGAGGACCGTGCGCGGGTTGCCCTCCCCCATCAGGTCCTCGCGGTAGCTGTTCGTGGGCAGTGCGTCCACCCGTGAGCCCACCACCACGACGACCTTGCGGATGGCGCCCGGAGGACGGACCTGCGGCGCGGCGCATGCGGTGAGCAGCAGGGACAGCAGGAGAAAGAGGCGGACGCGCATGTCGAGGCCCTGAGGGTGGGTGGTGCCTCCTCCATAACCACGGAGGGGCGGGCCGGGCAACAAGGGGGCGGCTGAGAACCCGCCCCCTACCCTCGCCGAAAACACAAGCCGTGTTCACTCATATTTAAGCAAGAACGCGAAGATACTGCGCAATGCCACCTCAGGCGACTTCCGTCTCGGACTCAAACGCGGACCCGTCCAGCCATACCATGTGGGGTAGCACAAACATCAAGCCCTGGGCAAAATGACCACCGCCGGCTGCACACCGCCCCTTGTCCGAAGCGCCATCGTAAAACATCACGCAACACTTATTACAGAAGCGCCAACCATCCTGCGCGGTACTCGACGGCGGTACGCTATGTGGGAGGACGAATACGAATCCCTGAGCAGCATGGCCGCCCCCCATTTGACACCGGCCTTTTTCAGCGTAACCATCATAAAACATTGCACAACACTTACCACAGAAGCGCCAAGAACCCTGCGCAGTCCCCGATGGCGGCACGTCATACGGGAGATGGAAATAGAACCCAAACGCATCATGGCCTTCGCCTACCGGGCACCGCCCTTTGTATGAATAGCCATCAAAGAACATCGTCCTGCACTTGCCACAATAGCGCCACGCAAACTGACTTGGCATCACATCACCCTCGTGCGGATCGAATTCACTGTCAGGATTCAATTCCTGCCAAAGAGAACTCGGCCAAGAACGAACACTCCAGCGGCCGAGTCCTGGACCCGCACGACACAATTCTGCGCCCGCCCCCAAAGACGATGTTGCACATTGGGGACCCTTCATACCGGAGGGCAGACTTCAGCAGCAAACCTGACAGCCTTGCCGCTGAATTCCCAACACCCAACTCTCATCACAGGGAATCAACAGACACTCAAACGACATCCACTTCCGAAACCCCAGCCACACCTCAGTCAAACAAGCCCTGCAAATAGAAGCTGCCGTCGCGCATGTCCCGAAATACCCAGGCGGGTCCCAGCCCCTCGAAGTGCACCCGGTAGTAGTCACGCTGAAAGGGAGACTCGGACCACCACTCACCGCCCAACCTCTCGGGGCCGGTCACCGCTGTCACCCGGTGGCGCTTGCCCCCCACCCTCGCCGCCAGCAGTCGGCCCGCCTCACCCACCTCCGCGTCCAGCCGCGCAGGCTCCGCCAGCACCCGCGAGGGCCTCTCTCGAAGCCCACCCATCCCAGCAGGGCCCCGCTCCTCGCGAAGGTCCTCCACCCAGCCCTTCTTCTTCTCCTCGGGAGGCCGGAAGACCTTGGCCCCATGAGCGCCTTCGGGCCGGTGCACGGACTCCAGCCCCGCGGAGCAGAGCGACTCCTCCCCCAACGTCGTCGCCAGGCGCGACAACACCACCTCCAGCGCCGCATCCCCCTCCGGAGCATCCCCCAGCGAGAGTTGCTGCCCCCGCTCCTCGGAGTGCTCATCCACCCGGGCGGACACCTCCGCCACCGGGTTCTGCAGCCGCAGTTCCTCCAACCGATGCCGCGCCAGGTCCAGCAACAGCTTCGCCGCCGCCGTGGGCCGAGCCAGGGCCAAGGTCACCTGCTGCTGTCCCGTGGGGTCCAGCTTCAACGTGAAGGTGATGCGCACCGCCGCCTGTCCCCGCCCCGCGAGCCGCGCCCCCAGTCTGTCCAACAAGGTCTTCAGCGCGAAACGCAGTGGCTCGAAGGACTCCGCCGGCCAGTCCAATACCCGACGCTCCTCCAGCACTTCCTCCAGCACCTCGGCCACGAAGGGCGTGTCATCCACCCCACCGCAGCGCGCATGCACCCGCGCCCCCTGCGCCCCACCGCGCGCCACCACCGCCCCCACGGGCAACGCCGCCACCTCCCCCAGCGTGGTGAGCCCCAGCGCGGAGAAGGCCGCCCCCTCCCGCCCCTCCAACGCGGCCAGCGGCAGCGGCGCCAACACCCGAGCCGACTCCCCCGGCGCCACCACCTCCACCCGCCGAGCCCCATGCCGAGCCAGCGCCCGCGAGGTGAACGCCTCCGAAGCCACCGCCACATGCGCCCGATAGCCCTGCTCCGCGCACAACTCCAACGCCCGTGAGCACAGCCCCTCCTCGCCCCCGGACAGGTGCGCCGCGCCCGCGTCCAGCCACAGCCCATCCGGCGAGGAGAGCTGAAACGCCGGTCCCAGGCACAACAGCGCCTCCCCCAAGGCCACCAGCGCCCGAGCCTCGTCCTCCTCTCGATAGGTAAAATGACGAAGCCCCGGCTCCAACGCGGTGGCCGCCGTGAGTGTCGCCCCGGGCCGGACTCCCGCCTTCAGCGCGGACGTCGAAGCCGCGACCACTCGCCGCTGTCCTCGCGACTCCTCCACCAGCACGAAGGGACGCCCGGCCAGCTCCGGATACTCGATGACCTTGCGCTGCACCGGAAAGCGCGTGAAGTGCAGATAGGCCCTGCGCATGGAGCGCCCTCAGTACGCCGCGGCGGCCACACCCAGCCCCGCTCGCAGCGATGGCATCGCCCCGTCCCGACCGGGCCGCTGTCCCTGGATGCCACAGCCATTGCGAGCCACCCACGTCCCTTCCCGCAGGAAGTCCGGCGTCGCATCCGCATCCAGCGGCGCCACATCCAACATCCGCCCACCGTCCTCCAGCCCCAGCTCCGGATACAGCGCGCTCCACGGCAGCACCGCCCGAGCCCCCATGCCTCCTCCCCGGCTGCGCACCACCTCCACGGACCAGCCCTCCGCCCCCTCCGACTCCGTCCGAAGGCGCGTCACGCCATCCGCGGGTGCGTCCGGAGAGGTCAGCAGCACCAACAGCCCACCGCCCCGCTCCGCCGCGTCCGCCAGCTTGCGAGCCTCGGCCAGTCCAACCCTGGGCGCCCTGCCGACCGCGCCTACCCCCCGCGTCAGGTCCAACACCACACACGCGAAGGCCCCGCTGCGCGCCAGCTGCACCGCCGCCCAGACCCGCTGCTCCATCGCCTTGGGTCGGACAATCAGCAGCCGCTCCAGGTCCACGCCCTGCGCGGCAGCCGCGGGCGGATAGAGCTCACGCGGCCCATCCACCCACGCGCACAGCCGAGCCTCCCGATGCGCCGCCGCCACCGCGCTCAGCGCCAGGCTGGTCCGTCCGGAGGCCGCCTCACCGCACAGCTCCACCGCCTGCCCCAGCGGGAAGCCACCCGAGGGCAGGAGCGCATCCACCGCCTCCATCCCCGTGCGAAGGACCGCCAGGTAACGCCGAGGAGCCGCCTGCAACTGGCGGATGCGCTCGCGAAGCTGCTCCACCACCGAGCCGCCCGCCGCGCCCACTCGCTGCTCCAACGCCGCGCTCATCTCGCCTCCTCGCCGGGACCCGGCACACCGAACGTCCGCCTGGACGGCAGTTCAGTATGCTCACGGGTCTGACGTGCGCCCGCACAGGACGCGCGGCGATGGATGCGACGACACGACGTGACAGCTCGGTTTCCAACCCGCGACCCCAGGGATTCCGCGCCCCTGGGCCCTCGGTGGATCCGCTACCCTGCGCAGATCACCTTCACTTCCACCTTCGTGTCATCCGCCCGGCGCAGGCAGTCGCCGCCGAAGTAGATCCGCGCGGAGCGGCCCTCGCCAGACGGCTCGTAGCTCAGGTCTCCCGCCGCCACCGAGCACCGCTCCACTTCGCCACTCGCCCGCGTCAGCTCCACCTGCGCGAGGCGTGGATCCGGCAGGTTCACCACGTCCACGCTCTGTGACACCGCGGCCAATTCGGCGATGTGCAGCAGCGTGTCCCGGTAGCTCTCCCGGCAGATGGAGTCGAGGTTCTCGAAGTGCGAGTCGAACTTCTCCGCCATCGCCCGGTGCCGATACCCCGGCCCGTACGACGTGGGGCAGTCCGCGTTGCGCACGAAGGTCCCCTGGGGCGTCCTGTCCTGGATCAGCTCCGCCCGCTTGTCGCTCAACGCCACCGGCCCCACCGTGGCCCAGAGCACTTCCCGGCGCGCCCCCTTCGAGTCACGCAGGCCGCGGAAGAACTCGAAGTACGAGTCCACCGACTTCAGCAGTGCTGCGTCCGCACTGCACTGGTCCACCGAGGTGTCCTGCGAGAGGATGATCGGCACCGGCCTCTCGTCGGAGCTGCAGTCCTCCTCGTCCGTCACCACCACCACGAGGAGTCGGGCGTCGTCCCGCAGGAAGCCCCCGTTGCCTCCGTCGACGGTGGATATCCCCGTCAGCGGCTCGGACAGCGCCAGCCGCGCCGCCTCGAACGGAGCCTCCTGTCCACTGCCCAGGGTCCCCTGCTTCACCAGTCGCTGGAACTGCTCCAGCAAGTTCTCGTCCGAGCTCTCCAGGTAGCGGGCCACGGTGGGCTTGCCATCCGCGTCCGGCACCGGCTGCAGGTGCCCCGCCTCTCCAGGATAGTCCTTGATGACATCCCTCCCCTGGAAGCGGATCCGCTGGTAGACCGAGGTGGTGATCACCCCGACGCGGAAGTCCTGCGTGACGCCGCCCCCTTCCCGCAGGGTCTTGATGAAGCCGGGGAGCTCCGTGGCGATGCCGGCCTGTTCCTCCGCCATGGATCCCGAGTTGTCGATGACGAAGAGGATGTCCGTCTTCTGGGGCGCCACCACCGGCGCGTCGCTCTGACACTGACCGGGCAGGGTGGAGCCCGCCTCGTCCACGGGCGACGTGCAGGACGCTACCCAGAGGGCCGGCAACAGGAGCAGGGGGGCACTGGTCTTCAGCTTCATGGCGGCCTCCATCAGAGGGCGGCGCACCGGGCGGCGCGACGCATCAGGGCTGGGGGGGCAAGCATGCCCCACCCCCGGCCAGGACGCGAGACAAGCTCTCTGCGTCCGGCATCCGACTTGGGCGTGGAAAATCGTACACGGCGTTTGCCATGGCCGTTTTGGTTGTTACGTTGGTTCATCTGCCGCAGAAAACCGACAGATGTTCACCGGCTTGGCCGCTCGTAGGGCCGAGCTTGAAGAAGGAAGAGGCCGAACTTCATGTCCGATGAGAAGAAGAAGGGCACCGCCGCGAGCGCCATGCCCACCGCGATGGCCCCTCCGGGGCTCATCAACAAGGAAGACATCCCGCAGGTGCTGCCCATCCTGCCCCTGCGGAACAGCGTCTTCTTCCCCGGCGGCGTGCTTCCCCTGGCCGTCGGCCGCCAGAAGACCATTGCCCTGATCAAGGACGCGGTCCGCGATGATCAGGTGATTGGCGTCGTCACCCAGCGCCGCGCCGAGGAAGAAGATCCGGGCGCCGCCGACCTCTACACCATGGGCACCGTCGCCCGTATCGTGAAGCTCCTGAAGATGGGCGAGGACAACTACTCGCTCGTGGTGCAGGGGCTCGCCCGCTTCCGCGTGGTGGAGCTGGTGCAGGAGGCCCCCTACCTCAAGGCCCGCGTCGACGCGGTGGAGGACAAGACCTCCGCGGAGAACGTCGAGGTGGAGGCCCTGGGCATCAACCTCAAGAAGCTGGCGCGCGAGGTCATCGAGCTGATGCCCGAGCTGCCCGCCGCCGCCACCGAGCTGGTGGAGAGCATCACCCACCCCGGCCACCTGGCGGACCTGATCGCCGCCAACGTCGACGTGCCCATCGAGGAGAAGCAGGCCGTCCTGGAGACGGTGGACCTCAAGGCGCGGATGAAGCTGGTGCTGGAGCTGCTCAACCGCAAGCGGGAGATCCTCAAGCTCTCCAACAAGATCGACTCCGCCGTGAAGGGCGAGATGTCGAAGACGCAGCGTGAGTACTACCTGCGCCAGCAGCTCAAGGCCATCAAGGAGGAGCTGGGGGAGATGGGCGAGGAGGAGGAGGAGCTCGACGAGCTCCAGGAGCGCCTGAAGAAGGCCGCCCTGCCTCCCGAGGTGGAGAAGGTCGCGAACAAGGAGCTCAACCGCCTGAAGACGATTCCGGCGGCCTCCAGCGAGTACACCGTCGCGCGCACCTACCTGGATTGGATTGCGGACCTGCCGTGGTCGAAGCTGTCCGAGGACAACCTCGACATCGAGAACGCGCGGCAGCAGCTGGACAAGGACCACTTCGGCATCAAGAAGGTCAAGAAGCGCATCCTGGAGTACCTGGCGGTGCGCAAGCTGAAGAACGACATGCGCGGGCCCATCCTGTGCCTCGTCGGTCCTCCGGGCGTCGGCAAGACGTCGCTGGGTCAGAGCGTGGCGAAGGCCACGGGCCGCAAGTTCGTGCGCCTGTCGCTGGGCGGCGTGCGTGACGAGGCGGAGATCCGCGGCCACCGGCGCACCTACGTCGGCGCGCTGCCGGGCCGCTTCATCCAGAGCATGAAGAAGGCCGGGACGAAGAACCCGGTGATGATGCTGGATGAAATCGACAAGCTGGGCGCCGACTTCCGTGGCGACCCGAGCGCGGCGCTGCTCGAGGTGTTGGACCCCGAGCAGAACAACACGTTCAGCGACCACTACCTCGACGTGCCGTTCGACCTGTCGAAGGTGATGTTCATCGCCACGGCGAACCAGCTCGACCCCATCCCCGGTCCGCTTCGCGACCGCATGGAGATCATCGAGCTGTCCGGCTACACGTTCGAGGAGAAGCAGAGCATCGCGCGCATCCACCTGGTGCCCAAGCAGCTCAAGGAGCACGGGCTCAACGGGGACCACATCGAGATCAACGATGAGGCGCTCCTGACGCTCACCACCTCGTACACGCGCGAGGCCGGTGTGCGTAACCTGGAGCGGCGCATCGCGGACATCTGCCGCGCGGTCGCGGTGGAAGTGGCGGGCGGGAAGCTGGAGAAGCAGACCATCAACGCCGAGCGGGTGAAGGAGATCCTCGGGCCCGAGATGTTCTACTCGGAGGTCGCCGAGCGCACGGAGGTTCCGGGCGTGGCGACGGGCCTGGCCTGGACGGCGGCGGGTGGCGACCTGCTCTTCATCGAGGCGACCAAGATGGCGGGCAAGGGCGGCATGACGCTCACCGGCCAGTTGGGCGACGTGATGAAGGAGAGCGCGACGGCGGCGCTGAGCTACCTGCGCAGCAAGTCCGAGTCGTTGGGCATCAGCCCCAACTTCCTGGAGAAGACGGACCTGCACCTGCACTTCCCGGCGGGCTCCATCCCCAAGGATGGTCCTTCCGCGGGTGTCACCATCCTGACCGCGCTCACCAGCCTGCTGACGGGCATCCGGGTGCGGCACGACACGGCGATGACGGGCGAGGCCACGCTGCGGGGCCTGGTGCTGCCGGTGGGCGGCATCAAGGAGAAGGTGCTGGCGGCGCACCGGGCGGGCATCAAGCGGGTCATCCTGCCCGAGCGGTGCCGCAAGGACCTGGTGGACGTGCCGGACCAGGCGAAGAAGGAGCTGGAGTTCATCTTCGTCAGCCAGATGGACGAGGTCCTGAAGGCCGCGCTGGAGACGTCGCCGTTCAAGTCGTCGGCGGGGACTCCGGGGGGCGAGCCTGGCAAGGAGGCGCCGCCTCCGACGTCCGAGGCCGCCGGGGCGCCCGAGGTCCGCGCCTGAGCGCACGGCCCTGAAGCCGACTGAGCTGTGACACGGGCAGGTTCCTCACATGAGGGACCTGCCCGTTGTCTTTGCGGGCGGCCCTCCCCGTCAGTGGCGCGTCTGGGGAGGCTCTTCCTCGTCGGGGCGCGAGAGCCGCTGGGAGAGCAGGCCGAGCATCTCCTGGGTGGAGAGCCGGCCCGCGCCGTCCTTGCCCTCGAGCACGTCCGCGACGAGGGCCCGCTTGTGCTCGTGCAGGGAGAGCATCTGCTCCTCGATGGTGCCTCGCGCGACGAGTCGGTACACGGTGACGGGGCGGTCCTGACCGATGCGGTGCGCCCGGTCCGACGCCTGATCCTCCACCGCCGGGTTCCACCAAGGGTCCAGGTGGATGACGCTGTTCGCGGCCGTGAGGTTGAGGCCGAAGCCGCCCGCCTTCAGCGAGATGAGGAACAGCGGCGCGGTGCCCTCCTGGAAGGCGCGCACGGACTGCTCGCGGGCCTTGGGCGTCGACTGGCCATCCAGGTACTCGTACCGGATGCCGCGTGCGTCCAGGACCTCTCGCACCAGGGCCAGGTGCGAGGTGAACTGGCTGAAGACGAGCGCGCGGTGGCCCTCCGCGCGCAGCTCCTCCACGAGCTCCAGGAAGCGCTCCAGCTTGGAGGACTCCACGCGCGACGTGGCGTCGTACAGCCTCGGGTGCGAGGCCAGCAGGCGCAGGCGGGTGAGCGCGGCGAGGACCTCGAAGCGCTGCTCGTGTTCGCGAGCACGGCGCTCCTGCTTGACCTCCGGCCTCGACTCCAGCGCGGAGAGCGCGGCGAGCCGGGCGTCCTCGTACATCGTCCACTCCGCGGTGGAGAGGACCACGGGCACGCGCACGTCGGTGCGCGGCGGGAGCTGCGCCTCGACCTGAGCCTTGGTGCGACGCAACAGGAAGGGCTCCAGCACGCGGGCCAGCGCGGGCGCGGCCGTGGGGTCCACTCGCCGCTCGATGGGAATCGCGAAGCGCGTGCGGAAGGCATCGTGGCTGCCAAGCAGCCCCGGGAAGACGAGGGCGAAGACGCTCCACAGTTCGCCCAGGTGGTTCTCCAGCGGCGTGCCCGAGAGGGCGAACTTGAAGTCTCCCTGGAGTGCCCGTGCCGCGCGGAAGCGGTGCGTGCCCGCGTTCTTCAGCGCCTGGGCCTCGTCGAAGACGATGGTGGCGAAGCGCAGCTCGGACAGCCGGCCGATGTCCCGCGTCAGCAGGCCGTAGCTGAGCACCAGCACGTCGCGAGGCCCCAGCCGCTCGAGCAGGCCGCCTCGGTCCGCGGCCTCGGAGAAGAGGCGCATGCGCAGCGAAGGGGCGAAGCGCTTGGCTTCGTCCATCCAGTTGAAGGCCACGGAGGTCGGCGCGAGGACCAGCGCGGGCCCCAGCTTCGAGCGCTCCAGCAGGACGGTCAGCGCCTGCACCGTCTTGCCCAGGCCCATGTCATCCGCGAGCACCCCACCCGCTCCCCATGAGGCCAGCCGGGTGAGCCAGCGGAAGCCGTCCGCCTGATAGTCGCGCAGCTCCGTCTTCAGGGTGGCGGGCACCTTCGGCTTGAGCTCCTTCGCCGCGAAGATGCGCTCGACCAGGCGCTTCCACGTCTCGTCCGCATCCAGCGTCGCGCCCGCGGTCCCCAGGGCGGAGAGGGACTCGGCCGCCGCGGGGCTCACCTCCAGGCCGTGGCGCGACAGGTGGGCATGGTCCGCGAGCCGCTCCAGGTGGTGGCGGAGCGCCTCCTCGACCTCCACGTAGGTCTGATCCTTCACCTGGATGAAGCGCTCCTTGCGCCGAGCGGCATCCAGGAGCCGCCCCAATTCCACGCGCTCTCCTTGGACGGCCAGCCCTCCCAGCACACCGAACCAGTCCCGCTTGCGCTCGACGGTGATTCGCAGCGCGCTGGCGCCTCGCGAGCCGGCGAGCTTCAGCGGCGAGCCCACCCACTCCAGCTCTGGAGGCGACTCCAGCTCCTGACAGGCCGACAGCAGCGCGAGCGCCCCCTGCACGCCCTCGAAGGAGAAGGTGAAGGGAATCACCTGGGCCTCTCCCTGGGCGAAGGGCAGCCGTGCTTGAAGGGACTGCGCCAGCGCGAGCTCCTTCATGAAGTCGCGCACCGTGTGGACGGGCTCCAGGTTCCGGCGCACGTAGACGTCTCGAGGCCCCTCTCCTGGGACGAAGCTGATGCTGTCCGGGAGCGCCCGCATGCGCAGCTCCACGCGCACCGCGCCGCCGGGCTCGAGCTCGAACCGAAGCACCGGGAGCTGGAGCGAGGGGACCCGCTCGCCCATCACCCCGCGAGGCAAGGCCACCGGCATGCGCACGGCCAGCTTCGACAGCTTCTCGAGCAGCACCTCATGGCTCTCGGGCGGGAAGACATTGCCGTGGCGCTGGAGCACCGTGACGAGCGCGCGGACCTCCGGGCCCACGTCGAGCACGGTGAGCCTTCTCGCACCTTCATCCCAGAGGAAGAGCGCCTCCTCCGGCTTCGACTTGCGCACGCGGTCCACCATCGTCGCGTGCAGCGTCGCGCCGTCCACGCCCGCGGTGACGATGACGGTGCCGCCCCGCTCCACCGCGACGATGCCCACCTTCGCGCGCTCCACCTGCACCAGCAGGTCCTGCGTCCCCTCCTGGTAGAGCCGGGGATGGTCCACCAGCTCGATGAGGAGCCCGCGCGAGACGGGAGCATCCCCGTCCGGCAGCAAGGACGCGAGGCGCGCATCGAGCGCGGAGAGCTGCGAGCCATGCTCCTGGAGGAGCTTGCGTCGGCTCACCTTCGCGCCCGTCGAGCGCAGCCCCTTCTTGTTGCGCTTGTGGACGTACGGGAAGACCTCCACGCCGTAGCCTTCGATGACGTCGACGCGCCAGGAGATCTCCACCCCGGCCCCGCTCCCCGTCCCGTCGTCGAGCGCACGCTCCATCGCCCGGAGCGTGCGGTCCCATCCCGGACGCACCAGCTCCTCGAGCGTCTCTCCGAACGAGGGCGTCCATGGCTGATGCAGCCACAACAGCACCGTGTCGATGGCGGCCAGGACGTGCACACAGGGCGGCGCGCCGCAGGTGCAGTCCGCCTGCACGCTGTTCGGTGTGAAGGTCAGGGTCGCTTCGGGGAGGATGAACCCCATCTGCGCGCCGTAGGGCAGCTCCGAGCAGCGCGTCTCACGGAAGCGGAAGCCGGGCAGCTCCGGGTCGTGCTGGAGGGGCTCCAGGAACAGGGCCTGGGTGGGGCGCGGTGCCACCGTGTCGGGGGCTCGGGAGCGCAGGTCCAGGAGCAGGCCGTGGACCCGATGGGTCCGAGGATCATCTGGAGGCGACAGGCGCGCGGCCAACTCCGCGCGGGTGCGCTCCGCGCCTCGGCGCTCCTCCTCCACGAAGCGCCACGCGAGCCGGGGCAACAGCTCCTTCATCTTCGGCGATGGGAGCGACTCCTGGGCCCAGCGCGTCCGCGCTTCCTCGCTCAGCATCTCCACCAACCGTCGTCGCGCCGTCGCGGGACGCGCCTGGGGCAGCAGGGCCGCGTCCACCCAGGGCACCAGCACCGTGAGGCTCAGGCGGGAGAGATGTTCGACCCCCTTCTCCCGAAGCCAGGAGCGCAGGGCCCCTTCCGTGGCGAAGTGAGGGACGGACGAGAGGTCGGGCTGCGGGCGCTCCACGGACATGACTCCGTGCTTCTTCGCAAAGCGGAAGGGAAACGCAAGGGGGACAACCTCCCCTCGCTTCCACCGCCCGTCATTCCGGGCAACACTGTGGAACGACGCTCCCTCGGTGGGTGTCGAACCGCACATGCCGGAATCCACTCGAGCTTGGGGACTGGGACTCATCATTCTGCTGGCGGCGCCAGGCTGCCTGCGCGCCTCGTCGGAGGTGGAGCATGCGCCCGCGGAGAAGTCCGTGGCGGTGGCCCAGCCCGCTCCCGCGATAGCGACTCCCGAGCCTCCTCGTGTGCCCCCCAAGTGGCCCGCCGCCGGTGCGCCATTGACCTTCGGGCAGGCGCGTTTCCCTTGGGGGTTCGCCAAGCAGCGCGTGTACCTGGACGCGGGACATGGGGCCGAGGGGAACACCGGCAACCGTTCCGTGACCTGTGAGGATGAGGAGTCCTTCACGTTGCGCGTCGCCGAAGACCTGGCTCGGCGGCTGGAGGCCACTGGACATTTTGAAGTGAGGATCAGCCGCAAAGAGGGGCAGCGGGTCGCGTATGCCGACCGGCTCACCTCGGCCGCGAAGTGGGGGGCCCATGTGCTGGTGAGCCTGCACTCGGACTCGCGAGGGACACCTCGGCTGTGGTCCCCCCGCGAGGGGCTCGAATGCAACCGCCAGGACACGACACCGGGATTCAGTGTGCTCTGGTCCGAGGAGGCGGAGCTCCCGCTCCAGGCCCAGCGCGCGGAGCTGGCGCGAGCACTGGCTCGGAACCTGTCCCGGGTGGGCTTTCCTCCCTACGACGGCGTTGACTACACGGGGCTCTATGCCGCCGACCTGGCGGAGCCCGGCGTCTTCGTCGCGCGCGAGCCCACCCATCGGCGCATCTTCGTGCTTCGCAAGCCGGCCATCCCCTCCGTCATCATCGAGACGCATCATGCGCTCGACTTCGAGGAGGCCGCGCGGTGGCGCGAGGAGCGCACCCTCGAGGCCTTTGGCGCGGCGGTGACGCAGGGGCTGGTGGAAGCCCTGGCGCCATCGCTCCTCGACACCCCTCCACGGGAAGCGGCGGTGGACTCAGCCTCCGCGCCCTGAGCTACGTCTTGCTCCCGAGGAGACTCGCGAGCCGCGTCGCGAGGCCATCCACATCGGGCGCCCTCAGCACGCTGTAGTGGTCGCCGCTCACGTCCTCCACCGTGAGCTGGTCCGGCGCGACGAACCGGGACCAACCGTGGCTCGCGTCCACGACACGCTCACGCTTCGCGTCCTTCGCCCTGAACAGCGTCACGGGTCCCCCTCCGTAGGGGCCAGGTCGATAGGCGGACAGTGCGCGCAGGTTCGCCCGGGTCACGTCGCGCCAGGCTCGGAGATCCACATCCCGGACCTCGGGAGGCAGCCAGCCCGAGGCTCTCGCGTGCTGCGCGACTCGCGTGAGCTGTTCTTCGTCCGCGAGCCCCGTGAGGAGCTCTGGCCGCAGCGTCGGCTCACCACCCGCGGTCCGCGCCAGGTCCAACGCCATGCCCGCGAGCAACAGCGCGCCGTCGGGCTCGCGCTCGAGCAACGCATCGCCTGGGGCGAAGCTGTCGAGGAGGACGAGCTGCTCCACCCGCTGTCCCTGCCGCTCCAGCTCTCTCGCCATCTCGAAGGCCACGACGCCCCCCAGCGACCAGCCACCGAGCACGTAAGGGCCTTCCGGCCGCACCGCACGCAAGGCCGCCACATGGCGGCGAGCAAGCGCTTCCACCTGCTCCAACGGCGCTTCGCTTCCATCCAGGCCCGGTGCCTGGAGTCCGTAGAACGGCCGCTCCGTTCCCAACATGCGCGCGAGCATCCGGTAGGGCCCCACCGCGCCACCCACCGCGTGAACGAAGAACACCGGGGCGCCCGTCCCGCTCGACTGCAACGTCACGCAGTCGCGAACGCTCCTGTCCTCGCGCGACGAGTCCATCCAGGACGCGAGCCGCTCGACCGAGGGCGCCTCGAAGAGCGCTCGCAGCGGGACATCCACTCCCGTCAAGGCGCGTACCTTCGCGACCAACTGTGCGGCCAGCAGCGAGTGCCCTCCCAGCTCGAAGAAGTCCTCTCTCCTGCCGACTCGCTTCTTCGTCCCCAGCACCTCCTCGAAGACCTCCGCCAGCTTCCTCTCCAGCTCCGTCTCCGGCGCCTCGTACGCCCTCGTCTGCTCCGCCTCCGGCAGCGCCCTCCGGTCCACCTTCCCGTTCACCGTCAGCGGCATGGCCTCCAGCACCACCACCACCGTCGGCACCAGGTACTCCGGCAGCGTCCTCCTCATCCCCTCCTTCACCTTGTTCGCCTCTACCTCCCCCACCACGTACCCCACCAACCCCTCCCCCCTCACCTCCACCACCGCTTCCCTCACTCCCTCCTGCCTCTTCAACCCCTCCTCCACCTCCTCCAGCTCAATCCGATACCCCCTCACCTTCACCTGTCTGTCTTTGCGCCCCAGGAACTCCAACTCCCCCTCTCCCTTCCACCTCGCCACGTCCCCCGTCCGGTACAGCCTCTCTCCCTCTCCAAACGGGCTCGGGACGAACCTCTCCGCCGTCAACTCCGGCCGCCCCACGTACCCTCCCGCCAACCCCTCTCCTCCCGTGTACAGCTCCCCCGGCACTCCCTCCCCCACCGGACGCATCCTCTCGTCCAGCACGTACACCTCCGTCCCCTCCACCGGCCTCCCGATGGGGACTCCTCTCACCCCCGCCTCTTCCTCCCTCTCCATCCGGTACGTCGTCGTGAACGTCGTGTTCTCCGTCGGGCCATACCCGTTGATGAGTCGTCCTCCCTCGCGCAGTCGCTCCCGCACCCGCGCCATCGGCAGCACGTCTCCTCCCGCCAGCACCTGCCTCACTCCCCGCAGCGCCTCGGCCTCGTACGCCTGCATCTGCTCGAAGAGCGCCGCCGTCAGCCACAGCGACGTCACTCCATGCTTCCTCAGCGCCTCCCCCACTCCCTCCAGCGACACCTCTCCCGCCGGGTACACCACCAACTTCCCTCCATTCAGCAGCGCCCCCCACACCTCCAGCGTCGACGCGTCGAAGGACACCGGCGCCAATTGCAGCCACACCTCGTCGCTCCCGAAGCTCGCGTAGCCGGCTCCCTTCACCAGCCTCGCCACCGCACGCTGCGGCACCGCCACGCCCTTCGGCTTCCCCGTGCTTCCCGACGTGTACATCACGTACGCCAGGTTGCTCCCGCTCCCTCTCCGCTCCGGGTTGCTCCTTGGCTCCCGCTGAAGCGCCGCCTCCTCCACACTCACCACCACGTCCGCGCTCTCCGCCACTTCCTCCACCAGCGCGTCCCTCCCCACCACCACCGCCACTCCCGCTTCCCTCTTCATCCACCTCAGCCGCTCCGCCGGGTTGCTCGCGTCCAGCGGCACGTATGCACCTCCCGCCTTCACCACCCCCAACATCGCCACCACCCACTCCAACGAGCGCTCCACGCACAGCCCCACCTTCACCTCCGGGCCCACTCCTCTCTCCCTCAGGTGGTGCGCCAGCTGATTCGCCCTCTCGTTGAGTCGCTCATACGTCAGCGACTCCCCCTCCCACTCCACCGCTACCGCGCCGGGCGTCTTCTCCACCTGCGCTTCGAACAACTCCGCCAGCGTCTCCTCTCGCCTCACCACGCCTCGCCGCCCGCTCCACTCCTCCACCACACGCCGACGCTCCTCCTCCCCCTCCAACCTCACGTCCCACACCTTCTTCTCCAGCCCCTCCACCACTCCCTCCAACGCCGCCCTCACGTGCCTCAGCAGCCGCTCCGCCGTCTCCTCCTCATACAAGTCACTGTTGTAGTTCAGTGACACGCCGACTCCCTCCGCGTCCTCCCCCACGGCCAACGAGAAGTCGAACTTCGACGTCTTCGTGTCCGCCTCCAGCCCCTTCAGCCTGAGTCCAGCGCCCAGTCGCACTTCGACAGGTGGCGTGTTCTGCAGCGTGAGCGACACCTGGAAGAGTGGACTGCGACTCAAGTCCCTCTCCGGCACCAGTTCCTCCACCAACTTCTCGAACGGCACGTCCTGGTGCGCATACGCACCCAACGTCACCTCTCTCGCCCTCCTCAACAGCTCCCGGACTCCCTCCCCCTCCTTCACCTTCCCCCTCAGCACCAACGTGTTCGCGAAGTACCCGATCAGCCCTTCCGTCTCCGCGCTCGTCCTCCCCGCTATCGGGAACCCCACCACCACCTCTTCCTGCCCAGCCCACCTCGACAGCACCACCTGGTACGCGCCCAGCAGCACCATGAAGGGTGTCACCCCTTCCTTCCGCCCCACCTCCTCCACCTTCCTCCACAAACTCTTCGGCCAGCGGCGAGCCAGCACAGCCCCTCGGAAGCTCTGTGCGATGGGCCTCGGCTTGTCCGTCACCAACTCCAACGCCCTCGGCGCTCCCTCCAACTGCTGGCGCCAGTACGCCACCTGCTCCTCCAGCACCTCGCCCTTCAGCCACCCTCGCTGCCACTCCGCGTAGTCCGCGTACTGCACCTCCAATTCCTTCAGCGGCGACTCTCGCCCTTCCGCGAACGCCTCGTAGAGCGCCGCCACTTCCTTCACCAACACCCCCGTCGACCAGCCGTCCGACACGATGTGGTGCAACACCAGCACCAACACGTGCGCGTCCTCGGCCAGCTTCACCAGCGTCACTCGCAGCAGCGGGCCTTGCGCCAGATCGAACGGGCGAACCACTTCGTCCTGCACGAGGCGACGCAGAGTCGCTTCTCGCGCATCGTCCTCCGTCAGTTCGACGCGATGGAGACGGCACGGGGAGGGAGGCGCGATGACCTGGACCGGAACGCCCCCTTCATCGGGGAAGCAGGTCCGCAGACTCTCGTGGCGGCGCACCAACTCCGTGAACGCGCGCTCCAGTGCATCCACATCGAGCGGCCCCTTCAGCTCGAGCGCCGATGGAGCGTTGTACGCGGCCCCTCCCGGCGCCAGCCGATCCAGGAACCACATGCGCTGCTGCGCGAAGGACAGGGCCGCCGCGCCTTTGCGCGGTGCTCGCACCAACGCAGGCACTGACACAGACCGAGAGGCTTGCGACACCCTTCGAGCGAACCCCTCCAGCGTCGGCGACTCGAAGAGCGCTCGAAGCGGCACCTCTACTCCCAACGCACTCCGGAGACGGGCCACCACCTGTGTCGCGACAAGCGAATGCCCGCCCAATGCGAAGAAGTCGTCATGCCGCCCGACACGCTCGACCCGCAGCACCTCCGACCAGATGGCGGCCAGCAGCTCTTCCAACGGTGTCGCGGGCGGCTCGTGGCCGACAGCCACGCTCGAAGCACCGACCCCCGGAGGGGGCAAGGCGCGACGGTCCAGCTTCCCGTTCGGCGTCAACGGCAGCGACTCCAACACCACGAAGGCGGCGGGCACCATGTGGGCCGGCAGACGCTCCCGTGCGAAGCCTCGCAACGCGTCCACCGTCGCCTGCGCGCGCACGGAGACGACATACGCCACGAGGCGCTGCTCCCCAGGCACATCCTCCCGTGCCACCACCACCGCGTCCCCCACCGAGGGGTGCTCACGCAAGACCGCCGCAACCTCGCCGGGCTCCACTCGGAAGCCTCGCACCTTCACCTGGAAGTCCGAGCGCCCCAGGAACTCCACACTCCCATCCGCGAGCCACCGCACGCGATCTCCCGTGCGATACATCCGCGCCCCCGGCTCGGGACTGAAGGGGTCCGGCCCCAGCCGCTCCGCCGTCAACTCCGGGCGACCCAGGTAGCCTCGCGCCACCTGTGCACCACCGATGAACAGCTCGCCGGGCACACCCACGGGCACCGGGTACAGCGATGCATCGAGCACGTACACGCGCGTGTTCGCCAGCGGAGTCCCCAGCGGCACCGACGCGGGCCGACCCGGGCTTCCACCTCGACTCGTCCCGGCCTCGCCCGCGACCACCCGCCCCGCGAGCACGCCCACCGTCGTCTCGGTGGGGCCATAGTGATTGAACACCGCCAGGGACGGCGCCAGCGCGTGGAGGTGCTCCAACAAGGCCCCGGAGGAGGACTCGCCGCCCAGCACCAGGCACTTGCGCGGAAGCACCTGGGCGGGCTCGGGCGCCGTCAGCCATGCGGAGAGGTGCGAGGGGACCATCTTCACGCAGTCCACCGGGTGACGCTGGAAGTACTCCGCCATCCCCACGGGATTGCCCGCACGCTCCTGGGTGATGACGTGCAGCTCGCCGCCCGTGAGCAGCGCGGGGAACAACACCGTGTTCCCCAGGTCCGCGCCAAACGTCGACACCAGCGCGAAGCTGGAGCACTCACGCAACCCCAGTCGCTCCGTCGCGGCCTGGACGTAGTTGGCGAGAGCCCCGTGCGTCACGGCCACGCCCTTCGGACGTCCCGTGCTGCCCGAGGTGAACAACACATACGCGAGGCTCTCCGCCATGACGCGGACCGCGGGTGCCTCCATCGGCAGACTCGCGAGGAACGCCGCATCTCCATCCAGCAGCACACGCCGAACACCCGTCGCGCCGAACGCCGCCGCGTGACGCGACTCCGTCACCACCACGGGCGCGGCGACCTCCTCCATCAGCACTGCCAGACGGGCCACCGGCTGCGAGGGCTCCAGCGGAACGTACGCCCCTCCCGCCTTCAAGACGCCCAGCAGCGCGACGACCAGTCCAACACCTCGCTCCAGGCACAGCGCCACGGGAACATCCGGGCCCACCCCCAGCGTCCTCAAGTGGTGCGCGAGCTGATTCGCCCGAGCCTCGAGCTGCCCATACGAGAGCACCGAATCCTCGCAGCGCACCGCCAGCGCATCCGGTGTCATCGCCGCTTGCTGTTCGATGAGCCGATGGATGGGAAGCGTGTCGGACAGACGAGGCCCCGTGCCGGTCGCCCACGTCTCCAGCACCTGCTGGCGCTCGGACCGGGACATGAGCGGCAACAGGGAGAGCCGCTGCCCTGGGTTCGCGGTGATGGACTCCAGCAGCACCCGAAAGTGCTCCACCATGCGAGTGGCCGTGGCCTCGGTGAACAGGTCCGTGTTGAACAGGAGGGTGCCGTCGAAGCCGTCCGGCGTCTCACCGAGGTTCAACGTCAGCTCGAAGCGAGCCGCCTGCGTGCCCTCCGTCTCCCAGGGGCGCAACGTCAGCGCCGGCAATTCCAACGCCGCCACCGGCGTGTTCTGGAGAACGAAGAGGACCTGGAACAGCGCGCTTCGACTGAGGTCGCGCACCGGATGCAGCGCCTCCACCAGCTTCTCGAAGGGAAGGTCCTGGTGTTCGTACGCGCCCAGCGTGGACTCGCGCACCCGCGCCAGCAGCTCACGGAAGGTGTCGCGAGGATGCATCCGCGCCCGCAGGACGAGCGTGTTGACGAAGAAGCCAATCAGGCCCTCCGTCTCCGCGTACCGACGTCCCGCGATGGGCGAGCCCACGCTCACGTCCTCCTGCCCCGCATAGCGCCCCAGCAACACCTGGAACGCCGCGAGCAACACCATGAAGGGTGTCGCCCCCTCCTGGTTCGCCAGCGCCACGACAGCGTCGCGGAGCGTGTTCGGCAGGCGCACTGGCACGGTGGCGCCTCGGTGGGACAGGACCGCGGGCCTGGGTCCATCCGTGGGCAGCTCCAGGTGCGGAGGCGCTCCCGCCAACTGCTGGCGCCACCAGTCGAGCTGAGTCTCCAGTCGCGCCCCCTTCAACCACTCTCGCTGCCAGGTCGCGTAGTCGGCGTACTGCAACGCCAGCGGCGCGAGCGGTGAGGCGCGGCCCTCGGAGCAAGCGACATAGAGCGCACTCAGCTCGCGAACCAAGACCCCCAGGGACCAGCCGTCCGAGATGATGTGATGCATCACCAACGACAGCACGTGGACTTCGGGCGCCAGGCGCAGCAGGGAGACTCGCAGGAGCCAGGGCGCCCCCAGGTCGAAGGGGCGCAGCGCGGCTTCCACGGATTGGCGGCGCACCTCCTCCCAACGCTCGGAGTCAGGCAGGCCCCTCAGGTCCTCGACCTGGAGCGGGAACTCCGAGGGCTCGCGGATGACCTGGATGGGCTCGCCTTCGTGCAGCGCGAAATGCGTGCGCAATACCTCGTGCCGCGCCACCAGGATGGAGAAGGCACGCTGGAGGGCATCGACTCGCAGGGCGCCCTCCACGCGGAGGTGGATGGGGATGTTGTAGGCCGCGCTGCCCGGTGAGAGCTGGTCGAAGAACCACAGACGATGCTGCGCGAAGGACAGAGGCGGCGGTCCTGTCCGTGTCACCGCCACCAATGGGACTGTCTCGGGTGCGTTCTCCTCATGGCTCGAGGAGGCGATGCGCTCCGCCAGGGTTTCCAGCGTCGGTGCCTCGAAGAGCGCTCGCAGCGGGAGGTCCACCTTCGCCAACGCCCTCACCCTCGCGATCACCTGTGTCGCCAGCAGTGAGTGCCCTCCCAGCTCGAAGAAGTCCTCTCTCCTGCCGACTCGCTTCTTCGTCCCCAGCACCTCCTCGAAGACCTCCGCCAGCGTCCTCTCCAGCTCCGTCTCCGGCGCCTCGTACTCCTCCCGCCTCTCCACCTCCTCCGGCTCCGGCAACGCCCTCCGGTCCACCTTCCCGTTCACCGTCAGCGGCATGGCCTCCAGCACCACCACCACCGTCGGCACCAGGTACTCCGGCAGCGTCCTCCTCATCCCTTCCTTCACACGGCCCGCCTCCACCTCCCCCACCACGTACCCCACCAACCCCTCCCCCCTCACCTCCACCACCGCTTCCCTCACTCCCTCCTGCCTCTTCAGCCCCTCCTCCACCTCCTCCAGCTCAATCCGATACCCCCTCACCTTCACCTGTCTGTCTTTGCGCCCCAGGAACTCCAACTCCCCCTCTCCCCTCCACCTCGCCACGTCCCCCGTCCGGTACAGCCTCTCTCCCTCTCCAAACGGGCTCGGGACGAACCTCTCCGCCGTCAACTCCGGCCGCCCCACGTACCCTCCCGCCAACCCCTCTCCTCCCGTGTACAGCTCCCCCGGCACTCCCTCCCCCACCGGACGCATCCTCTCGTCCAGCACGTACACCTCCGTCCCCTCCACCGGCCTCCCGATGGGGACTCCTCTCACCCCCGCCTCCTCCTCCCTCTCCATCCGGTACGTCGTCGTGAACGTCGTGTTCTCCGTCGGGCCATACCCGTTGATGAGTCGTCCTCCCTCGCGCAGTCGCTCCCGCACCCGCGCCATCGGCAGCACGTCTCCTCCCGCCAGCACCTGCCTCACTCCTCTCAGCGCCTCGGCCTCGTACGCCTGCATCTGCTCGAAGAGCGCCGCCGTCAGCCACAGCGACGTCACTCCATGCTTCCTCAGCGCCTCCCCCACTCCCTCCAGCGACACCTCTCCCGCTGGGTACACCACCAGCTTCCCTCCATTCAGCAGCGCCCCCCACACCTCCAGCGTCGATGCGTCGAAGGACACCGGCGCCAATTGCAGCCACACCTCGTCGCTCCCGAAGCTCGCGTAGCCGGCTCCCTTCACCAGCCTCACCACCCCACGCTGCGGCACCGCCACGCCCTTCGGCTTCCCCGTGCTCCCCGACGTGTACATCACGTACGCCAGGTTGCTCCCGCTCCCTCTCCGCTCCGGGTTGCTCCTTGGCGCTCTCGAGAGCTCGGCCTCCTCCACGCTCACCACCACGTCCGCGCTCTCCGCCACTTCCTCCACCAGCGCGTCCCTCCCCACCACCACCGCCACTCCCGCTTCCCTCTTCATCCACCTCAGCCGCTCCGCCGGGTTGCTCGCGTCCAGCGGCACGTATGCACCTCCCGCCTTCACCACCCCCAACATCGCCACCACCCACTCCAACGAGCGCTCCACGCACAGCCCCACCTTCACCTCCGGGCCCACTCCTCTCTCCCTCAGGTGGTGCGCCAGCTGATTCGCCCTCTCGTTGAGTCGCTCATACGTCAGCGCCTCTCCTTCCCACTCCACCGCTACCGCGCCGGGCGTCTTCTCCACCTGCGCTTCGAACAACTCCGCCAGCGTCTCCTCTCGCCTCACCACGCCTCGCCGCCCGCTCCACTCCTCCACCACACGCCGACGCTCCTCCTCCCCCTCCAACCTCACGTCCCACACCTGCTTCTCCAACCCCTCCACCAACCCCTCCAACGCCGCCCTCACGTGCCTCAGCAGCCGCTCCGCCGTCCTCTCCTCATACAAGTCACTGTTGTAGTTCAGTGACACGCCGACTCCCTCCGCGTCCTCCCCCACGGCCAACGAGAAGTCGAACTTCGACGTCTTCGTGTCCGCCGCCAGCGCGCTCAGGCGCAATCCCTTCCCGAGCTTCACCTCCACCGGTGGCGTGTTCTGCAACGTCAGCGACACCTGGAAGAGTGGACCGCGACTCAAGTCCCTCTCAGGCACCAGCTCCTCCACCAACTTCTCGAACGGCACGTCCTGGTGCGCGTACGCACCCAACGTCACCTCTCTCGCCCTCCTCAACAGCTCCCGGACTCCCTCCCCCTCCTTCACCTTCCCCCTCAGCACCAACGTGTTCGCGAAGTACCCGATCAGCCCTTCCGTCTCCGCGCTCGTCCTCCCCGCTATCGGGAACCCCACCATCACCTCTTCCTGCCCAGCCCACCTCGACAGCACCACCTGGTACGCGCTCAGCAGCACCATGAAGGGCGTCACCCCTTCCTTCCTCCCCGCCTCCTCCACCTTCCTCCACAGCACCTTCGACCACCGCTGCTCCAGCATCGCGCCTCGGAAGCTCTGCGCGGCGGGCCTCGGCTTGTCCGTCACCAACTCCAACGCTCTCGGCGCTCCCTCCAACTGCTGGCGCCAGTACGCCACCTGCTCCTCCAGCACCTCGCCCTTCAACCACCCGCGCTGCCACTCCGCGTAGTCCGCGTACTGCACCTCCAATTCCTTCAGCGGCGACTCTCGCCCTTCCGCGAACGCCTCGTAGAGCGCCGCCACTTCCTTCACCAACACCCCCGTCGACCAGCCGTCCGACACGATGTGGTGCAGCACCAGCACCAACACGTGCTCTTCTTCGGACAGCTTCACCAACGTCACTCGCAGCAGCGGGCCTTGCGTCAGGTCGAACGGACGCAACACCTCCTGCTCCACATGTCGACGCGCTTCTTCCTCACGCGAAGACTCGGGCAGCCCATCGAGGTGGACCTCTCGGAGGGACACCTTCGTCTCCGGAGAGATGACCTGCACCGCCACTCCGTTCTCGCTCCGGAACGAGGTGCGAAGCGCCTCATGGCGACGGACCAGCTCGTCGAAGGTCTTCGCCAGGGCCGCCGTGTCCAGCGGCCCGGTCATCCGCACGGCCCCAGGCACGTTGTACGAAGCGCTCGACGGTTCCAGTTGGTCCAGGAACCACAGTCGCTGCTGCGCGAAGGACAGAGCGGGCGGTCGAGTCCTGTCCAACCTCCGAGACAACGGCGGCATCACCTGGGATGCCCCCGCGCGAATCAACCGATCCACCCGGCTCGCGAGCTCCGACACCGTCGGCGCCTCGAACAGCTCGCGCAGCGGTAGCTCGATGCCGAACGTGCTCCGCACTCGGGAGATGGCGCGGGTCGCCAACAACGAGTGTCCACCCAGGTCGAAGAAGTGGCCGTGCAAGCCCACCCTGCCGAGCCCCAGCACCTCCGCGAAGAGCCCCGCCAACAACTGCTCGGTGGCGGTGCGCGGCGCGGTGTCCTCGCCGCCCTCCACCTGCACGGCGGGCAAGGCCCTGCGATTCACCTTCCCACTCGGCGTCAGCGGCAACACCTCGAGGGCCACGAAGGCGGAGGGCACCATGTACTCGGGCAACCGCGCCGCCAGGGAGGCTCTCAACAGCTCCCGCCCACGCGAGGCATCCACGCCCGCCGTCTCCGAGAGAACGACGTAGCCCACCAATCGCCGGTCTCCCGGGACGTCCTCGCGCACCACGGCCGCCGCGTCGCGTACACCGGGCGCCGAGCGCAGCGCCGCCTCCACCTCTCCGAGTTCGATTCGGAAGCCCCGCAGCTTCACCTGTCCATCCAGGCGACCCACGAACTCCACCGCGCCGTCCCGTGTCCAGCGCGCCAGGTCCCCCGTGCGATACAGCCGAGCCCCCGGTACCTCACTGAAGGGATGCGGGACGAACTTCTCCGCTGTCAATTCGGGACGCCCGACGTAGCCGTGCGCGAGGTGCGCTCCACCGATGAACAGCTCGCCAGCGATGGCCTCGGGGCATGGCTGTCCCCAGGCATCCAGCACGTAGAGCTGGCAGTGCGGCAGCGGTGTTCCGATGGCCGGAAGCCGAGGCCACGACGCCGGTTCCCCGGACAGCCGGAGCGCGGAGACGACATGCGTCTCCGACGGGCCGTATTGATTCTCCAACACGCACCCGGGCAACCGCTCGAAGAACGAGACCAGCGCGGGGCTCACCTGGAGCTGCTCTCCCGCGGTCACCACCTCGCGCAGCGCACGCGGCACCCCGCCCCCCTGGACCACCGCCTCCGCCAACGCCTGCAGCGCGACGAAGGGGAGGAACAGTCGCTCCACGCCCTGCTCTTCCAGGAAGCGCGCCAGGGCGGACAGGTCCTGCCGGACGTCCTCGGGCGGCATCACCAACGTGCCGCCCGCCCACCACGTGGAGAACAGCTCCTGGAAGGAGACATCGAAGCTCAGCGCCGCGAACTGAAGCGTCTTCGCCGAGGGATGGATGGACCGCCCCACCTGCCACGTGAGCAGGTGCGACAGCGCGCGATGCGACAGCGCCACGCCCTTGGGGCGCCCCGTACTGCCCGAGGTGTAGATGAGGTAGCACGCCGTCTCGGGAGGCACCTCCACCCCAGGGGCCCGCGTGGGTTGCCCCTCGATGACTCCTGCGTCCACGTCCAGGAGGACGCGGCGCACGCGGGTGTCCCTGGGCAGGACGGCATCCCACCGGGAATGGCCCAGCACCACACGGGCGCCCGAGTCCTCCAGCATGAAGCCGAGCCGGTCCGCCGGATAGCGAGGATCCAACGGGACGTAGGTCGCTCCCGCCTTGAGCGCCCCCAACACCGCGACAGCCAGGTCCAGCCCCTTGTCGAGGCACAGCCCCACCGTGCTCCCCGCCACAACCCCCAGCGCCCTCAAGTGGTGCGCGAGCTGATTCGCACGCGCATCCAGCTCCGCGTACGTCAGCGAGCGCACCCCGTCCGTGACGGCGATGGCCGCGGGAGTGCGCACCGCCTGGGCCTCCACCGGACGAAACACCGCCACGGGAACATGCGCGGCGGTCGCCGGCGGATGACCGTGAGCGAGCATCCGCCGTTGCTCCTCGGTGCTCAGCAACGAGAGCTCCGACAGGGGCCGTTCCACCTTGCTCCGCAGCTCCGTCAGGAGCTGGCGCACCTGCTCCAACATCCGCCGCACAGCCGCTGCCTCGAAGCGCGAGGCGTCGTAGGTCAGCTTGAGCACCAGCTCTCGCCCGGGGAGTGCCAGGAGCGTCAGCGGATGGTGGTCCACCTCCATCGCGACGGGGTTGCGCAGCACCAGCTCATCCGAGGGCGCGGAGAGCCCGGACTCCATCGGGTAGTTCTCGTAGATGACCAGGCTCTCGAAGAGCTGCTCGCTGGAGGGGACTTCACTCCAGCCACGCACGTCCACCAGCGGAGCGGACTCGTACTCGCGAGCCTCCTGGAGCCAGGACTGCAGCCCCTTCAGCCACACGCCCACCGTCCGCGAGGCGGGCATCTTCACACGCACGGGGATGGCATTGATGAACATGCCCACCATGCTCTCGATGCCAGGAAGCTCCGCGGGCCGCCCGGAGACCGTCAGGCCGAAGACCACATCGTCGCCGCCGCTGTAGCGGCCCAGCAGCACCGCCCACGCGCCTTGAATCACCGTACCCGGCGTGATCGCGTGCTGTCGCGCGAAGGCCACGAAGGCCGCGGACTCCTCGACGCCAAGCCGCACCTCCTGCTCGCCCCGCCCCGCCTGCCCCCGAGGCGCACTGCCCAGGCTCAGCCGCGTGGGCTCCGTGAAGCCCGCGAGCGCCCCGCGCCAGAAGCGACTCGCGGCGCCCGAGTCCTGCTTCGCCAGCCACGCGATGAAGTCCCGGTAGGGCCGTGTCTCGCCACGAGGCGGCGTCAGGCCCCGGCGCAGCGACTCGTAGCGGGTGAACACATCCCGCGTCACCAACTGCGTGGACCAGCCATCCAGCAGCAGGTGCGAGACGCTGAACACCACGCGCCACACCCGCTCCTCCGTGCGCAGCAAGGCCAGCCGGAACAGCGGCGCGACCGAGAGCACCACGCCTCGCCGACGGTCCTCCGCGATGAACGCCGCCATCCGCGAGGCCAGCGACTCCCGGGGCACCGAGCGCCAGTCCTCCACCGTGATGACGGGCTCCGCCTCGCGCATCACCGCTTGCAGAGGCGCGTCCAGCCCGTCCCAGAAGAACCCCGTGCGGAGGATGGCGAAGCGCTGGGCCGACTGCCGCCAGGCCTCGGTCAGCACCCGCACGTCGAGCGCCCCCTCCATCTCGAAGGAGATCTGGTTGAAGTAGGGCTGGGTCTCCTCCTCCTGGAGATGGTGGAAGAGGATGCCCTGTTGCAATGGTGACAGCGGATACAGGTCCTCCAGGTCGCGCAGGCGTCGCCCCTGCGCGGTGAGCCCGTCCGCGATCCGCTCCAGCGCGCCCATCCCCAGCTTCGCCAGCGGGAAGTCGGAGGGCGCCAGGCCGCGCGGGTCCTCCGACAGGCCGTGCGCGATGAGCTCTCGCAGGGCCCCGAGCATCTCCTCGGCCAGCCGCGCCACCGTCTCCGTGCGGTGCAGCCCCTTGCCGTGGGTGAACATCAATCGCATGCGCCCACCGCTGACGACGCAGTCCACGTCGAGTACATGCGCGCGCGGCCCTCCGGAGGCGCGCGTGGGGCCGACGTGTCCCTCGGACAGCCCCAGGGGCGCCGTCGGCGGAAGCACGGTGTCGAACTGTCCCAGGTAGTTGAAGCCCACCTCCGGCGCGGGCAGTGCACGGAGTTGCTCACGCAGCACGGGGTCGGGGGACAGATAGCGCAGCACGCCGAAGCCCACGCCCTTGGCGGGGACCCGGCGCAGCGCCTCCTTCGCCGCGCGCACGCCCGCGCCCGGCCCTTCGCCCATCGACTCCACGAGCACGGGATAGAGGCTGGTGAACCAGCCGACCGTCCTCGAGACATCCACCTCTCCGAAGACGTCCTCGCGGCCGTGCCCCTCCATCTCCACCCGCACACACGACGCCCCCGTCCATCGCCGCAGCACCCTCGCGAGTGCGGACAGCAGGAGCTCATCGGGCTTCGCGCGGAGCGCTCGGGCGACGTCCTGGAGCAGGGCCTGCGTCTCTCCGGGCTCCAGCTCCACCGTCACCTGATGCGATGCGCCTTCCGTGTTCGCGACTCCGTCCTCGACATCCCGAGGAAGCCGCCCCACGCGCTCCCACGGCAGCCCCAGCCAGAAGGCACCTTGGTCACGGGCGGACGGCGAGGCCGCGTGCTCCATCAGGCGCGCCGCCCAGTCTTGATACGACAGCGTCTTGGCCGGGAGCCGCACGGCCTCGTTCACGCGAAGCCGCTGGTAGGCCGACAGCAAGTCCTCCAGCAACACCCGCCACGACACCGCGTCCACCACCAGGTGATGGATGACGAGCAGCAGCTCCTGCGGCAGGTCCGGTCCCAGCTCGAAGAGCACCGCTCGCGCGGGCGCTCCCGACGACAAGTCCAGGCTCGACTGCGTGCGTGCCGAATGTGCCTCCACCTCCGCGCGCCGCGCCTCCTTGGGTGAGCGCGAGACGTCCACCGTCTCCAGCGGCAACACCCCTTCCAACCCGCCCACCTCCTGATGCCAGCCTCCGCGCGCGTCTCGGGTGAAGCGCAGGCGCAGGGCATCGTGATGCTCACGCAGCTGTTGGAGGGCCTGCGCCATGGCTTCGGGCACCACGCGCTCGCGCAGCGTGAAGCGCAGGGCTTGATTGAAGTGGTGCGCGTCCGTCAGCTCCCGCTCGAAGAACCAGTGCTGGATGGGCGTCAGCGCCACGGGTCCCGTCACCGGCCCTTGCGCCACGGAGACGACGGGGGCCTCGGTGACCACCGCGGCCAGACGCGCCACGGTGGGGTGGTCGAAGAGCTGCTTCGCGCTGAAGTGAAGCCCTGCCTGGGTCGCGCGCGAGATGACCTGGATGCCGAGGATGGAGTCTCCCCCCAGCTCGAAGAAGTCCTCATGGATGCCCACATGGGGACGCCCCAACACCTGTGCCCAGATGGCCACGAGCGCCGTCTCCTTCGCGTCACGGGGCGCCTCCTCCTGCTCCGGCCCTCTCACCGTGAGCTCCGGCGCCGGAAGGGCTCGCCGCTCCACCTTGCCGTTGTCCGACAGCGGCAACGCGTCCAGCAGGACGAAGGCCGCGGGCACCATGTATTCGGGCAGCCGCGACTCCAGGAAGGCACGCAGCGCCGCGGGCTCCGGTCGCTCCGCGCCCGAGGGCACGGCGTAGGCCACCAGCCGGGCGCCGGAAGGCGCGTCGTCGCGCACCACGACCACCGCGTCCCCCACCAGCGGGTGCGCACGGAGGGCGGACTCAATCTCCCCCAGCTCGATGCGGTAGCCGCGAACCTTGACCTGGAAGTCCGAGCGACCCAGGTACTCCAGCCGGCCATCCTCGCGCCAGCGCACGCGGTCTCCCGTGCGGTACAGCCGCGCGCCCGGCTCAGCACCGAAGGCATCCGGAACGAAGCGCTCCGCCGTCAGGTCCGGCCGTGCCCAATACCCCCGCGCCACCCCCGCGCCGCCGATGAACAGCTCCCCCACCACCCCCACGGGAACGGGCTGCCCCTCTCCGTCGAGGACATACAGCCGCGTGTTCGCGATGGGCCGGCCAATGGCCACCGGTCCATGCATCGGGTCCGCGGCGCTCACCGTGTACACGCAGCACCCCACCACCGTCTCCGTGGGGCCGTACTCGTTGATGAGCCGCGTGTCGGGCGCGTGCTCGCGCCAGAAGGCAATGCCCTCGGCCGTGAGGGCTTCACCGCCAATGACAAACGCTCGCGTGTGCCCCTTCGCCGCGTCCGGCCCCAGCTGCGTGGCCAGCATGCGCAAGTGCGTGGGCGTCAGCTTCACCAGGCCGTAGGGCCCTCCGGTGAGCAGCGCCTCTCCCAGGCCTTCAATCCCGGCCTCCTCCGGCACCAGCACCACCGGCCGCCCCGCGACCAACGGCGCCACCAGGCTCGTGACGGTCAGGTCGAACGAGAGCGGCGAGTGCACGGGAGAGCCTCCGCCCTCCGTGAGCCCATAGGCGCGCAGCGCCCACGTCAGGTAGTTCACCACGCCTTGGTGCGGGACCATGACGCCCTTGGGACGTCCCGTGCTCCCGGAGGTGTAGATGAGGTACGCGAGGTCCTCCGGCCCCGACCACGGCGTGGGGGCCGTCGTGGGCTCTCGCGCCACGGTGTCCCAGTCCGAGTCCAGGCAGAGCACGACGCTCGACGTCGCCGGAAGTTGCTCCAGGAGCGACGCGTCCGTGAGCACCACCGGCGCGCCCGTGTCCTCCAGCACGAAGGACAGCCGCGCCGCGGGCCACGCCGGGTCCATGGGCACATACGCGCCCCCCGCCTTCAACACGGCCCACAGCGCCACCACCAGGTCGGGGGCACGTCGCGAGTACAGCCCCACCAGCGACCCGCGCCGGACGCCCAGCTTTCTCAGGTGGTGGGCCAGCTGATTCGCGCGCGCATCCAGCTCCCTGAAGGACAGCCGCGCGGCGCCCTGGACGACCGCCACGGCCTCGGGTGCTCGCGACACCGCCTCTTCGAAGAGTCCGTGCACCGTGGCGTGCGCGGGATACTCCACACGCGTGTCGTTCCACGTCACGAGGAGCCGCTTCCGCTCCTCGTCGGACAGCAAGGACAGGCTCCCCAGCCTCCCCTCCGGGTTCGCCGCGATGGCCTCCAGCACCCGCTCGAGCCGTTCGAGCTGCGCGTCCGCGAACGCCTGCGTGAAGCGCGCGCGGTCGTAGCGCAGGTGCAGCGGAAGCCGAGCCTCCGGCGAGGAGATGAGCGTGAGGCCGAAGTGGTCCATCTCCCGGGCCCGCACGTCATGGACCGACAGCGCGCGCTTCGCGGAGGTGAGCGCCGCGTCCAGAGGGTAGTTCTCGAAGACCACCAGGGTGTCGAAGAGCGAGGTGCCCGCGGGCACCTCCCCCCAGCGCTGCACCTTCACCAGCGGCGCATGTTCGTGCTGCCGCGCCTCCACCTGCCGGTCCTGGAGTCCTCGCAGCCAGACGGACCAGGTGAGGTCCTGAGTCCAGCGCACGCGCACCGGCTGCGTGTTGATGAACAGGCCGACCATGTCCTCCACGCCCGACAGGTCCGCGGGACGGCCGGAGACCGTGGTGCCGAACACGACATCGCGCGCACCCGACAGCTGCCCCAATGCCAGCGCCCATGCGCCCTGCACCAACGTGCTCGGGGTGAGGCCGTGCCTCCGCGCGAACGCATTGAGCGCCGAGGTGGTCTGCGCCGACAGGTGCTTCACCCGCGTGGCGCGCCCCTCACCTTCTCCGGCGCCCGCTCCCGTCGGCGTGGGCTCCTGGACACCCGCAAGCTCCCGGCGCCAGAACACCTCCGAGTCCTCCAGGTCGTGCTCGGCCAACCAGCCGAGATAGTCGCGGAAGGGACGCGGCGGCCGGAGCCGCGCGGGACGGCCGTCGACCCTGCCCTCGTACAGCGTGAAGAAGTCGCGAACCACCAGCGGGACGGACCAGCCATCCAGCACCAGGTGCGAGTGACTGAAGACGAAGCGGTGCACCTCCCCCGAGCTCCGCAACAGCGTGAGGCGAATCAGCGGCGCCTGGGACAGGTCGAAGCCCTCTCGACGCTCCTGCTCCAGGAAGGCCGTCAGGCGTGCCTCGAAGGCCTCCGGGGAGAGGTCGCGCCAGTCCTCGAGGCGCAGCGGCAGGTCCACGTCGCGCAGCACGACTTGCACGGGCTCGTCCACGTCGTCCCAGACGAGCGCCGTGCGCAACACGGGGTGCGCCGCCAGCACGCCACGCCACGCCTGCTCGAAGGCCCCCACATCCAACCGGCCCCGCAGCTCGCAGACGAGCTGGTTGAAGTAGAGCCCCTGTCCGGGCTCCGCGATGGCATGGAAGAGCATGCCGCCCTGGAGTGGCGACAGCGGGTACAGGTCCTCGAGGTTGTCGCTCATCGCGTCTTCTTTCCGAATCGCGCCGCCAGCTTGTCGAGCTGAGACTGCTTCACCTTCGCGAGCGGGAAGTCGGACGGGGAATGCCCTCCCGCATCCGGTGCCCGCGAGGCCTCCACCAACACCACCAGCCGAGCCAGGAAGTCCTCCGCCAGCCGCGCCACCGTCTCGCGGCGATGCACCGCCTCGCTGAAGGTCCACACCACCTCCAGCCGGCCGTCGCGCACCACGCTCGTCACGTCCAACAGGTAGGGACGACGAGCGCTCATCGCGCGCTGCCGCACCCCTTCACTCTCCGGCGCGAGCACGAAGGGCCCGCCCGAGCCGACGAACCCCTCCAGCTGCCCCAGGTGGTTGAAGCCCACCTCCGCGGAGGGAAGTGTCGCCAAGGGGGTGTCCGCGTTCCCGTGGCGCAGCAGGCCCCAGCCCATGCCTCGCGAAGGCACCGCGCGCAGCAGCTCCTTCACGCCCCGCAGCGCCTCACCGGGTGAGCTCGCGCCACGGAGGTCGAGCAGCGCGGGGAAGAAGCGCGTGAACCAGCCCACCGTGCGGGACACATCCACGCCCGCGAGCACTTCCTCTCGGCCATGTCCCTCTACATCGACCAGGGCGGCGGTCCGCCCCGTCCAGGTCGCCAGCGCTTGCGCCAGGGCCGTGAGCAACGGGTCCTGCGCCTGGGTGTGCCACGCCTTCGGCACGTCCTGGAGCAGGGACTTCGTGTGCTCCGCATCCAGCGTCACCGTGAAGACGCGCGCCGTGGCCTCGGTGTTGATGCCGTCCGGGAAGTCTCGAGGCAGTCGCGCGGCGTCCTGCCACGGACGCTCCAACCACCACGCCTGCTCCGCGAGGAGCTTCTCGGTTCGGGCCAGTGACTCCAGGCCTCGCGCCCAAGCCTGGAACGAGGTCGTCTTCGGAGGCAGCGACACCGGCGCCCCTTCCGAGAGCCGCGCGTACGCCGTCGCCAGATCCTCCAGCAGGATGCGCCACGACACCGCATCCACCGCGAGGTGGTGGACCGACAGCAACAGCCGGGGCCACTGTCCCTCTCCCAGCTCCAGCAACAGGCCCCGGATCAGCGGTCCGCCCAGGCTCAAGGACTCCTGATGCGCTTGGACGCGCGCAGAGAGCGCGCTCCGCTTCGCCTCGAGGGACAACAGCGCTGACAGGTCCACGTGCTCCAGCGCGACGTGTGCACCGGGGGCCTCGGAGGTCTGGTGCCAGGTGTCACCGACACGTGCGAAGCGCAGCCGGAGCGCGTCGTGGTGCTCCATCACGTGAGCCAGTGCGCGCTCCAACAGGGCCGTGTCCAGCGGCGCACGCACCTCGAACATCAGCGACATGTTCCAGTGGTCCGGCGCCTCCAGCCCCAGGTCGAAGAACCAGCGCTGGATGGGCGTGAGCACCACCGGGCCCACCACCGGCCCCTGCTCCGCCTGCACCGCGAGGCGCGTACCCGCCACCGCGGCCAGTCGCGCCACGGTGGGGTTCTGGAAGAGCTGCTTCGGGGACAGCTCGATGCCCACGGCACGCGCGCGCGTGACAATCTGGAGGCCGAGGATGGAGTCGCCTCCCAGCTCGAAGAAGTCGTCGTGGATGCCCACGCGCTCCACGTGGAGGACCTCCTTCCACAGCGCGGCGAGCTGCTCCTCCACCTCCGTTCGCGGCGCCACCGCCGCTTCCGAGGTCTTCCCCGCCTGCGACTCCGGCGCCGGCAACAGGCGCGTGTCCACCTTCCCATGGCGCGTTCGCGGCAGGGCCGGCAGCACCACGTAGGCCGAGGGGACCATGTACGGCGCGAGCCTCGACTGCAGCCAGGCCTTCAACACGCCGGAGGGCAACACCTCGCCATCCCCTGGCTTCGCGGCCACCACGTACGCCACCAGTCGCTTGGGCCCCGCGCCGTCCTCGCGCGCGACGACCGCGGCCTCGCGTACGTCCGGATTCGCCAGCAGCGCCGCCTCGACTTCGCCGGGCTCGATGCGGAAGCCGCGCACCTTCACCTGCGTGTCCGCGCGCCCCAGGAACTCGAGCGTCCCGTCGCCGCGCCAGCGCACCAGGTCTCCCGTGCGGTACATCCTCGCCCCAGGCCGCGTGTCGAAGGGGTCCGCCAGGAAGCGCTCCGCCGTGAGCTTCGGCTGGCCCAGGTAGCCCCGCGCGACGCCTCGGCCGCCGACGTACAGCTCTCCGGGTGCCCCCGGCAGCGCGAGCGCCCGCCGACCATCCAGCACGTACACCCGGGCCCCCGACACCGCGCGGCCGATGGGCACAGTGCCCTGCTCGTCCCTCTGGACCGCGTGCACCGTGCTCCAGATGGTGGCCTCCGTCGGACCGTACTCGTTGAACAGCGCGACACCCGGCAGGGCGTCATGGTGCGCACGCGCCAGCTCCAACGAGCAGGCCTCGCCCCCCACCGACACCGCGCGCAGCCCCGTCAACCCGCCCGAGGATGCGGCGGCCAGCACCTGGGCATAGAGCGCGGGCACGGAGATGAGGTGCGTGACGCCTTCCTTCGCCACCAACTCGGCGAGCTTCCTCGGGTCCTCGCGCTCCTCCACGTCGGGGTAGCGCAGCCGGCCCCCGTCGAACAGCGACCAGAGCATCCCCGCCAACGACGCATCGAAGGTGAACGGCGCCAGCGACAGCACCACCCCGGGCGAGCCATAGACCGCACGCCGCGCCCTCGTCGCGGAGACCAGCTGGCGATGCTCCAGCACCACGCCTCGCGGCTTCCCCGTGGAGCCCGAGGTGTAGACGATGCACGCGGCATGATGCGGCGCGGGCACGGGCGGCAGCACACCGTCGTTCGCGGGCAGCGACTCCAACGTCACCACGGACAACCCGGCTCGCACGGGCACGCGTGCGCCCCAGGCCTCCGTGGTCACCACCGCGACCGCCTTCGTGTCCTCCAGGATTCCCGCGAGCCGCTCCGACGGATGCTCCAGGTCGAGCACCACCGCCGCCGCCCCCGCGCGCATCACGCCCAGGAGCCCCGCGACCAGGTCCGCGGGTTTCGCGAGCGCCAGCGCGACCACCGCATCCGTCCGCACGCCCAGACCGCCCAACGCCCCGGCCAGACGCGCGGCCAGCCCCTCCACCTCGCGATACGTCCGCCGGAGCGTGCCGTCCTCCACCGCCACCGCGTCCGGCATCGCCGCCGCGCGCGTCGCGAAGCACGACGTCACGGTCTCGTCCGCATCGACCGCGCGCTCGGCAGACGCCGCCCACTCCGTCAGGAGTCGCTGGCGCTCGCCTTGGGACAACAGGGAGAGCTGGGAGAGACGCTGCTCCGGATGCGCGACCACCCACTCCAACAGCCGCACCAGGAGCCCCGTGAGCCGGGTGATGGTGCTCGCGTCGAAGAGGTCGGTGTTGTAATCGATGCCTCCCGTCAGTCCGTCCTTCGACTCCACCAGCTCCAGCGTCAGGTCCAGCTTCGTCGCGCCGGTGTGGACCACGCGGCTGCTCAGTCGCAGGCCCGCCATGGACAGCTCGATGGGCGGCGTGTTGTGGAACACCAGCATCGTCTGGAACAGCGGCGTGTGGCTCAAGTCACGCGCCACGTGCAGCGCATCCACCAGCTTCTCGAACGGAACCTCCTGGTGCGCAAAGCCTCCCAGCGCCGCCTGCTTCACCCGGGCGATGAGCTCCATGACGGTGGGGTCACCCGACAGGTCCGCGCGCAGCGCGATGGAGTTGATGAAGCAGCCGATGAGCGGCTCGGTCTCCGGGCGGTTGCGGCCCGCGACGGGAGTCCCCACCGCGAAGTCGTCCTGCCCCGAGTACGCCTGGAGCAGCACCTGCCATGCCGCCATCATCACCATGAAAGGCGTGGCGCCCACCGTGCGGCCCAGCGACACCAGCGCATCCGCGAGCGGACGCGACACCATGACGTCGCTGCGCGCACCGGGATAGGTCTGCACCGCGGGCCGAGGCCGGTCCGTGGGCAGACGCAGCACCGGGACCTCCGCCAGCACGTCGCTCCACCACGCCTGCTCCGCCGCCAGCTCCGGGCCTCGCATCCACTCGAGCTGCCAGGCCGCGTAGTCCGCGTACTGCACCTGGAGCGGAGGCAGCGGCGATGGCTGGCCTTGACGGAAGGCCGCGTAGAGGGTCGCCAGCTCGTGGAACAGCACTCCCGAGGACCACCCGTCCGAGACGATGTGGTGCATCACGATGAGCAGGACGTGCTCGTCCTCCCGGAGGCGCAGGAGCGGCGTGCGCAAAAGCGGGCCCGCCTCGAGGTCGAACGGCTTGCGCGCCTCCTCTCGCGCCCACGCCTCCACCGTCATTGCGCCGCGGTCTTCCAGCGCCGAGACCTGGAGCGCATGCGCCCTGGGCTCGGAGATGTGCTGCACCGCCCCCGCGTCCGTCATCGAGAACGTCGTCCGGAAGGACTCGTGTCGCCGCACCACCTCGTCGAGCGCCCGCTCGAGCGCGCCGGCGTCGAGGACACCCGACAGCACGAGCATCACCGAGTTGTTGTACGCGACATTGCCCGGCTCCAGCCGGTCCAGGTACCAGAGCCGCTGTTGCGCGAAGGAGAGCGGCAAGGGCCGCTCGCGGGAGACACGCGGAATGGGCGGAGGGCCTTCGCGCCGAGGCTGCGCGCTGGCCTGTGTGGCGACACGAGGCGGCGCGGGACGACGCGACGGAACCGGGAGCGGAGCCAGCAGCTCCAGGGTTCCATCCAAGCGCCGCCGAGCCCTGTGCCCCAAGGCGAAGCCGCCCCCGCTGACGGAGAGCGGCCGGAGTGAAGTGGCCTCGGGCGCCTTCCATGATCGCTTCGGCGCGAGGTCACCCATCATCGCCAGCGTCCCCACCATTCCTGGAGGAAGGACCTGGCCCCGAGCATCCACCACGGCCCAGGTCGAGGTGTCTCCAGAATCGCGAGGAGCCTCCCCTGCCCGCGCCCACGCGCCCGGTCCGAACCTCGGCTCCCGGCGGGATACCTCCCCGGGGAGCGTCCGCGACAGCGCGTCCGCGAGGTCCTCCTTCACATCCTCCAGCCAGACGTGACGAACCGAGCGCAGTCCCTCCGGTGCCCCCGGCAGCTCGGACAGGGCTCGCGCCAGCGCACCCGTGAGGTGCAACTGCGTCGCACCCGATTCCCGGACCCAGGCCAGCAACGAGACCTCCGGACCAGGCCCTTCCACGAGCGTCGGCACCGGTGAGGACACCGCCGGCGCGTAGCGACGCCGCAGCACGTCCAGGTGCTGGAGTCCTTCCAGCGTCGCCTCCACCTCCACGCCGAAGTCCACGAGGCAGGCGACCTCATCGACATCGAGGCCCCGCACCCGCTCCACCACGGGCGCGCACGTGTCGGGCGTTCCGAAGAGCCCACCGTCCTCCACGTAGCGAGTCAGCCCGTGCTCCAACAGGGCCTCGACGTCCGCGGGGGTCAGCGTGCGCAGGTCGCCCTTCAACCCCAGGCTCGACACGAACGCCTGGAAGATATCCACCGAGCTGCGGAAGTAATCGAGCAGCGGCTTGCGCACGCGGCGACGGACCTCGGCGATATCCTCGCCCAGGTACGCGTGGAGCATGAGGCTCACGTGTCCACGCCCGGCGTGGCCATGCTGCCTCCAGGCCTCGCGATAGAGGGCCACCTTCGAGGCGAGGTCCTCCAGGTTCTGCCCCATCAGGTTGGTGAGGACATACGCTCCCAGTTCGCCCGCCATGCGGAAGGTGTCCGGGCTCCCCGCCGCCGTGAGCCAGAAGGGCAGCTCCTTCTGCACCGGGCGAGGACGCAGGAACACCTCCACCTCGTCACCCGTCCCGTTGCGCCGGAGCACCGAGCCACCACGCCAGAGCGTGCGCACCTCCTCGATGCCTCGGAACATGATCTCCTTGCGCCGCGCGTAGCGGTCCGGTGCGAAGACGAAGTCATTCGCGTGCCAGCCCGATGCGAACGACACCCCGACGCGGCCGTTGGACAGGTTGTCCAACACCGACCACTCCTCGGCGACCAGGACGGGGTCATGCAGCGGCAACACCACGCTGCCCGCGCGAATCCCCAGGCGCTCCGTCACCGTGGCCACCCCCGCGCCCACCACCGCCGGCCTGGGGTACAGACCTCCGAAGGAGTGGAAGTGCCGCTCGGGCGTCCACATCGCGGAGAAGCCCTGCGCGTCGGCATACTTCGCCGCCTCCAGCAGCAGCCGGTACTTGCGCCCCCCCAGCGAGTCCTCGTCGTTGGCGAAGAAGGACAGGCTGAAGTCGGGCCCCTTTCGCGCGCCGCCCGGGCCCGACGACGGCAGCGTCAGCCGCGCCCGCTCCGAGGGCAAAGCCACTCGCAGCCCACGCGACAACGCCCACAACAGCTCCAGCCCCGTCCCCGGCGCGCCCGCCTCCTCCGCCGAGAGCCAGGTGCCCTCCACCGGCCCGCTGTCCGCGTCCAGCCGCCGGAACAGCGCATCCACCGTCGCCACGGTCTGCACCACGCGCAGCCGTTCGCCCCTGGGGCCCACGAGCGTCTCCAGGCAGACCATCGTCTCCGCGGACACGGCCACGTGAGGGCTCGGGTCCAGGTCCACACCTCGCGAGCTGTCGCGCTTCACCGGCACCGGGACGCGAACGACGCGCGCGGGGTCCAACGTCACGCCGGTCCGCAGCCGCTCGTGCGTCAGCAACAGCGGCGGCGCTCCGCCCTCGGGCGCGAGCGTGGCCAGCTCTCGAAGCTGGGGCGGCGACAGCAACACATAGGCCCCCCCCACCTCCAGCACCGCCCAGAGCGCCACCACCCGCTCCACCGACGGCTCCAGACAGAGGGCCACCAACACATCCGGGCCCACGCCCTTCGCGCGCAGCTCGGACGCCAGCTGCCTCACTTCAACGCGCAGCTCGCGCCACGTCACGTCCCCCTGGCCCTCCAGCGACAAGGCCACCGCGTCCGGTGAGAGCGCGGCCCGAGCCTCCAGCAGCACGGGCACCGGGCTCGGTGTCGGCGAGACGAGTCGGAGGGCGGATCGACCTGGCGCCCCAGGCTCCACGGGAAGAGCGGAGAGCAGCTGCTCGGGGTTCTCCACGGCGGACGCGAGCAGCGTCGTCCAGTGGCGCACCAGGCGCTCGATGGTCTCCGGGGCGAAGCGCTCCACCGCGTAGTCGAGCGTGCCCGAGAAGCCTCCAGCGTCCTCTCCCATCGACACGGACATCGGCGACAGCACCGAGCCGAACTGCACGGGTCCGTCCTCGACTTCGACCAGCCCCAGCCGCAGACCGGGCAGCTCCAGGTTCGCGTCGAAGCGCGGGTGCAGGACAAAGAGCGTGTCGAACACGCGCTCTCGCCCCGGGTTCCTGGAGGGCTCCACCTCCCGGATGAGGTGCTCGTACGGCACATCGGGATGCGAGTACGCCTCCAACGTCACGTCTCGCACCCGGGAGATCAGCTCGCGGAACGTCGGGTCTCCCGACAGGTCCGTGCGCAGCGGCACCGCGTGCGCCACGTAGCCAATCAGCGGCTCGAGCTCCGGCCGCGTCCGGTTGCCGATGGGTGTCCCCACCACGATGTCATCGCGTCCGGCCCAGCGCGCCAGCAGGGCCTTCCACGACGCGAGCAACACCATGAAGGCCGTCACACCCTCGCGGCGCGCCAGCGCATGGACCGCACCGGTGAGGGACTCGGAGAAGCCCACGTTCCTGCGCACCCCACCCAGCGCGGGCCCCTTCCCGAGAGGCAGGTCCACGGGCAGGTCCAAGGGGCCGGGCAGGCCCACCAGTCGCTCCCGCCACGCATCCAGCTGCGCGGAGAAGGCGCCTGACTCCAGGGCCTCGCGCTGCCAGGCGGCGAAGTCGCTGTACTGGACTCGCAGCTCGGGGAGCGCCGCCGCCTCGTTCTTCACGAACGCGCCGTAGAAGGTGCCCAGCTCTCCACTCAGGACCACCAGGGACCATGTGTCACACACCACGTGGTGGACCGCGATGACCAGGAGGTGCTCTTGCGCATCCAGGCGGAGCAGCCGAGCTCGGACCACCGGGCCTTCGGCGAGGTCGAAGGGTCGCGCCATCTCCTCGTAGACACGCTTGCGCCACTCCGCCTCGCGCACCGGAGGCGCGAGGTGCTCCAGCACGTCCACCACCCACGGCACGCGGGCCTCGGCCGAGACTCGCGCCACCGTCTTCCCATCCACTCGCGGATACGTCGTCCGCAGGGCCTCATGCCTGCGGGCCACCGCCTCCAGACTCCTCCGCAGCGCATCCACGTCGAGCGTGCCCGTGAGACGAAGCGTCGCGGACATGTTGAGCGCGGGATTGCCGGGCAGCGCCTCCTCCAGCGCGCAGACACGCTCCTGCACCACGGACAGCGGAGGTGCGCCGTGATGCTCCCGTCGCGCCAGGGGGCGCATCACGGCCCCCTTCCCCTCCGCGCCCTCCGTCCCCATCCGCGCGGTGATGCGCGCGGACACTCCCGCGACAGTGGGGGCCTCGAACAAGTCGCTCAGCGGAAGCTGCACGGGGAAGGCTTCCCGCAGACGCGTGAGCATCTGCGCCGCCATCAGCGAGTTGCCCCCCAGCTCCAGGAAGTTGTCGTGGATGCCGAAGTCCGAGCGCCCCAGTCTCTCGCGCCAGATGGCAAGCACCCCGCGCTCCACATCCGTCCGAGGGCCCACCTTGTTCTCGGGGACCACCCCCTCCGTGCTCGCTGGGGTCCGCACCTCCTCGAGGCTCGGAGCGACCACCGGCGGGGGCGCGGCGAGGACTCGCGGCGCATCGACCGCGAAGCGCTGGCGCTGGAAGGGATACGTGGGCAACGGCACCCGGCGACGGCGCTCGTGTGCGTAGAACTGCTTCCAGTCCGGCTCCAGTCCGGCTTCCCATACCGCGCCCAGCGCCTCCATCAGCGCCGCGTGCTCACTCGCCTTCGAGCCCGCTCGTGGCAGCGAAGCCACCGCGCGTCCCGCCTGGCCGCGCAGCCCCAGCCGAGCCAATGCCGTGAGCGCCTGGTCCGGTCCCACCTCGAGGAACACGGAGATACCCGCGGCCTTCAGCGTCTCCAGGCCGTCTCCGAAGCGCACCGGGGCCCGCATCTGCCGCGCCCAGTACGCCGGGTCCATCGCCTCCTCGGGACGAATCCACGTGCCCGTGACGCTGGAGACATACGGCACACGAGGCGCCGAGAGCCGCAGCCCCGACACGACTCGCGACAGCTCCTCCATCAACGGCTCCACCGCCGCCGAGTGGAAGGCATGGCCCGCGGGCAACCTCAGCACGCCGACACCTCGCGCCATCAGCTCCCGCTCCAGGGCCTCGACCTCGTCCTCGGGCCCCGACGCCACGCACCGCTCCGGCCCGTTCACCGCCGCGAGCGTCAGGCCCCCCGTGAGCAGCGGACGCACGACCTCCTCGGCGCAGCCCACGGCCGTCATCCGGCCCGGGGGCAGCGTCGCCATCAACCGGCCACGCGCCACCACCAACGTCAGTGCGTCCTCCCACGGCAGCACCCCCGCGAGGCACGCCGCCGTGTACTCACCGAAGCTGTGGCCCAACAACGCGTGCGGCCGGAGCCCCCACGACTCCCAGAGCCGCGCGAGCGCGTACTCCACGCAGAACAACGCGGGCAGCGCGATGCGCGGATCGCCCAGCGCCTCGTGGGCCGACGTCTCGGCCTCGGGCGTGGAAAGCAGCACGTCGCGCAGCGACTTCTCGAGGGACGGCCCCAGCTCGCGGAGGCACGCCTCCACCGTCTCCCGGAACAAGGGCTCCGCCCGATACAGCTCCCGGCCCATCCCCAGCGACTGCGCGCCCTGCCCCGGCAGCAGGAAGGCCACGCGACGCTCTCGCGCCACGGCCACGTCCTCCAGGACCCGCACCGTGCCCGGCGCGCGCAGCTTCGCCGCCAGCTCCGCCGAGTCCTTCACCACCACCGACAGCCGATGCTCGAAGGCGCCTCGTCCCACGTTGCGGGTGAAGGCCACGTCCGCCAGCGGCACCTTCCCGCGCGCGGACTCCCACCAGTCCGCCAGCTCACTCGCCGCCTTGGCCAGCGCCGGGGCCGTGCGCGCCGACAGGGTGATGAGCTGCGAAGGCCGAGCACTCTCCACCGACGCCGCCGCGCGCGGCGCCTCCTCCAGCACCGCGTGCGCGTTGGTGCCACCAATCCCGAAGGAGCTGACGCCCGCGCGCCGAGGCACCTCTCCCCGAGGCCAGGCCCTGCGCTCGGCGATGACCGTGAAGGGACTGTTCGCGAAGTCGATGGACGGGTTCGGCGCCGTGAAGTGAAGCGTGGGCGGCACCTCTTCCTCGGCGAGCACCAGCGCCGCCTTGATGAGTCCCACCATTCCCGCGGCCGTGTCGAGGTGGCCCAGGTTCGTCTTCACCGACCCCAGTCCACAGAAGCCCTTGCGCTCCGTGTCCCGGCGAAAGGCACGCGACAGCGCCGCGACCTCGATGGGGTCTCCCAGCGCGGTGCCCGTGCCGTGTGCCTCGACATAGCCGATGTCGTCCGCCGTCAGCCCCGCGTACGCGAGCGCCTCGCCGATGACATCCGCCTGGCCCTCCACGCTCGGCGCGGTGTAGCCCACCTTCGCGCCACCATCGTTGTTCAGCGCGGAGCCACGAATGACGGCGTAGACGTGGTCCCCATCGCGAAGCGCGTCCTCCAGCGGCTTGAGCACCACCGCCGCGACGCCGTTGCCCGGCACCGTGCCCGCCGCCTTCGCGTCGAAGGCCCGGCAGTGGCCATCCGGAGAGAGAATCATCCCCTCCTGGAACAGGTAGCCCGAGCGCTGCGGAAGAGAGACCCGCACCGCCCCCGCGAGCGCGATGTCGGACTGGCGCAGCAGCAGGCTCTGACACGCCATGTGCACGGCCACCAGGCCGGTCGAGCACGCCGTGTAGACAGCGAGGCTCTCGCCCCGCAGCCGCAGCTTGAAGGACGCCTTCGTCGCCAGGTTCTCGCCCGACGTCCCCATCACCTCGTACAGCGAAGCCGGGTCCAGCTGCCCCTGCCCCAACATGCTCTGCGTGTGCAGCGAGGGGCCCGCGCCCGCGTACAGGGAGATCTTCCCGGAGTAGCGCGTCGGCTCATAGGCCGCGTCCTCCAGCGCGGCCCAGGCGCACTCCAGGAACACGCGCTGCTGCGGGTCCATCCACAGCGCCTCGCGCGGAGACACGTCGAAGAAGCCCGCATCGAAGGCATCGCCTTCCTCGAGCACGCCCGCCACGGGCACGAAGTCCGGATGGCGCCACAGCGTCTCCGGCACCAGCGGAGAAGGCTCCAGTTCCCGAGGCGACAGGCGGGAGATGGACTCCACGCCGTCGAGCAGGTTGCGCCAGAGCTCACGCACGTTCGCGGCACCCGGGAAGCGACCCGCCATGCCGATGATCGCGATGTCGTTCCCACTGCCCGTCTGTTCCTGGTCAGCCATGGTCTCAGGTGTTCCTTCCGCCGCGACGCTGGAGGACCTGACGACGGGCCTCCGCTCGCTCCTGGTGCTTCACGGCCTGCGTGCCCGGCTCCGAATCGGAGGACAGCCTCCGCGCCAGCGCATGGACCGTGGGATGCTCGAAGAAGTGGGTGATGGGGACGTCCCGCCCGAGCGACTCGCGGATTCGCGCGCACGCCCGCACCGCCGCCAGCGAGCTGCCGCCCAGGTCATCGAAGAAGTGCGAGTGGACGCCCACCGCCGGGAAGCCGAGCGTCTCCGCCCAGGCTCGCGACAACGCCTCTTCCAAGGGCGTTCGGGGTGCCCCTTCCGCGGGTGCCATGCGCATCGGCGGCGGCAGCGCGCGCACGTCCACCTTGCCGCTGGACAGCAACGGCAGGGCTTCCAGCGCGACGAAGTCCGCGGGCACCAGGTACTCGGGCAGGCGGGCTCGCAGGCTCGCCTTCAGCTCTCCGGGAGGAGGCAGCCCCTCTTCCGGCGGCACCACGTAGGCCACGAGCCGGGCCTCCCCTCCAGAGGGAGGACGCCACACACGCACGTGCGCCTGCCGCATCCGCGCGAGCTCGCGCAGCACCGCTTCCACCTCCCCCGGCTCGATGCGGAAGCCGCGCAGCTTCACCTGCGCATCCACGCGCCCCAGCAGCTCCAACCGGCCATCGGGACGCCACCGGGCCACGTCTCCCGTGCGGTACAGGCGCCCACCCGGCGCTCCTCCATGAGGGTCCGGAACGAAGCGCTCGGCCGTGAGGTCCGGACGGCCCAGGTAGCCTCGCGCCACCATCGGACCGCCGACGCACAGCTCTCCCGCCACGCCCCGAGGGACGGGGTTCAGCGCCTCGTCGAGCACGTAGGCATCCACCGCGGGCAACGGTCGGCCGATGTCCGGAGTGCCCTCTCCCGGCTGGCAGATGGCCCACGTCGAGCACACGGTCGCCTCCGTGGGGCCATAGGCGTTCACGAAGGTCCGCCCGGGCGCGAAGCGCGACACCAGGTCCTCCGGGCAGGACTCTCCCGCGGAGACCAGCCTCCGCAGGTCCGGGAGCGGAGCCTCCGGCAACAGCGCGCACGCGGACGGAGGCAGCGTCACCAGCGTGATGCGCTCCTCCTTCAGCACGCGGTGCAGCGCCTCTCCCGCCAGCAACTCGCCCGAGGGAGGCAGGTGCAGCGCCGCGCCCGTCAGGAGCGCTTGTAGGTACTCCGCGATCGAGGCATCGAAGGCCGGGGATGCGAACTGGAGCACCCGGTCTCCCGCCCCCAACCCGAAGCCCCGCCCCATCGACTCCGCCAGGTGCAGGGCTCCGCGATGGGTCACCACGACGCCCTTCGGGCGCCCCGTGCTTCCCGAGGTGTAGATGACATACGCGGAGCACTCCGGAGACGGGAACGAGGGCGCGTCGGTGCGGACGTCCTCCGCTCGCGGCTCGTGCCCGCCCAGCTCCTCCCAGAGGAGGCGCAACACATCCGACGAGAGGTCCAGGCGCCTCGAGAGGCGCTCCTGCACGAGCAGGCCACGCGCCCCCGCGTCCCGCAGCATCCATGCGATCCGCTCGGGAGGATGCGAGGGCTCACAAGGCACCACCGTCCCGCCCGCCTTCAGCACGGCGAGGAACGCGATGACCGTCCCAGGGTGTCCTCGCTCCAGCAGGACTCCGACGCGGACCTCGGGGCCCACGCCTCGCTGCCGCAACCTCGCGCCCAGTCTCTCCGCCCAGGCATCGACCTCGCCGTACGTCCAGCGGGACGTCCCGGAGACCAACGCCACCGCGTCCGGTGACCTCGCCACGGCGGCCTCGAAGGCACCGTGCAGACTTCGGGCGGAGGGCTCCTCGGAGGCCGTCGCGCGCCGGCCCGCTGCGAGCAGCACGCGCTGCTCCTCACCCTCGAGCAGGGGCAGGTCCAACACGGGCACCTCGGGCTCGCGCGCCGCGGCGTCCAGCAGCGTTCGGAAGTGGCGCACCATGCGCTCGGCGAGCGCCGCGTCGAACAGGTCCGTGCAGTACTCCAGGCTCGCGGCGAAGCCTCCCTCCGACTCGGCCATCGTCAACGTCAGGTCGAAGGCGGAGGCCTGATTGCGCAGCGGCACGGACTCCAGCTCCAGCGCGCCCAGCCGGACTCGAGTCCCCGCGCCGCCCAGGGCGAAGGGCGCGAGCGCCTCGCGTCCCGGGCGCCCGGCATGCAGCACGAACATCGTCTGGAAGACAGGAGCACGGGCCGCATCCCGTCGGGGCTGGAGCCGCTCGACCATCCGGGCGAAGGGCAACTCCTGGTGCTCCAGCGCCTCCAAGACGAGGCCGCGCACCTCCTTCAACAGCGAGGTGAAGGACTGCCCTCTCGGCACCCGCGCACGAAGCGCCACGGGATTGACGAAGTAACTCAGTTGTCTCGACAGGTCCGCATGCGCTCGGCCCGTTGTCGGCGTCCCCACCACCAGGTCTTCCTGTCCGGTGTAGCGCCGCAAGAAGGCCACGTAGCCCGCCAGCAACACCATGAACGGAGTCGCGCCGTGCGTGCCCGCCAGCGACAACAGCCGGGAGGCCGTATCCGCCTCCACCTGGAAGGACACCGCCGCGCCTCGGAAGGACTGGAGCCGGGGTCTCGGCTTCGACGTCGGCAGCTCCAGCACCGGCAGCTCACCGCCCAAGCGCTCACGCCACCAGGACTGGAGCGCCTCGCCTCTCGCCCCAGTGAGCCGCGCCTCCCGCTCTCGGAGGATGGGGCCCGCCATCGGCGGCGGCGGGGGCAGCTCCGCGGGGACACCCCGAACGCCCGCCGTGTAGAGGACGCCCAGCTCCTCGGCCAACACCTCCAGCGACCAGAAGTCGGTGATGAGGTGGTGGAACACGAGCAACAACACCGGCCCGGTCTCGACGCCCGTGAAGACACGCACCCGCATCAAGGGGCCATGCTCCAGGTCGAAGGGGCGCTGGGACTCCGCATCCAGCCGCTCCCGCAAGGCCGCGTCGCTCCAGCCGCTCGCGGACTCCCGCTCCATCACCGGCGCGGCGGCGGACCGCCACACGGGCTCGCCTCGCTCCTCGGGAAACGCACAGGCCAGGGCCGGATGGCGCGCGGCGAGTTCGGCGAACACCCGCGCGAGGACCTCCAGGTCCACGTCAGGCGCCAGCCGCATCGCCCGCGCGATGTGGTACGCGGTGCCGCCCGGCGCCAGCCGTTGGAGGAACCACAGCGCCCGCTGTCCATCCGAGACGTGGGGTGAAACATCTCCGAGCGCAGGAGTCGAAGACGACACGGGCTGCACCGCCGCGCCTCGCTCCTGCTCCACCTTCGCCGCCACCTCGCGCAGGCTCGGGCCTTGGAGGAGGAACGTGGGCGGCAGTGACACACCCCACCGCCGCTGGATGGCGTGCATCACGTCCAGCCCCCGCAGCGAGTCCAACCCGTACCGGGTGAGCGGCGCATCCGCGTCGAGCGCCTCCGCGGAGCTCCCCAACCGCCACGCGACATCCCCCGCGAGCCACCCGAGCACCTCGTCGGACTCCGGTGACACGGACTCGGCGTCGCGTGAGTCCACGTCGGACTCGCGCCACGCCTTCACCACCTCCAGCGCGCCGTCGAGATAGGTCCGCCGCGTCACCCGCCGCTGGACCTTTCCGCTCGAGGTCTTCGGCAAGCTCCCCGCGGTGATGAGCACCACCGCATGCGCGGCGACGCCGTGCTCCTCCGTCAGCGCGGCCTGGATGCGCGCGAGCGCGTCATCGACGGCGCCCCCCTCCACCGCCTTCGCGGCCACCTCCTGGACCACGACGAGCCGCTCCTCGCCATGCACCTGCACCGGGAACGCGACGCCACAGCCGGGCCGCAAGGCCGGGTGGCTCCGCTCCACCGTCAGCTCCAGGTCCTGCGGGTAGAGGTTGCGCCCGCGAAGGATGAGCACGTCCTTCAGTCGGCCGGTGATGAAGACCTCGCCGTCCTCGACGATGGCCAGGTCGCCCGTGCGCAGGAAGGGGCCCTCGGCCGAGCCCGCGAGTCGGCCGTTGAAGTCGCGCTCGGTCTCCTCGGGCCGCTGCCAGTACCCCTCCGCGACGCTGGGGCCACGCACCCACAGCTCGCCCACGCGCCCCGCGGGCACCACCTCGCGCGTGCCCGGGTCCACCACGCGGACCTCCTGCACGCCCAGCACCTCGCCACAGCTCACCAGCGCGGCGCCTTCTTCACCGGGAGACGGCGGTCGCGCCTCGCCTCGCTCCAGCCCCTCGCGCGAGTAGTCGCGCACCACGAGCACGTCCTCGCGGTCCTCCGCGCGCTGGCGGCCCGTGACGATGAGCGTCCCCTCCGCGAGCCCGTAGCAGGGATAGAGCGCCTGACGCCGGAACCCCCCGGGCGCGAAGGCCTGGGCGAAGCGCTCCATCGTCTCCGCGCGCACCGGCTCCGCGCCGCAGTACGCGACCTCCCACCGGCTCAGGTCCAACGCGGCGCGCTCCTCCGGCGTGCTCTTGCGCACGCAGAGGTCGAACGCGAAGTTGGGTCCGCCACTCACCGTGCCGCCATGGCGGGAGATGACCTCCAGCCAGCGCATGGGACGCTGGAGGAAGTACAGGGGCGGCATCAGCGACGACGGCATGTCGCGGAACAGCGGGTGGATGATGCCGGCGATCAACCCCATGTCGTGGTACGGCGGCAGCCAGGAGACGAACCGCGGATCCGGCTTCGCGTTGAAGCCCCGGGAGATGAGCTCCGAGTTGTGCAGCAGCTGCCGGTGCCCCAGCACCACGCCGCGAGGCGTCCCCGTGGAGCCGGAGGTGTACTGGAGGAACGCCACCGTGTCGGGGCGCAGGTCGAGCTCGCGCCACGACGCGGCCTCCTCCACGGGCACGCCGTCCGTCGCGAGCCAGCGCAGCGCGCGCAGGTCCTCGCGCCCCTCCGTGAGTGGCCCCACCAGCGAGGCGATGCCTTCCGTGGTGAGCGCCACTCGCGCGCCACAGTCCGCCACCAGCGCCAGGAGCCTGGGCAGCGTACGCCCCAGGCGCGTCACGTCCGGGGGATACGCGGGCACCGCCACCACGCCCGCGTAGAGGCACGCGAGGAAGCCCACGACGTACTCGCGACCCGGCGGGTACATGAGCAGCGCGCGGTCTCCCGGGGCCAGCTCGCGTTGAAGGCGCGCCGCCACCGCGCGCACCTCGGTGTCCAGCTGGGCATAGGTGACGGTGTGCTCCCCCGTCTCATCCACGAAGGTGTAGATGTCGTCCGTGGGTTGAGTCACCGCGCGGTAGCGGCACACCTCCACGAGCGTGGTGGACTCCGGACGGACGAACGCGGATGCGGGGGAAACGCGAGTCGGCAGGTGCATGTCGAGTCCCGGGGGGGATTTGCGCGAGGACCCCCGCCGGATGAGCACGGCACACACGCATCCCGTCGACTTGGGGCGCTGTCCGCACCGCACCAGCTGGAGCCCCCTGAAACACTGCTCTTTTAACGTATTCGCGACATACGCGAAAGCAGGCCCTCTATGAATGACCCATGACATCGGGAGGAACCGGCTACATATCCAGGACACCGGCGCGGCCGTCCTGGCGCATGGAAACAAGGCAGGAGGAGCAACGAGATGAAGTACACCCAACTGGGCAAGACGGGCTTGCGCGTGTCGCGACTGGGCCTGGGCTGCATGAGCTACGGCACCCCCTCCTGGCGCCCCTGGGTCCTGAGCGAGGAAGCGTCCCAGCCGTTCTTCCGGCGCGCGGTGGAGCTGGGCATCAACTTCTTCGACACGGCGGACATGTATTCGCTGGGGGTCAGCGAAGAGGTGACCGGACGCGCGCTGCGTCGCTACGCGAAGATGGAAGAGGTGGTGCTGGCCACCAAGGTGTTCTTCCCGATGGCGGACGGCCCCAACATGCGCGGGCTGTCACGCAAGCACATCGTGCAGGCGTGTGAGGCGAGCCTGAAGCGGCTGGGGGTGGAGGCCATCGACCTGTACCAGATCCACCGGATGGATCCGCAGACGCCCATCGAGGAGACGCTGTGCGCGCTGGACCAGCTCGTGCGGCAGGGGAAGGTGCGCTACCTGGGAGCGTCGTCGACCTTCGCGTGGCAGTTCGCCCGAGCGCTGGGCCTGGCGGACCTGAATGGCTGGACGCGCTTCGTGTCCATGCAGGACCACTACAACCTGGTCTACCGCGAGGAGGAGCGCGAGATGCACCCGCTGTGCGAAGCGGAGGGCATTGGCATCCTCCCCTGGTCTCCGCTGGCGCGCGGGCTGCTCGCGGGCTCACGCACGTCGTTGGAGGACAAGAGCTCCACGCCGCGCGCGAAGTCGGATGCCTACTCGAGCATGCTCTATGACCAGCCGGGAGATTGGGAGGTGGTGGAGGCGACGCGCCGCGTAGCCGCCGCGCGCAACGTGCCTCCCGCCCAGGTCGCGCTGGCGTGGCTGCTGTCTCGCCCGTGGGTGACGGCGCCCATCATCGGCGCCACCAAGATGGAGCACCTGGAGGACGCGGTGCGAGCCGTGGACCTCAAGCTCCAGCCCGAGGAGATTCAACAGCTCGAGGCGCCCTACCAGCCCCACGCGCTCCGCGGGATGTGAGTCGAACGGGCTCGGCGAGTCCGGGCCCTCACAGGTCGATGAAGGACGGGGCACTCGGCTCCGTCCTCATCGACAGCTCCGGCCCCAGGAAGGCCGCGCGAGGCCCGGCGCCACCATAGGCCTGGGCCTCCAGACGGTTGCCCAGGGGAGACAGCGGATCTCTCGGCACACACTCCGCCTCGGAGGCCCACAGCCGCAGCTCCGGACGGGCTTGCATGAGCCGGTCCGCGCGCATGGGAGCGAAGTCGACGGCGTCCTCGAACGCGTAGCGGGTCACCACGCGCTTCACGGTGTGGGCGACGCAAGAACCGCTCGACGCCCCCATCAGCATCGTGGTCGTGGTGTAGCGGATCAACGGGGGACGCGTCGGGCTCGGAGGAGAGTTCTGGCTCAGGAACTGGAGCACGGCCCGCCCCGTCGCGTCTCCACAGCGCACCACCGTGTCCATCTCGACGCGGCGAATGTGCTTGAGCGGCGCGGGAGCCTCCGCCATCGCCCGAGGCGCGCCCTGCCCCTTTCTCGTGGCGAAGGAGGCCTGGGGCACCAGGCGCCTGCGGCACTCCAGCTCCGTGCCCGCATCATCCGCCATGAACACCACTTGCATGTCACTGACGAAGCGAGCCCCGGACAGCTCCGCCTGGTCCAGGAACCGCAGCACCAGCGCACTGCCATCCTCTGCTTCCCCGAACGGCATGCTGATGGTCCACGGTGTGTAGCCCGCCTTCATCGCCAGGTCCGCGGGGGCAACGGAGACCACCCGCCCGGACCGCGGGCTGGGGGTGTGCGTGCAAGCGGAGACCGACAGGAACATCAGGGCCACGGACAGATGACGCATGGTACCCCCCGGTAGGTTCGGCGTAGCTCCAGGGCAGCACCAGGAAGTGCCACCCATGGAGTCAGCCCCTGGTGGAACCAGAACTCCACCAGGGCCCGACACAGAGGTTACTCACGGGCGCTGAAATCGTTACATGTCCGCGCGGATTCCGCCCGTGCCACCAACGTCCGCCGCAGCGCGTCCGCCGCCGAACGGAGGTCCGCTTCGAAGTGGATGCGCAGCTCCGCCTGGACCCGAGGGTCGCCCGGACGCAACACCTCCGAAGGAGCGAAGGTGGCCAGGGCGACGGCCTCCGAGGACAGCTGGACGAGCCGCCCCCGACACACGTCGAGCCTGAACCCAGGCCCCCAGAGCAGCTGTCCCGCGACGCTTCCGAGCGCCAGCAACAGCAGCGGGCGGACCTCCAGGACTTCCGAGACGAGCCGCTCCCGGCGCGACCGGGCGTCCCCCCAGTCCAAGGGCACGGCGAAGACACCGGGCCGGGCCTCCCGCGAGACGCGCAGGTCCGTGCGCCGCAGCCCCGCACGCGCGAGCACGACCTCCAGGAACTTCCCCGCGGGACCCACGAAGCACACGCCACCGTCCTCGTCCCACGTCCCAGGCACGTCCCCCAGCAGCATCACCGGCGTCCGGGTGACCCCGCACGACAGGGTGCGCCGCTCCAGCCGCGCCGCGGGAGACGGTGAGGGCTCCGTGCCGCCGGGAGGGTCCTCCCGCCGGAGCCCCGCCCCGAAGGTGAGCCGCACGCCGTCCCAGTGCGCGCTGGTGTCCGGAGTGAACAGGCTCCAGCTCAGCGCGGGGAACCGGCCCACGAGGAAGGGCGCCGCCAGTCGGACGACGCGGTGCTCCGGCCGATACCAGGCCACGTAGCGCTCCGCGCCGTCGGACACGCCCCGCCGGAAGCGGATGCGGATCACCAGGTTGCTCACGTCCCGCCGCACCGCGCGCTCCATGCGCCGCAGCCGCTGGACGTCCAGGTCCCCTTCCCGCTCCAAGAGGCGCCGCTCTCCTCGCGTCATCCGCCAGAGCACGCGGTACAGCAGCGCCCAGCGCTCCGGTGCCCGGTGGCACACCACCTTCTCCGCCAGCCCCAGGAAGTCCCACGGCAACACCGGAAGCGCCCGAGCTGACGCACCCTCCAGGCCGCCCGGGTCCACGGGTCCCTCCCAGGGTCCGGGGGCATCCTCGAAGGTGACCCGCTCCGGGGGCACGCCCCGCGCAAGCAGCCCCCGCGCCACGTCCCGAAACGCCCCCAACTCCGATGCCACGCTCACCCGCACCTGGACCTCCTGGTCGCTCAGCCCCGCGCGGCGCGGACCTCCCGGGCCTCACCGCGCGCGCGCAGGCTGTCTACCTTCCAGGTCTGACATCACCATCCCACCCGTGACGTCGCGGAGTGTCTTCCGAGCTAGTCCTCCTTCGCGAGCGCGTCCACCTGCTCCTGGAGTCCCCCCAGCTCCTCGAAGAAGGACTCCATCGGCTGGGCACGGGCCACCCGGAGCGCCGGGGGCAGGAGCGTGCGGGAGAAGTCCAGGGACGTGCTGAAGGGCTCGTTGCCCAGCAGGTCATCCGCCCGGGACAGCGCGCCGAAGGCCAGCGTCACCACGATGAGCACGCGCACCAACCGCGCCGGCTCCCACCGCGCCACGTAGCGCAGGTGCCAGTACAGGCCGACCCCCATGAGCACCAGGAACGTCACGTGGTGCAGCCAGACCAGCCCGGAGTCCCAGCCCAGGCTGAAGCCCAGCGCCGACAACACCGGCGGAAGCGCGACGGCCGCCAGCAACACCAGGCTGCCGATGGTGGCATGCGTGCGGTAGTGGAACTGACGCCGGGAGATGCGGCTGGCCACCGCCCAGCCTCCCGCCCACAGCAGCGTGAGCGTGAGCGGCATCACCAGGGCCATCGTCAGCGCGCCCCAGTCCGTGCGGCCGTAGTTGCCCAGGTGGGACTCCAGCGCGCTCGCCGCCAGCAAGGCCAGCATCGCCAGCGGGAAGGCCCGCGCGTGCTCGAACCAGCGCTCGCGCGGCGCCGTGGGCGCGGACGTCACCACCGTCTCCGGCACCACGTGGTTGCGCCCCCGGAAGCGCAGCACGGTGTCCCCCACCGCCACGCGCGTGTCCGGCGCCACCTCCAGTTCCGCCAGCCGCGCCCAGGAGTCCACGCGCCAGGTGCCGTTGTGGCTGCCCGCGTCGCGCACCACCAGCACGCCGTCCTCGCGCCGCTCGATGCGCAGGTGCTCCGCGGACACCTTCGGGTCGTCCAGGATGACGTCGTTCGAGTACGCGCGCCCCACCGTCGCGGGGAAGCGCTCCAGCCGGTGACGCGCGTGGACGGCGTCGCCCTCCACCACCTCGACGAAAATCACTTCGTCCACGACAACCCCTCCAGGTAGCGGCGAGCCAGCTTGCGCGCGTTGTCCGCCGTGAAGCCGCCCAGCGTGAGGCTGGTGTCGACTCCGCTCGTGCTGGCGTTGAGCGCGGCGGCGCGCAGCACCAGGTCATAGAGGCCCGGGAAGCGCTTGTAGGCGCGCAGGCACATCGCGGCGCGCACGGGCAGCCCCTCCACGTCCACGAACTCCGTGGTGCAGCGGAAGTTGGTGACGTCCTCGCGCGAAGCCTCCACCGTGTCCGGGTCCTGGGAGAACAGCGCGCTGTAGAGCGCGGAGAAGCGCAGCGCGCCCAGCTTCTGGCTGGAGGCCTGCTGGTGAAGGAAGGCCACCACGCCCGTGCGGTGGCGCGAGGACAGGTAGATGTCCTCCTCCGACGAGCACTGGTAGTTGGTCACCGTGTACGGCACCTCCGGCTCATGCGGCGTGTCGCCCCAGCACTTGAGGAAGGGAATCCAGCGCCCCGGCACGTGGTAGCTGCCCAGCCGGTGCTTGGGCAGCGCCGCCGCGAGCATCTGCTCGGTGAGCCGCTGCTGGTTCTCGAGGAGCTGCGCGCGCACCGACTCCACGAGCGGCGGCGCCTCTTCCGCCTTCGCCGCGAGCGCCCGCGCGAGCAACGCACTGGCGCGCTTGACGGGCACCAGGAAGCCCAGCTGGTTGCCCATGGTGGCGACGTTGACGCCCACCACGGTGCCCTGGCCGGTGAGCGTGGGCCCGCCGCTCATCCCCGGGTTGATGGCGCCGCTGAAGTGGACGCGCTCATAGAGCGAGTCCTGGATGAAGCCGTTGTAGGTCCCCTCGACGATGGTGGTGCCCAGGTCGTGCGGGTTCCCCATGGCGAACAGGCGCGTGCCCTGCGGCGGCTCACGGTCTTCCAAGGGGAAGAAGTCCTTCACGCCCGCGTCCATCCGGATGACGGCGAGGTCATGCACGACGTCCACGTCCACCAGCTTCGCGGGCACGGGCTCGCCGCCGCTGCGCAGGACGAGCTCCGCGGTGTAGTCCTCCGGGTGGAGCACCACGTCCGAAATCACGTGGTAGTTCGTGATGGCGTGGCCCTGCGCGGAGACGAAGAAGGCCGAGCCGATGGACGACCGCGTGCCCGAGCGCCGCTCGATGATGCGCACCTGCGCGACGCGGTTCTGGATGCGCTGGAACAGCTCATGCGTGGCCGGAGGCAGCACGGCCGGAACCGGCGCCACGGGCTGTTCGCTTTCAGCGGGTGATGGGACATCCGGCTCGGACGGGGCGGCCGACGGCGCCTGCCCCAGCACGGCGACGAGAAGGAGGACGAACATGGATGCGGCGCACGCTATCCCAGCGCCCGGCGGGTGGGGATCATCCTCCAGCCCCGGCAAGTTCCCCCCGGGCGCTCGCTACCCCCACGGCCCCGGGGGCAACGCGACTCACCCGACTCAGCCCTCGGGAGCCCCCCGCTTGCGCCGCCACGCCGCATACGACGCCAGCAGCGCTCCCGCCAGCGCACCGGCCAGCGCGCCCAGCACCCGGCGCGGCACCACCCCCGGCGCCGTCGTGGGCTCCAACCGGAAGGTCTCCAGCGAGGCACGCACGCCCGGCGCCAGCGACTCCCACCGCACCGCCGGCGCGCTCACCACCACCACCGCGTGACGCCCCTCCGAGGCAAGCCCCGCCACCAGCACCGTGCGCACCTGCCCCGCTTCCCGCAGCGTGCCCAGCACCTCCACGCGCGGCGCCGCGCCTCCCACCCGGTCCACCCGCTCCGGCGCGAGCGCCACCCCCAGCTCCCGCTGGAAGTGCTGCATCACCGCCGAGGCGAAGTCGTCGCGCTCCGCCGGACTGGCGGAGAAGCCTCGCTCCACCACGGACACCAGCATCATCGCCGCGTCCGGCCCCTCGCCATCCGACAGCGCCGCCGACAACGTCCGCCCCGCCTCCGCGTCCAGCGACACGGCCCCCGCCACCGAACCGGCGTAGGGCTCCCACCGCACCATGTGGAAGCCCTCCGGCGGGCGCAGCACATAGCCATCCCGCCGCAGCTCGGAGCCGAGCGCGCCCGCCAACATCAACCAGCCCCCGGCCGCCCACGCGAGATTCACCCCTCGAGCATAGAGCCACCCCCACGCCTCGCGCAGGCGCGCGTGTCCTCGAGCAACTCGGCACAAACGAGACAAACGAGCACAGAGGTCCTGGCGCGGGTCGCACCCAGGCGCCTTCGTTGTGACATCCCGGAGCGGCGCGGGTAACGTGCCGCCGAGATGACTCCTGCAGCCCGGGTGGAGATGGAGGCGCGCGCCGACCGAGCCCTGCGTCGAGGTGAGCTCGCCGAGGCCCTCCACCTCTACGAGACGCTGGCGCACGCCTTTCCCCAGGACACCGTGCTCGGGGACAAGCTCGCCCAGCTGCGTGAGTCGCTCCAACCCCTGGAGCTGCAAACCCTGGAGGCCTCGCGCCCACCCGAGGAGCCCGAGCTGCCGCTCGGTCCGTCCTCACCCGCCCAGGAGGGCGAGCGGCTGTTCGCCCTGGGAGACTACGTAGGGGCCGCCGCCGCCTACCGCCGCGCCCTCCAGGAGCGCCCGGACAACGAGCTCTTCAAGGAAAGGCTGATCGAGCTCTTCCGGATGGCCCGCGAGATGCCCCTACAATCCCCGACAGACAAGGCACTGCCCAAGGCACCGCAGCCTCGCCTGCAGGCCTTGCTGGACAGGGTCGCTTCTCGTCGCCGCCTCAAGCGGGACTGATGGAAGCTCGCGTTTCCACTCGGAAATCCACCGGACCCGGCGATTCGCGCGTTGCACCCCGGCGCTAGGGCCTCCTATCATCAGGTCCGACGTCGCTGTCATGGTGGGCCACCCTCCCTCTGACACCCGCGTCCGACCCCTATGCCCCGTTCCCTGAGACTCGGAGTCCTCACCGGTGGCGGCGACTGCCCCGGGCTCAACGCGCTCATTCGCGGCCTCGTCAAGCGAGGCACGCACGAGTTCGGCCATGAGTTCGTGGGCATCGAGAACGGCTACATGGGTCTGGTGGAGCCCGACCTCACGCGTCCTCTCACCGAGGAGGACACGCGCGGCATCCTGCCCAAGGGCGGCACCATCCTGGGCACGTCCAACCGGGCCAACCCCTTCATCTACGCGTTCCGAGAGGGCACCCGCTGGGTGGAGCGCGACGTGTCCGACGCGGTGCTGCGGCGCTGCGAGGAGCTGAAGCTCGACGGCCTCGTCGCCGTGGGAGGCGACGGCACCCTCTCGATCGCCCACCGGCTCAGCGAGAAGGGCCTCAAGGTGGTCGGCTGTCCGAAGACCATCGACAACGACTTGTGCGGCACGGACCAGACGTTCGGCTTCGACACCGCGCGCCTCATCGTGACGGAGGCGCTGGACCGCCTGCACTCCACCGCCGAGTCCCATGACCGGGTGATGCTGGTGGAGATCATGGGCCGGCACGCGGGCTTCCTCACGCTGGAGAGCGGTCTGGCGGGTGGCGCCGACGTCATCCTCCTCCCGGAGATTCCCTACCGGGTGGAGTCCATCGTCGAGAAGCTGCGCGCTCGCGCCACGCGCCGCCGCAGCTTCTCCATCATCGCCATCTCCGAGGGCGCCTTCCCCGTGGGCGGCACGCTGGCCGTGCTGGACCGGGCCGAGGATGTCCCCGGGCGCGGCGTGGTGCGGCTGGGCGGCTCCGGCAAGGTGTGCGCGGACCTGCTGGCGCAGCACATCGAGGCGGAGATTCGAGTGAATGTCCTGGGCCACCTCCAGCGCGGCGGCAGCCCCAGCGCGGCGGACCGGGTGCTGGCCACGCGCTATGGTTGCGGGGTGCTGGACCTGGTGCGCGACGGGAAGTGGGACCACATGGTGGCCCTGCGCGCGGGGGAGATTGTCGCCGTACCACTGAGTGAGTCGCGCAAGGAGCGCCGGGTGGACCCGTCGGGGGACCTGGTGCGCTTCGCCAAGAGCATGGGCATCAGCTTCGGGGACTGAGGAGGGGGACGCACTTTCCGCGCATCATGACGCTCGTCGGCCGCCATATCGGTCGTTACCGCATCCTCGAGCAACTGGGCTCGGGGGGCATGAGCGTCGTGTACAAAGGGCTCGACACCGCCCTGGACCGCGAGGTCGCGGTGAAGGTGCTGCACCCGCACCTGGCCGGCAAGGATGAGTCGCGGCGCAGGCTCGCGCGCGAGGCCCGCGCGGTGGCCAAGCTGCACCACCCCAACATCCTGGAGGTGTTCGACTTCTCCGCCGCGGACGCGCAGGACGCGTTCATCGTCACCGAGTACATCCGCGGCCGGACGCTCAAGACCGTCCTGGACGAGGGCCCGTTGGATCCGCCGGAGCTCGCGGCGATGATCATCCACGAGCTGGCGGCGGCGCTCGCGCACGCCCACGAGGCTGGCGTCATCCACCGCGACCTCAAGCCGGAGAACGTCATGGTGCGCGAGGACGGGGTCCTCAAGCTCATGGACTTCGGCATCGCCCGGCTGCTCGACATCGAGGAGCGGATGACGGTGACGGGCACGCTCGTGGGCTCGCCGGCCCACATGTCCCCGGAGATCATCGAGGGCCTGGAGGCCGGCCCCGCCGCGGACGTCTTCAGCGTGGGCATCATGTTCTACGCGGCCATGACGGGGCGCCTGCCCTTCTCCGCGCCGAACACCACGGCCACGCTCAAGCGCATCCTCGACGGGGACTACGAGGACCCTCGCCGTCGCCTCCCCGCCCTGTCGGACGAGCTGGCGGACATCTGCGCGCGCTGTCTCCAGAGAGACCCCACGCAGCGCTACCCCGACGCGGGCAAGCTGCGCGACGCGCTGGCGGACTACCTCGCGGGCCTGGGCTTCGCGCGGGTGGGAGAAGAGCTGGTCTCGTTCTTCGCCGACCCCACCTCGTACCGGAAGGTGGCCCGGCAGCGCATCGTCGCGGCGCTCCTGGAGCGCGGTGAGCGGATGCTCGCGGAGAAGCGGACGCCGCGCGCGCTCGGATGCCTGAATCAGGTGCTCGCGCTGGATGCGCAGAACACGCGGGCCCTGGGCCTGCTCAAGAGCATCCAGCGCGCCCAGCGCCTCAAGACCTGGCGACGGCGCGGCATCCGCCTGGTCGTGGGACTGGTCACCGCCACCGCCGTGAGCATCGGCGGCTACAAGGCCTACCAGGCACGCCTCGCCTCCACCGCGCCCGAGGTGTCGCTCCCCCACGAAAAGCCCACCTCCCTCGGAGGAGACACCGCCCCCGGCGTGAAGCCCCCGGCCGTCCCCGCTGGCGCGAACGGCGAACCACGTGGCACCCCGGCGAATCCGACCCCTCACGGCACGAGCCAGACGCCGGAGGCCGAGGCGCCCCCCAAGACCAGCGGCGGTGCGCCTCGCGAGAGCACGTCGGGTGCGCCTCGCACGGGGTCCGTGGTGCCCGCGCGAGGCTCCTCGAGCGACCTCTCCTCGGGACTGGGGACTCGGGGCCTGCGCTCCACCGGGAGCAGCGTCGCCGAGCGCGCCGTGGAGGACAGCCGCACGCCGCCGAGCGGACCGGGCGAGGAGCGCGTCGCCGGGAAGAAGCCCGCGTCGAAGAAGAACTTCGTCTCCATCCTCGTGCGTCCCTTCGGCACCATCCGCGTGGATGACGGGCCGCCCAGCGCCCAGGCGCTCCAGAAGCACGACGTGGACATCCCGCCGGGCCCGCACACCATCACCATCTCCTGCCAGTACTGCGAGGACGTGGTGGAGACCATCGACGTCCGCGCGGACGTGGAGAACGTCTTCCACCTGGGCGCCCAGCCCAAGCCGTCGCCCCTGTCGTTCCAGTACGAGCCCGCCGAGGCCACCGTGCGCGTGGGCGAGCAGGTGCGCACCGCGCGGGACACCGTGGCGCACCCGTTCGAGATCCGCTCGCCGCGAGGCCCCGCGGGCTTCCAGCACACGGTGACGGTCGAAATCTCCCACCCTGGCTTCAAGACGGAGCGCTACGCGGTGCAGCTGCGCCCCGGGGAGCCCAGAGTCCTGAGCGGGAGCTTGCGCCCCGAATGAACCGAGGTCTCGCGCTCATCACCCTGTGGCTCGTGCTGTGGCACCCCACCGTCTCGCTCGCGCAGGACGCCGCGGGAGACCCCGAAGTGGCCGCCCTGCGCGCGAGCTTCGACTACGGCAAGTACGCGGAGGTCCTGGACCGCGCCGGTGCCCGCATCGACCGGGGCGGGCTGAGCGAGGACGAGCTGGTGGAGCTGCACAAGCTGGCGGGGCTCGCGGCCTTCAACCTGGGCCGCACCGAGGAGGCCTCGCGCCACCTGCGCGCCCTGCTCCGGTTGGACCCGGACTTCTCCCTGGACCCGTTCGTCGTCCCGCCCCCGGCCGTGGCGTTCATGGAGGGCATCAAGAGCGAGATGGGCAACGAGCTGGAGTTCCTCCGCCAGGAGCGCCGGCTGCGCCAGGAGCGAGAGAAGGCCGAGGCCGAGCGTCGCGAGCGGGAGCGCGTGGAAGCGGAGGTCCTCCGCCGCCGCGCCGAGGAGCTGGCCGGTCAGGTCACCGTCCGCACGGTGGAGAAGCGCAACTTCCTGGTCAACTTCGTGCCCTTCGGAGCCGGCCAGTTCCAGCAAGGCCGCAACAGCCTGGGCATCGTGTTCGCCGCCACCGAGGGCGCGCTCGCGGTGACGAGCATCATCTCCTACTTCGCCTACGAGTCGCTCTTCGAGGAGCGCACCATCGAGCTGGACAACGTGCTCGACGAGGATGGCAAGGCGTCCATCACCGTGCGCTTCATCCCCACCAACCGCGAGCGCCAGCGAGACACCTGGCAGCTGCTCAAGCTGGCGTCGGCCGCGGGCTTCTACACCATCTACGCGCTGGGCGTGGTGGACGCGCTGTACCACCACGAGGACGAAGTGGTCCGCACCAGCGTCGAGACGCGCGAGGCCCCCGAGGGTGACTCCCCCCGCGCGGGCCTCTCACTCACCGCGCCCCGGCGCACTCGCATTGCCCGCCCCGCCGCCACCGTGGGGCTGTACCCCACCGATGGCGGACTGGGTGCCGCCTTCAGCCTTTCCTTCTGAGCCCTTCTTCCCCAGGTACGTGAAGCCCTATGGCCAGCCTCACCGTCCGAAGTCCTGATGGCAAGGTCCGCGAAGTCGCCCTGCACAAGCGCATCACCAGCATCGGTCGGAGCACGGACAACGACATCTCGCTCGACGATGCGCAGGTCCCCGACAGCGCCTTGCACATCACCTTCGACGGCACGCGCTACGAAGTCGGCAGCCTGGGCGCGCTCTTCCAGGTCAACGGCAAGAAGCGCGACTCCCACGCGCTCGCCACCGGGGACGTGGTCCGCGTGGGGGGCACCGAGCTGAAGTTCGCTCGCGAGGATGCCCCGCGCGCGCCTCCGCCCTCCGCCCTCACCCCGCACCGCGACGGGCCCGCGCACGCCGACACGCCGGACTCCCACACCACGGAGCTGCCCGGCGTCCCCGGCCGCGAGCTGGCCATGCTGCGCCGGCTCACCGCGTTCAGCGAGCGGCTGCTGGCCCTCTACGACGTGGAGCGCATCCTCGAGAGCCTGATGGACGAGGCCATCGAGGTGACGCGCGCCGACAAGGGCTTCCTCATCCTCATGGAGAGCGGCGACCCGCGCGTGAAGGTCGCGCGCAACGTGGCCCGCGAGAACATCGAGGACGCGGTGGAGAAGCTGTCCGACTCCATCATCGCCAAGGTCGTCAAGGACCAGCGCCCGCTCATTGTCGCGGACGCGGTGGACACGCCCGAGTTCAAGGCCAGCGAGTCGGTGGTCAACCTGCGCGTGCACTCGGTCATGTGCGTGCCGCTGATGCACAAGGGGGACTTGTTCGGCGTGCTCTACGTGGGCAATGACCGGCTGGTGAACCGGTTCGAGCCGAAGAGCGCGGACATGCTCACCATCTTCGCGGCGCAGGCGTCGCTCGTCCTGCACAACGCGATGCTGGTCAACGACCTCAAGCTCGACAACACGGAGCTGCGCCGCAAGCTGGAGGACCAGCGCTACGGCGACATCGTCGGCGCGTGCCAGGGCATGCGCGACGTGTACAAGCGCATCGACAAGATCGCGCCCACGGACATCTCCGTGCTCATCACCGGCGAGACGGGCACCGGCAAGGAGCTCATCGCGCGCGAAATCCACCGCCGCTCGCCCCGCGTCAAGGGCCCCTTCATCACCATCAACTGCGGCGCCATCCCGGAGAACCTCCTGGAGAGCGAGCTGTTCGGCCACGTGAAGGGCGCCTTCACCGGCGCGGTGGCCACCAAGGCGGGCAAGTTCCAGGCGGCCATCGGCGGCACCCTCTTCCTGGACGAGATTGGCGAGATGCCCCTGCAGCTCCAGGTGAAGCTGCTGCGCGCGCTCCAGGAGAAGATTGTCTACAAGGTGGGCGACAACCGCGGCGAACCGGTGGACATTCGGGTCGTGGCCGCGACCAACAAGGTGCTGGAGGAGGAGGTGAAGCGGAACACGTTCCGCGAGGACCTCTACTACCGGCTCAACGTCGTGACGCTGAAGCTGCCCCCCTTGCGCGAGCGCGGCGAGGACGTGGTGGTGCTGGGCAAGTTCTTCCTCCAGAAGTACTCGAAGGAGTTCAACTCGCGCGCCAAGGGGTTCACCCCGTCGGCGGCCGTGTCCATGAAGAAGTACGGGTGGCCGGGTAACATCCGCGAGCTGGAGAACCGCATCAAGAAGGCGGTGGTCCTCTCCGACAAGCCGCTCCTGGGCTCGGACGACCTGGACCTCAAGCCGGAGAACCTGGAGCCCATCATGCCGCTGCTCCAGGCCAAGGAAGAGTTCCAGAAGCGTTACATCAACGAAGTGCTCGCGCGGAACAACGGCAACCGGACCAAGACGGCCAAGGACCTGGGCGTGGACCCTCGCACCATCTTCCGCCACCTGGAGAAGCTGGAAGCGGAGAAGTCCGGACGGCCGCTGCCCCCCGAGGAGGGCGAGGAGCTGCTCTAGAGCAGCCTCAGTCGCACCGGCGATGGACTCCACCCCGCGACCAGAAGTCAGGGACTCGCGCCCAGGCCAGGGCTGGGCGATGTGTGTGCTCGCGGCCAGCCTGGGCGCGCTGCTGGTGGGCTGCTTGTTTCCCCAGGACGACACGCTGCTCGATGACGTCCCGCGGTTCATGAACCGCTCGCCGCGCATCATCGAGACGCTGGTGGTGCCGCAGGAGCGCATCATCCGCGACTTCGGCGGCAGCCGCTGCGAGCTCACGTTCGAGGTCGCCGTCGAGGACCCGGACGTGGATGACCGCATCAAGGTCCACTGGTTCATCGACTACAACCCGCAGGACCCGCGGGGCCCGTACCGGGAGATTCCCCTCACCAACAACGGTGAGGCGCGCCGGCCGGACCGGGGCACGCTGCGCATCAACCTCGCCTCCGCGAACGCGGAGCTGAGCACGCCCGGCCAGCACCTGGTGGAGGCCCTGGTGAGCGACGCGGAGCTCACCGAGCGTCAGCCCGAGTCCCGCGTGGTGAACCTGCCGGACGGCGGCACCATCATCGACCCTGGCTTCGTCGTCAGCTACGCGTGGGTGGTGAACACCGTCCCCGGGAACTGCCGATGAGGCGCACCCTCCCCCGGCTCCTCCTGACGCTCGTGGTGTCGGGGAGCACCGGCTGCGCGCTCATCGGAGAAGAGCCCGGAGCGCCCGTGCTGGTCTGCCGCTCCGACGCGGACTGCTCCAACAACGAGGTGTGCTTCGTCGACGGGTGCGGAGACCCGGGCCAGGACATCGTGGTGGAGGTGACGCCCAACCCGGCCCTGGGCCTGTACGCGCAGGACTTCCCGGTGGGACGTCTGCGGGCTGACCACAACCTGGAGCTGTTCAACGAGGCCTCGCTGCGCGGCACGACGCTGCGCTCCGCCCCCTCCGCGCCGGCCCGCCCCTACTCCGAGCCCCTCTTCGTGCGCGCCGTGGGCACCAGCGCCCTCATCCCCGGCGTCGCGCGCTACCACGAGGCCGTGGTGGTGCCCGACAACGGGAAGTGGACGATGCCCGTGGCGGCCACCGGCCAGTACGCCGTCACGCTGCTCGCCCAGGACCCGAGTGTCCCGCCCCAGACGACCCAGGGCACCGTGTCGCCAGGAGAGGCCGTCGCGATGCAGTGGCAGCTCCCCTCCGCGAACGCCGTCGTGCCGATGCAGGGCCAGGTGACGCGCCATGGAGGCGCCCCACTGGACGAGGACTTGAGGGTGGAGGTGCTGGACGCCACGCTGGCTCCGCTCTCGCAGCAGCGCCTCGTCAGCCGCGCGACGGGCCACTTCTCCCTCTCCCTGGCCCCCGAGGCCGCGCACATGAACACGGTGCTGGTGCGGGTATCGGCCGCGGGTGAGGGCTCGCTCCTGCCGCAGCAGACCTTCACCGTGGACCCGCGTGCACCCCTCCCCGCGCCACTGGAGCTGGGCGACTTCGGGACACCCGTGCGGGTCTCCGGCCGCGTGGTGGCCTTGGACGGAAAGCCGGTGGTCGGAGCACTCGTGTCCCTGCGAGGACGCGTGAGCGGCGGAGGCTCCTTCCAGAGCCCCGTGGCCAAGACGGGGCCCGAGGGACGCTTCGAGCTGCGCTCCCTGCCCAGCCCCAACGAGGGGCCCCTCCAGCTGGTGGTCATCCCCCCCGCCTCGTCGAGCGCGGGGCTCACCGTGGCGCCCGCCGTTGTAGCGCGCTCCGACACGGTGTTGTCCGACGTCGTCTGCGTGAACCGGCGCGTGGCGCGGGGGCGGCTCTTCCAACCGGATGGCATCACCCCCGCCGCGGGCGTGCGCTTGAGCGCGGAGCCGGTGGAGGCCATCCCGGGCCGCTTGCTGCCGCCCAACCTCGCCACGGAGACCCTCACCGATGGCTCCGGTGAGTACGTCCTGCGGCTGGACCCCGCGCTCTATCGCCTGGATGTGGTGCCGGGAGAGAACCTGCCGCGCGTGAGCCGCTTCATCTCGATGCTCCCGGGCGACGACTCGACGGAGCAGTCGGTGCCGGCCTTCGGGCTCCAGCGCGGGCGCACCCTGCACGGGCGCGTGGCGCTCAGGGGCCGGGAGCCCGGTGTCCCTCCAGGCATGCCCTTCGCGTCCATCCGCTTCTATCGGGTGGTGAACGTCGAGGGCCGACCGGCCTCCGTGCTGCTGGCCCAGTCGGTGACGGACACGCTCGGCCGCTACACGGCGCTGCTGCCCGTTCGCTGAGGGGCTCGCCGCCTCAGGGAGCCTGGGCCGCGTGGCTGTTGGCGGCGGCCTTGAAGGCCGCGTGGAACGCGTCCACCGTGCCGCCGACCTCGTCCGCGTACTGCACCGCATGCGTGGTGTAGAGGTCCAACACGACTTCCAGTCGGCCGTACACGGTGCGCAGCGGGGCCCGCTCGCGGGACTGGAGGTCGCACTCGGACTCGCGCACGCGCAGCCGCTGCATCCACTCCGTCCGGAAGCGCATCCATTCCTGGTCGGTGTCGCGGGCGGGTGACACTCGCACCAGCTTCTCGCGTCCGGCCTCCAGCTCGTCCCAGAGGGCGCGCGCGCCGGCCAGACAGTCCCGGTAGCTGAGCGCCTGGGCGGCGGGGGGGAGCTTCTCCGGCGTCATGGCCGCGACCGAGCGGCTCACGTTCCAGAGAATCCAAATCGAGAAGAGCGCCGTCAGCGTGATGTAGATCCCATACGCGGCACCACGGTAGCGGCGGAAGCGGGGATCTTTCCGGGGGTCGGGGGCGGACACGGGGTCCAGGTCTTATGACTGTGGACCCCGCGAGGCAACGCCTCCGTGTATCCCCACCCGGAGGAAGCCCGGGTGGGGACAAGGGGGACTACTGACCAGCGGGGCTGGCCGCCTGCGGGGTGGGAGCCGCCGGGGCCGGAGCCGCCGGAGCGGCGGGCGCCACACCCGGGCCCGCGGCGTCGGTTCCGCCGCTCATCGCCCGCTTCACGCTGGCGATGCGGCCACGGAACTGAGACTGGTACTGGCTGTTGAGGTAGGCACCCGCCGCGTCACGCGCCGTCTCCAGCGCCTTCTCGTTCTGCCCCACCTCCTGGTACGACTGGGCCAGCAGCAGCATGGCGTAGTCGCGCGTCTTGGCGCGGCGATCCCCTTCCACGAAGCGCGCCAGCAGGGGCACGGCCTTGTCGTGCTTGCGCAGCTGGTTGTACGCGATGCCCAGGTAGAAGGAGGCATCCAGCGCCTGGTCCTGCGGCGGGTTCATCGCCAGGAAGCGCTCCATCTCCGAGACGACCTGCGACATCTCGTTGCGCGTGTAGGCAATCTTGCCGCGCGCGAAGGCCGCGTCACCCGACTCCCGACGCAGCGCCGAGGCGCGGTCATTGAGCGCCTGGCGCTCCAGCGAGCTCAGCCGCGACGTGTCCAGCTTCATCAGCGCGTCGATGCCCTTGAGCCGCTCGTCGCCGGGCAGCGAGGTCATCATCTTGTAGACCTCGGCCGCGCCGCGCTGGGCCGTCTGGTGCGCGGACGACTCCGCCCGCTGCTTCTCCATCTGCCCCGTCAGGTCCGCGGCCATCTTCTCCAGCCGCTCCCGCTCGCTGGTGGCGCTGGAGCTGCGGGCGCTGGTGACCATGATGGCCGCGCCCACGACGATGACCGCGAACAGCACGTAGGCCGCCGCGGAGGACACCCACTGGCGCCGCTGGAAGTCCTCGTGCCGCTTGCCTACCGCCTTCACCTCCGCATGGAGGTTCTTCAGCAGGTTGTCACTCTTGATGACGAGGTTGCGAGCCTCAACGACTTCACGGCGGAGATCCGCCAATTCCTTGTCAATCTCGGTCTTCGCCTGCTCTGGCATGGACATCTTCCTGGGCCCGGAAACGATCTCGGCCGATTCGCGCATCGTAAGGAGTTCTCCCGGTTCAACGGCGACTCATTTCGAACCGGAACAACACGATGGCTTTGCCACATTTCCACGAGCAAACAACCCGTTTGGCGCCTGCCAGCCCGGGCTACAGGCCACTTCCTGGCAACGGGCGGTTCGCCTCCGGCGGAAAAGTGTACGTCACGCCGATTCCGAGCCAGCTCCCGCCCAGGTTGAACGAGCCGATGCGGTTGTCCGCCGGCCCCGCGGGGCCCCGCAGGAACATGATGCGGTATTCAGCCGTGAGACCCCAGCGAGGAGACAGGCGCCAGGTCGCGCCCAGCGTGCCCGCCCAGGCCTGCATCGTGTCTTCCTGGATGGCCTCGCCCGCGCGCCGCGAGCTGGCCAGCGCGGGGCCCGTGAAGATGCCGCCGAAGGGAACCAGGCCGTAGGGGCCCACCTCGGAGAGGACGGTCTGGAAGCGCAGGCCCAGCATCGCGCCGTAGCCCAGCGTGTCCACGCGCCGCTCGGTGGTGATTCCCTCCTCCGCGCCGGGCTCGGTGAGGTACAGGCGCGAGCCCGTCCCGAACAGGTCGATGCCCACCTCCACCAGGTCCGACAGCGAGTACGCGAAGGAGGCCACCGCGAACGGCCCGCCGCCCGTCTTCTTCGCGCGAGGCAGCCCCGCGTTCTCCTTGCGGCCGTACCAGCTGTTGTAGAAGGTCTCGTTGGACGTGACGCGCCAGCCCCCTTGCACGGTGATGCGGCCGACGCCGTTCATCGTGTTGGGGATGTCTTCGCCCTCGTCCTGGGCGACAGCGGGGGTGGCGAGCAACAGGGCGAGCGGCGGCAGGAGGCGACGGAGCATCGGACTCGGGAGGCGAGGGTCAGGGGTGCTTGGAGCGCACGGCGATTTCCAGGAACGTCGTCTTCTGTCGGCGCAGGGACGCCACCAGACACCGGACGACACACAGCGCGCCGAACTCGCGCAGCACCACGCCCAGGTTGGACAGCACGTCCCGCAGGGTGATGACACCGCGCATGGGGCTGCTCCTGTCGAATGCGTCGCCGCGTGAGAGGACTCGTTCCGGACCGCCGTGCCCGGTCCGCGCCGTGCTACAGGCGTGTCGCGCACCGTAGCAGTGGCCTCTGACGGGTCAACTTTCCGGCGGCCCCGGGCCGGGGCCCTCATGCCTCAACGCGCCCGGCGATCGAGCTCCAGGAGCGGCATCTCCAGGACCACCACAGTGCCGTGGCTGCAGGGCGGGTGGAAGTCCGCCCGGTCCAGCTCTCCCAGGAGTGCGCGGAGCTGTGCGTCCGTGAGCGGCACCGCCCCGGCCTTGCGCGCGGCATGGCACGCCATCACCCGCACCGCCTCCGCGAGCGTGACGGCATCCAGCGCGGCGCTCTTCGGCGGCAGTGCCCGGGCGAGCGCCTCCAGCAACGAGCGAGCATCCGCCCCTTCCAGCCCCGGGGGCACCGACTTCAGCGCCACCGTGGTGCCGCCAAAGGGCTCCACGTCGACGCCCAGGCGCCCCAGCGCCTCGCGCCCCTCGACCAGGGACTTCGCCACCTGGACCGTGAACTCCAGCGTGGTGCCGAACAAGGACGGAGCGGGGGGGCCCTTCTCGTCGTCCAGCATGCGCAGGTACGTCGTCAGGCGCGCGCGCTCCAGCGCGGCATGCGGGTCCAGCACCACCAGCGTGCCCCCTGGCCCCTCGCAGATGTGGAAGCGCCCGCCCAGCATGCCCATGGGACGAAGCGCGGCGAAGTAGCCCGGAGGCGGCGCCTCGTTGAGCTGGGGCTGGGCCTCGCCGAACGCGGGGGCCCGGCCCACCGCGCCGCTCGCGAAGGGCAGCGCGGATGGAATCGCGGCCATGGCACCGGGTGCGCCGGAGAACGGCACCGGCGTCGGCGTCGCGGCATCCAGGGTGGTGGGCAGCGGCGCGCCCCAGGAGGCCTCCTGCGCGCGGGTGAGGAAGCGCTCCACCGCGAGCGCGTAGTGGGCGGCATCCATGGGCTGCGGAGCCCCCGAGGCGCTCGGGTCCACGCCCACGCCCAGCCACGGGGCCGCGCGCAGCATCCGGTTCAGCGCGGCGCTGATGGCCTCCTGGACGCCGCGCGCGTCGGAGAAGCGGACCTCCAGCTTCTGCGGGTGCACGTTGACGTCCACCGCGATGGGGTCCACGTCGATGTGGAGCACCACCACGGGCTGGCGTCCGGCCGCGAGGAAGTCCTGGTACGCGCGCTGGATGGTGCCGATGAGGCCCCGGTCCCTCACATAGCGGCGGTTGACGAACGTGTAGAGCCCGCGCGCGTTGGGGAAGGTGAACTCGGGCGAGGCCGCGTAGCCGGTGACGCTGACGCCCAGCCGCCGCTCCTCCACCGGGAACAGGTGCGGGTGCGCCGCGGGCCCCAGCGCCGCGGCGATGCGCTCGCGAGGGTCCTCGGGGCAGGCGGCGCTCGAGAAGAGCTCATTGCCCTCGTGGGTCGCGAAGAAGGCCACGTCCGGGTTGGCCAGCGCCAGACGCACGACGGCCTCTTCGGCGTGCTTGAGCTCGGTGTCGCCCCGGCGCAGGAACTTGCGGCGCGCGGGCACGTTGAAGAAGAGGTCCTCCACCGTGATGACGGTGCCCACGCGCGGCGGGGCGTCCTCCACGACGGTGTCCACCCCACCCTCCAGCGTCACGCGGGTGCCCACGTCCGCGCCCACCTCCGCGGTGTGGAGGGAGAAGCGGGAGACGGAGGCGATGGCCGGCACCGCCTCCCCCCGGAAGCCCATGGAGTCGATGTGGAACAGGTCGTCCAGCTCCCGCAGCTTGCTGGTGGCGTGGCGCTCCAGACACGTGGTGGCGTCGTGCCGACCCATGCCATGCCCGTCATCCGACACGATGATGCGGTCCACGCCCCCACCGGCCAGGTCCACCCGGATGGTGCTCGAACCCGCGTCGATGGAGTTCTCCACCAGCTCCTTCACGACGGAAGCGGGCCGCTCCACCACCTCACCGGCGGCAATCTTGTTGATGAGGACGTCACTGAGACGGGCGATGCGTGCCATGGCAGCCGTCCACCCTCCGCCACCCGGCGGACGTTGTCCAGCAAGAGGAGCCCGGTGCAGGCTGACATTCGAGGGCGGCTGGGCTAACAGGAGAACCCGCGTATGGACGTGACACGACCAGGCAAGGGACGGTTGCGCGTCGCGGTGACGGGAGCCAGCGGCGAGTACGGCAAGCTGCTGCTGCCCCGCCTCGAACGGGACCCCGATGTGGAGAGCATCCTCGTGCTGGACGTGGTGCGTCCGGAGGGGGACAAGGTGGAGTTCCACCGGGTGGACCTCACCCGGCACGACGCCGAGAGCGAGCTCACCGACGCGCTCTCCGAGCGTCCGGTCGACGCGCTCTACCACCTGGCCTTCCTCTTCGGCCCCATCCGCAACGGCTCCCTGGCGCACGAGCTGGAGGTCATCGGCACGATGAACGTGCTGACCGCGGCGGGACGGGCCCACCTGCCTCGGCTCATCGTCCCCTCGCTCACCGCGGTGTACGGCGCGAAGAGCAACAACCCGGCGCTGCTGCGCGAGGAGTCGCCCCTGCAGGGCTGCCCTCACAGCCGCTTCATCACCGACAAGGTGGAGGTGGAAGGACAGGTCCGAGCCTTCCGCGAGCGGCACCCGGAGATGCAGGTGCTCGTGCTGCGCTTCGCGCCGGTGCTGGGCCCCACCATCGAGAACCCGGTGACGCGCCTGCTGACGCGCACGTCCGTGGTCCCCACGCTCCTGGGGTTCGACCCCTTGTGGCAGGGGCTCCACGAAGAGGACGCGGGGCGGGCCCTGCATGTGTCGCTGCGGGCGCGGGCCTCCGGCGAGTTCAACATCGTGGGCCGAGGCGTCCTGCCCCTCTCCGGACTCATCCGCCAGGCGGGCGCCCGCCCGCTCCCCCTCCCCGGCCCATTGTTCCGTGGAGCACTCCACGCGCTGGATGTGGTGGGCGCGGATACGTTGCCCGTGGCCCTCCTCGACTACATCCATTACTCGTGGGTGGCGGACGGCGAGCGCGCCGAAACCGCCCTCGGGTTCATCCCCTTCCACCACGTCAGGGACGCCGCCGCGGCGCTCAGGAGGAGCTAGAGATGGCCAAGGGTGTCCTCGGCAACGATCCCTTCCAGCGGGGCGCCGCATCCCGTGAGGGTGCGACCGCGAAGCCCGGCCCCCAGCAGAAGGAACGCTCGCCCTCCGAGCGCGGGACCGCAGACGCGAAGAAGGCATCGAGCCCGCGCGCGGCCTCCGCCCCCCAGAAGCCCTCCCGGAACGCGAAGTCCGCCGCTTCCGGGCGCGGCGCGAACGGGGGCGCGAAGAATCCGCCTCGTGGAAAGCCCGCGGCCGGGAAGCCCGCTCGAGAGCCCCAGCGCCATGCCACGAAGCCCCCCCGAGGCGCGCCTCCCGTGAGCACCGGCAAGGTGCGTCCCGCCACCGCCGCCAAGGCCGTGCGCGCGCCGGACGGGGACGAGAACGAGGTGGAGCCGCTTCGCGAGCCCGCGGCCCCGGAGTCCCCGCGCGTGCCGCCCCCGTCGCGAGCGCCCGTCGTGACGGAGAAGGCCACCGGCAGGACGGCGCGACAGCGGGATGTGGACCACGCCCTGGCGGAGGCCCTCGCGGCCGAGGTCGCGGAGATCACCGCGAAGCACGCGGTGGACGAGGCGATGGACCGCCGCGCGGGCACCGACGAGCCCGTGGACCGGCTGCTCGCCACGGAGATGGCCACCGAGCTCGCCGAGGCCGCGGTGGAGGAAGTGCTGGAGCACAGCCCCACGAGCAGGCTTCCGGAGCGGGAGCGGGAGCTCGCCGCCACGGTGGCCGCGCAGGTCGCGGAGAGCGCCGCGGAGCTCGCCGTCGCGGAGGTGATGGACCGCAAGGACAGCACGCCGGGGGCCTCGGAGCGACTCGATGAGCGCGCCGCGGACAGCCTCGTGGACGAGCTGGACGAAGAGGAGCGCTTCGACCTGGAGCTGCGCGAGGACTTGATGATCGCCGGCGCCGTGATGGAGACGTACGAGTACGACAACACCCGGGACGGGAGCGAGGACGCGTGGACCCGCTCCAGCGCTCCGCACTCGACCGACAGGTACTCCGTGGAGCCGGAGGTGGAAATGCCAGACGCGACGCGCGACGAGTTCCCTCCCAGCCGGCGAGGCCCGCTGTCCCTTGTGCAGCCCACCGACGACCTCCCGGGCACGGAGCCATCCACGGAGTCCGTCCCTGAGTCCGACGGTCAGCGCCCCCTCGCGGAGCGCGCCGGCGGCGTGTTGTCCCTGGCGCGGGAGATCGCCGGACAGGCGCTGGCCAGCGAGGGACTGGGTCGTGCCTGGGGTGCGGTGAACGGCATGCTGGACGCGGTGCGCGCGGGCCTGGGCACGGGCGGCGGCGCGCACCTGGACGAGTACGGCAAGGACCCCTCGCTGGTGCAGCGACTGGAGCCGGTGCTGGAGTTCCTCTATGGCCAGTACTGGCGCGTCAGTGCGCAGGGCGCGGACCACATCCCCGGGGGCGCGGTCATCCTCGTGGCGAACCACTCGGGGGCCCTGCCCTACGACGGCCTCGTGATGTCCCTGGCGCTGGCCCGTGAGCGGCCGGACCTGCGGGAGTCGCGCTGGCTGGTGGAGGATCAGATCTTCCATGCCCCCGTGCTCGGCACCCTCTTCAACCGCCTGGGCGCGGTGAGGGCGTGTCCGGAGAACGCCCTGAGGCTCCTCGACGAGCAGCGCCCCCTGGTGGTCTTCCCGGAGGGCTATCAGGGCCTGAGCAAGCCCTTCGCGGAGCGCTACCGCCTCAAGCGCTTCGGCCGAGGAGGCTTCGTGAAGCTCGCGCTGCGCACGGGCGCGCCCATCGTCCCCGTGGCCATCGTCGGCGCGGAGGAGACGTCCCCCATGTTGGGCCGCCTCCCCGCGAGCTTCCTGGGGTTCCCCTACGTGCCGCTCACCCCGCTGGGGCCGCTGCCGCTGCCCGCCAAGTGGAGCATCCGCTTCGGCGAGCCCATCTCCATGGACGGCCTGCCTCCCGAGGCGGCGGACGACCTGGGCGAAGTGGGACGCCTCACCGAGCGCACCCGCGAAGCCATCCAGACGATGCTGCACACGCTGCTGCGGCAGCGGCGCTCCATCTTCGCCGGCTGACGACGGGCCGGCGCGTCCGGCTCACGGGCTCAGGAGACGACGCGGTTGCGACCCGCCGTCTTCGCCTCGAAGAGCTTCTCGTCCGCCGCGCGCACCAGGTCACCGGGCTCGCGGTGGCGAGGCTCCAGCACGGCCACGCCCAGCGAGACGGTGACGGGGATGGCCTGGCGGTCGAACTCGAAGCGCTGCTTCTCCACCAGCCGCCGCACCTTCTCGGCGAGCTGCTTCGCCCCGGGCAGCGCCACCTCCGGCAACAGGATGGCGAACTCCTCGCCGCCGTAGCGCGCGAAGACGTCCTCGCGGCGGATGCGCGTGCGCACCGTGGACGCCAGCTGCTTGAGCACCGAGTCACCCGCGAGGTGGCCGAACTTGTCGTTCACCTTCTTGAAGTGGTCGATGTCCAGCAGCACCAGGGACAGCACGCGCTCGTAGCGCCGGCTGCGGGAGATTTCGCGGTCCAGCTGCTCGTCGAAGTAGCGGCGGTTGTAGATCTGCGTCAGGCCGTCCATCGTGGTCAGCCTGTAGATTTCGTCGTGGTAGGCGGCCTCGATGTTCCCGCCGGCGATGTACTTGAAGATGGTGCGGCCAATCTTCACCAAGTCGCCGTTGCGCAGCTCCCGCTCGCCCTCCACCAGCTCGTCGTTGACGAAGGTGCCGTTGGTGGAGCCCGCGTCGCGAATCCTCACGCCCTCTCGCGTGTTCGCGATGGCCGCGTGGCTGCGGCTCACCGACTCCTGGTCGATCTGGATGTCCGACTTCGACGAGCGGCCAATCAACGTCTCCGCGCGCGTCAAATCGAACTTCCGACCCAGGTCCAGGCCGTAGATCACCACCAGAGCCGCGTCGAGGTTGACCGGCCGGTCGGAGATCTTCGAGATGACCGTGACAACCGTCGTCTCCTTCTGCACCGCTCCTCCAGCGAACCCCTGCGGGACGCTACCACCCAGCAAATCCCGAAAGCGAGCCAAGCCCGTTGATTGATACACAACCGGCGACGTCTTCGCTCATCCGACTAAGGGATGTCCACGCCTCTGATGGCCAGGACAGGTGGGCGAAGCAGCGCCCCCTGTGGGTCCTCGAGCGCGGCGATGAGTGAGACTCCTGTCCCCGAGCAGTTCGAGGGCAACCGGAGCTCCACCTCTCCCGAGCCGAGTGAGACAGACGTATCGCTCACCACGATGTCGTCGCAGCCCTTTCCGCCCTTCAGGGTGACGCGGACCCGCCCCTGGGCGTCAGCGTCCACTCCTGGACGAAAGCCGGTGACACGCACCCGCACGGCGCTGCCCCGGCTCAGCCGCTGCCCTTCCAGCTCCGGGTAGATCCACGCCACCTCCGGGCGTCCCATCTCCAGCGCGGAGGCCGCGCGGGTCAGGTCCGCGACCTTCTCCAGCCCCTGCCCCGCCGCCGAGACCAGCTCGGAAGGCCCCAGGTCCTCCAGGTCGCGGTCCAAGACCTGAAGCGTCTCCACCCGCAGGAGCGCGCGCGAGCCCAGGTGGTCGCCGAAGTACGTCCGGTCCTCGAAGCCCGCGGGCGGCGTGGGGACGAGGACGCCCTCCTCGGCCTCCGAGGGCGAGGTCAGCACCGTCCAGCGACGACCCAGGCGGTTGGTGAAGACGACGCGGACGAGCGTCGCCGCCCCAGCATCGACGACGCGAAGCTCCCGGCCCTTCAGCTCCTGGGTGGCCTCCGGGTCGAAGTTGTAGCGGGCCCCCTCGGGGATGGGGAGGAACCTGCTGCTGGGCGTGATGGGGCGCTCGCCCAGAGGGTCGAAGGACGGCGCGGAGAGCTCCGTCACCACGAAGCTGGTCGGCGTGCCCGCGGAGGCATCGTCGCGCACCGCGCGGGACGTGGCCCCCACCAGGAGCCGATACGGCTGGCCCTCCAGCCCATGGTGCGCGGGAGCCATGCGCACGGCCACGACGCCCGGTTGCCCCAACCGTGCATCCGTGTCCGCGTTGGGGTCCGAGGGGGACACATTCGCCGCGGCGCCGAAGCCGAGCGGGACGAGGCCACGTCCCGGAGCGGCCACGGTGCTCACCACGAACGCCCGGTCCAGGTACGCGCCCCGGTAGCGAGGCAACTGCGGCACCCGCACGGCGAAGGGAAAAGCCAGCCGCACGGCCTCGAAGTCCAGGGACACGAGCTGGGGGTACGTCACCGTGTCGGGCCTCGGTGCGCCCTCGGCGAGGCCCGGCGTGGGCACCAGGCGGAACGAGGCATCACGCACCGCGGACGAATAGAAGCGGGTCGACACGGGAAGCAGACGGCCCAGCATCAGCAGCGGGTCCACTCCTGGCTCGACGGCGCTGAGGGGCAGCGCGGCCAGCGGCAGCGTTCCCGTCAAACCCCACGCGACGCGAGTGCCGCAGGTCCCCGCGCGAATCTCCGCCTCGGCGTCCAGCACACCGGCCAGCGAGGCATCACACACCCCGGCGGCCCCCGGCGCGGAAGCCTTCGGCGCCGCGGCCCCCTCGAGCCACACCGCCGTGCCGGAAGGGAGCGACATGTCACCCGAGCCCGCGGCGCCGACGTCCACCGTGCGCTCGGCGCCCAGCAACGACTCCGGCGTGAGCTCCGAGACGAGCCCTGGCACCGACAGCCCCGCCATTCCCAGGTGCAGGTTGACGCTCCGAGGGTTCGCCGCGAGCGCCTGGACGAAGGCGACCTGCACGCCGCCCGAGGTGTCCAACGGATTGCGCCGCAGCGCGAGGCGAAGGTCGCGGAGCGAGTCCGCGTCGAGCCGCGCCACCGTGAGGTAGCCGTAGTCCGGATGGAAGGCCGACACGCCCACGCGCCCCGAGGCGGGCACCCACGCGGTGCCATCCGTCCCCGTCACCCCGGTCGCGAGCAGTTGCCCCCGCGAACCCGACACGGAGAGCGTCACCTTCGACAACGGGCGGCCGGTGAGCTCATCGACCACCGAGACACGCACGCCACGCTCGGGAACCTCGGGGCCCAGCACGGTGACGCGCGCGGTGCAGACCGCCGAGCCGATGCTCACCTCCACCTGCTCCCGCGCCTCCGCTTGCTCGTCGAGCACGAAGGTGGCCCGGCTGCGCTGCTCCGTTCCCTTCCGCTTCACCACCGAGGTCAGGGCCTTCCACGTCACGCCACCGGACGGCACCATGGGACGCCCCGACGCGTCCTTCACCCAGACATCGAAGACCACCGTCCCACCGGTCCGCCCCACGACGACGTCGGGGATTATCTGGCAGGAGGCGGCGAGCGGGGGGGCGGGGGGCGCCACACAGGCCCCATCGCGGCAGACATCCACTCCGGTGCAGTCGGCGTCGGAGGCGCACAGGCTCACCTCGCACCGGTTCATGTCGCACTGACAGCCCAGCGCAGTGGCGCAGGCGGGAATCGCGAAGGCCTCTCCGCGCCGGCTGGCGTCGCAGTCGCGGCGCGTCCGGCACGAGGGCTCACAGAGCGAGACCGCCGTGTTGCAGAAGAAGAGCGCGGGGTCCGGGCAGTCCTGATCCACGGCGCAGGTGACGGGCGTCGGCTTCGGTCCCGGGATGCTCAGGTCTTCTCCTCCGGGCGCACACCCCGCCAGTGTCCCCACCAGGGCACACACGAAGACAGGGAGCACGAGGGAGCGAGACGAGGGACTCATGGACGGTGCGACTCCGGGGGGCAAACGGCCTCGACCTTACAGGCACGGCGCCCGTCGCGCGACGACTCGGAAGGACTGTCTCCACTGGAAACCGTCGGACCCGGCCGCCCGCGCGCCCCCGTCGCGCAACGGAGGGTTGGCTTTCAGGTTGCCACGAATCATCATCGCGCGCGATGGCCCGTGGTGAGCCCAAGTCTCTCGAGAGTCTCCTTCCCCGTGTATTGGCCCGCCTCGCCGGTGAATCCGGGCGTGCACACACCCTGGCCCCCGTGTGGGCCACGGTGGTGGGCCCACACATCGCGCGCCACACGCGCCCCCGTTCGCTGGAGGGAGGCGTCCTGGTCGTCATCGTGACGAGCACCGAGTGGGCTCGCACGCTGGAGCGAGAGGCCCCGTCCCTGCGCGAGCAGCTCAATGAGCGGCTGGGGCCCCACACGGTGAAGGAGATTGTCTTCCACTGGGAGCTTCGATGATTGCCGTGCTCGTGCTGGCCGCCCTGCTGGGCGCGACGCCCGGCCCCGCGCGCCCGAGCCCGGCCCCACCGCCCCAGGCCGCCCCCGCGAAAGCCCCATCGCCCAAGGTTCCGCAGAGGGTTCCCTCGACGCCCGTCGAGGTGATGGAGCACCAGGCCGCGCAGCACGTGGTGCGGGAGTTCGAGCGCGTCGGACGCCGAGCCCCCACCGAGGACACCCCGCTCGACGCCGCCGCGCGACGCCTGGCCCGGGAAGCGCTCACCGGCGGGTTCACTGGAGCACCGGACCTGTTCACGCTCACGGAGGCCATCAGCGACTCCGGCGCCGCGGACCCGGCGCCTCGGGCCCTGGTCATCCGCGCCTGGGCCCACGCGCACATCCTCGAGTCCTTGCGAGCCCGCGCCGACATCAACACGGACCGCGCCTCCCACTTCGGCGTCGGGGTGGCGCTGCAGGACAACCGCGCCTCGCTGGTGCTGCTGCTGTCGGAGCGCAAGGCGGAGCTGAAGCCCTTTCCCCGCGTCATGCCTGGCGAGCGCGCGGTCCAGACGATGTGTGGTCGGCTCAGCCCGCCCCTCGGGCGGCCCGAGTTCTACGTCACCCATCCCAGCGGCGAGGTGAGCATCGTCCCGCTCTCGCGGCGAGGAACCCAGGGCTCCGACTTCTGCTCGCGTCTGGATTTCCTCACGCCCGGCACCTACACCGTGGAGGTGGTGGCGCGAGGCGACGCGGGGCCGGAGGTCGTGGCGCTGCTCCTGGTCCAGCTGGGAGACGTTCGCCGCAAGGGAGAGCGTGAGAGCTGGGTGGAGCCCACCACCGAGGAAGAGGCGCGCCTGCTCCTCCAGGAGCGCATCAACAAGCTGCGCCGGGCCCATGGCCTGCCGGAGCTGCTACCAGACCCGGTGTTGGAGCGCGTCGCGCAGACCTACAGCCGCCGGATGGCGACGGAGGGCTTCTTCGCGCACATCGCGCCGGATGGCAGCACGCTCACCGGCCGCCTCCCGCCGGGCTCCCGCTATGTGCGCGCCGGGGAGAACCTGGGGCAGGCCGTGGGGCCGCTCGCCGCGCACTTCGGCATCGAGCACAGCCCTGGCCACCGTCGCAACCTGCTGGACCCGGGCTTCCGCTTCATGGGGCTGGGCATCTCCTTCCGGAAGGTGGGCAGCCGCAACGAGGCCCTGGTCACCGAGGTCTTCAGCGCCGCGGCCCCTGGCTCCTCGGACCCGGAGAACCCGCAGCAGGAGGCCTATGACGCCCTGGCGAAGTGGCGAGCCGTGAAGAAGCTGCCGCCGCTCGCGCGCAGCCAGGCGTTGGAATCCCTGGCCATGGCCCATGCGAAGCGCGCGCTGGAGTTGGACGAGCCGTCAGCCCAGCCGGGCGAGGCGCCGGTTCACGAGCGCGTGTTCCAGGTGATTCCCGACGCGGGCACGGCGTCGGTGGACTTCTTCGTGGTGTCGGACCCCACCGCGCTCCCGGAGTCCCGCAGCGTCGGCGACGCCACCAACAACCGCGTGGGCGTGGGCATCGTGCGGGGAGACTCGAAGCGCTTTGGTGCGAAGCAATACTGGGTCGCCGTCATCTACGCCGCGGTCCACTGACACACGGCGTGGGCCCGTGTGGGGCGCCCCTCTCCACGACGGGGCCTCCCCTCACACGGTGAGGCACGCCCACTCAAACGGGACGGCGCTGGGTCGCGTAGGCTTCCAGCCCCATCTGCGGCGGAGCGGCTTCCTGGTACATCGGGCACTTCATGCACGTGAAGGACTGCCACCCACGGCGAACCGCTTCATCCAAGCAGTTGTCGTATTGGTGGCAATTCAGATTGCGATGCGTCTCGACGCCGGCGCGCTTCGGGCCGGCCTCGGGATTGATGGTTTGCGGCAGATCGGCTGGACACGGCTTCATGGAGCCCTCCCTCTGTGCTGTTTCCCCCCCGAGCGCTGTGAACGAGCAGTGTTACCGGACGGCAGGTCCACCTGGATGGTGGCGGACCGGGGTAGCGTGCAACGGCCGCGCAAAGTAGTGATGCACCCCGGGTGACGCAATGGGTCGGCTTGCAAGACCCAAGAGCACGTAATCGCCTGAACGCATTCAGCGAATGACGACGGGTAGAAGACAGTACGCACCGGCCCGATGGCGCGCGGATTTAGGACTTGTCGGGCCGCCTGTCAAACCACCCCCCTCTGTGAGAGGGGAATGATTGCCGCATCCATCTCGTTGGCTGCCCGCAAAGCCGCGTCGTGAAAGGAAGAACCGCATGAGCTGGATGGGGACGGTCGCCGGGTGGGCGCTAGGGGTGTCTCTGGGACAATCCCCGACAACCCTGGAAGCCGTTCGTCTTCATCACACCGAGGCAACCTCGCTGGCGCGGCGCGAGTGGGTGGCCTGTGTCGAGCAGAAGTGTCCCGATGCGGGCCGGCTGGCCTTGCTTGCGGGCACGCTGGCGTTGTCGGACGGCCACGCGGCCGAGGCTCGCGACATGCTGGCGGCGGGCCCCGCCCCTGCCCTGCTGGAGCCCTACCGTGCGTTCTACCTGGGCCAGGCGCGCTTCTATTCGGGAGACGCCCAGGGAGCCGCCCTCGACTTCGCACGCGTCGTGGAGGCCCCTGGGGCGCCGCCAGGCCTCGTCACACGCGCACGGGCCCGGTTGGGTGAGTCGCTCCTGAAAGCGGGCCAGATGAAGCAGGCGGCGACCGTGCTGGAGGCCGCGGTGAAGGGCATGCCCACGCCGGAGCTGTACTACCAACGCGCGCTGGCGCGCGGCGAGTCGGGCAACGGTGCGGGCCAGCAGGCGGACCTGCTGACGGTGGCGCTGCGCTTCCCCACGCACCCCTACGCCGATGACGCGGTGAAGTGGCTCATGGAGGAAGGCCGGCCCGGGAAGGGCTGGGGCTTCGCGGAGCGGACGCAGCGCGCGGAGGGCTTGCTGTCGGGGGGCGCGGCGAAGCGGGCGCTGGAGGAGTTGGAGGCGCTGGGCGGGGCGAAGCTGTCGAAGGAGCAGTCGGCCAAGGTGGCCCTGCTGCGGGCGAAGGGACTGTTCGCGCTGGGCCGCGAGTCGGAGGCGGACAAGGCGCTCGCCCTCGCGAGGAAGGGGCCAGTCGCCATCGCCGCCGAGGCGGAGCTCCTCGTCGCGCGCCGGGTCCTGCGCGCGGATGAGAACGACAAGGCCCGCGTGCTGATGGCGGCGCTGGACAAGAAGTACTCCACGCAGCCCGCGGGAGAAGAAGGGGCCTTCTTCGCGGGGTGGATCGACCTGCAGGCGGGCCGCTTCGCCGAGGCCGCCAAGGCCTTCGCCGCGCACGGGACGCGCTATGCACGCTCCCGGCGGCGTGAAGAGGGATTGTGGTTCCGAGCCCTCGCGCACCTGCGGTTGGAGGAGTACGCGAAGGCACGAGAGGCATTGGACTCGCTGGTGACGACGTTCCCTCGCAGCGGCCTCGCGCCCCAGGCCCGCTACTGGATGGCGCGCAGCCGCGAGCTCGGAGGGGCGAAGGCGGCGGAGGTCGCTCCTGAGTATGAGCGACTCATCACCACGGCGCCCGCGTCGTTCTACGCGCTCCTGTCCTCGGAGAGGCTGCACGAACTGGGACAGACAGCGCCGTCGAGCTTCCCTCGCCCTCCCCTCGCGATGGAGCTGCCTCGCCCGCCCGAGCTCGCGTTGGCGGTGGAGCTGACGCGCGCCGGACTGTTCCGCGACGCGGCGGACGAGGTGGAGTCGCATGTCGCGCGGTTGCGCTCGGCGGAGCAGGCCCTGCCCTTCGCCCATGCGCTGCTCGGCTTGGGAGAGTTCGGCCACGCGCACACCGTGGCGGCCAGACACCTGTGGGGCCGAGCCTTCGGCTCACGCGAGCCGGATGCACTCGCGGCCTTCTACCCTCGCGCCTTCTCGAACGCGGTGGAGCAGGCGGCGGCCGCGCAGAAGGTGGACCCGTTCCTGGTGTGGGCCATCATGCGGCGTGAGAGTGCATTCAAGCCAGAGGTGATGAGCGCGGCCGACGCACGAGGGCTGATGCAGATCATCCCGAAGACGGCCACCGAGATTGCCCAGAAGCTCTCGGAGCCCGCGCCCGCGCCCGCGGACCTCTTCTCTCCCGAGCGCAACATCCGCTACGGCGCCTGGTACCTGGCCCGGCTGATGGAGCGCTTCGCGCATCCCGTGCTCGCCGCCGCCGCGTACAACGCGGGCCCCAGCTCCGTCGCGAAGTGGGCCGCGGACCGAGGCTCCCTGCCGTTGGACCTCTTCGTGGAGTCCATCCCATTCCGGGAGACTCGCGGCTACGTGAAGCAGGTGGTGGCGGACTTGTTCCTCTACCGCGCCTTCTACGGCCCTGGGGGCGAGCAACCCCGGCTCTCGCTGGTGGTGCCCGCCCCGTCGAAGGAAGGCGTCGCCTTCTAACCGCGCGCGGCCATCCGGCGGAGAATCTCCGACTCCATCGAGTGGACGACCTCCGACAGCGGCAAGGCGCTGGAGTCCACGTGGATGGCGTCCTCCGCGGCCTTCAGCGGAGCCACGGCGCGCGCGGAGTCATCCTTGTCGCGCTTCGTCTGGTCGGCGAGCACGTCGTCCAGGCTGCTCTCCACGCCCTTCTGGAACAGCTCCTCGAAGCGGCGGCGGGCGCGCACCTCGGGGCTCGCCTCCAGGAAGAACTTGGCGTCGGCGTCGGGGAACACCACGGTGCCGATGTCGCGCCCCTCGAGGATGGAGCCCTTGCTCGACTCGAGCGCCAACCGCCGCTGGAGCTGGAGCAAGCCCGCGCGCACCACGGGGCGGCCGGACACCTGCGACGCGGCCATGGAAATCTCCGGCGAGCGGATCTCCCCGGACACGTCCTGCCCCCCGAGGAACACCCGGTTCTCCTCGCCCACCACCAGGAAGTGGATGTGCACTCGCCCCAGCAGATCGCCGAGGCGCGCATCATCGTCGTAGGCAATCCGCTCACGCGTCGCCATCAGCGCCACGCAGCGGTAGATGGCGCCCGTGTCCACCAGGGAGAAGCCCAGGCGGCGCGCCAGCAGCTTCGACACCGTGGACTTGCCAGCCCCAGCGGGGCCATCGATGGCGACGATGAAGCAGCGAGGACTCACGAGAGGACCTCCTTCAAGGCGCGCACACAGCGCTCGTTCTCGGAGGCCGTGCCCACGGAGATGCGCAGGCACGTCGGGAAGCCGCCTCCCGCGAAGGGCCGGACGATGACGCCCTTGCGGAGCAACAGCTCGTACAGCTCCGTGGACGGCCGACCGAAGTCCGCGAACACGAAGTTGGCGTGGCTCTTCGTGAGCGTGATGCCCAACTTCGGCAGCTCCGCCTCGAAGTAGCACAATCCCTGGCGGTTGTTCTCCCGCGTGCGCTGGACGTGCTCGGTGTCCTCCAGCGCCGCGAGCCCCGCGGCCTGCGCCACCACCGTCAGGTTGAAGGGCATGCGCGTGCGCTGCACGTACGTCGACAGCTTCGCGTCCATCACCCCGTAGCCCAGCCGGATGCCCGCCAGGCCGTGAATCTTGCTGAACGTGCGCAGCGCGACGACGTTCGGATGGCGGCGGAACAGCTCCACCGCGCTGACGTAGTCGGGCCAGTCGACGAACTCGAAGTAGGCCTCGTCGTAGGCGACGAGGACCTCGGGCGGCACCGCCGCCAGGAACTTCTCCAGCGCCGCGCGGCCGAACGCGGTGCCCGTGGGGTTGTCCGGGTTGGCCAGGAACACCAGCCGCGTGCGAGGCGTCACCGCGCGCGCCATGGCCTCCAGGTCGTACTGGTAGCCCTCGCGCATGGGCACCTCGACGAAGGGCCGCCCGTGGGCCTGCGCGGAGATGCGGTACGCGGAGAAGGAGTTCTTGCACAGGAGGATTTCGTCCTCCGGCGTGGTGAACGTGCGGATGAGCAGCTCGATGAGCTCGTTGGAGCCGCTGCCCAGGACCACTTCCTGGGGCTGCACGCCCAGCGAGGCCGCCAGCCGGCGCACCAGGTGGAACGACGTGGCGTCCGGATACAGGTGCACGTTGGACGACGCGTGCCGCATGGCCTCCAGCGCGCGAGGAGAAGGCCCCAGGGGGTTCTCGTTGGAGGCGAGCTTGATGACGCCCGTCAGGCCGAACTCGCGCTCGGTCTCCTCGATGGGCTTGCCCGGCACGTACGGCTTGAGGGTCTCGACGTAGTTGGGAACGAGAGGTCGCATGATGGAAACGAAGGGCCCCTTCAGCGCCCGGAGAACACGCCGAGCGCGCGGAACTTCGCGTAGCGGTCCTTGACCAGTCCATCCGGCGACAGCTCGGCGAGCTGGCCCAGGTGCTTGCGCAGCGCCTTGCCCAGGGACTCAGCCGCCTTCGCGGGGTCGCGGTGCGCCCCACCCGGGGGCTCGGCCACCACCTCGTCGACAATCTTCATCTGCAAGAGGTCGCTCGCGGTGAGCTTCATCGCGTCCGCCGCCTTGTCCGCCTTGCTGGCGTCGCGGAAGAGGATGGAGGCACAGCCCTCCGGCGAGATGACGGAGTAGACGCTGTTCTGGAGCATCAGCACGCGGTTGCCCACGCCAATGGCCAGCGCGCCACCCGATCCACCCTCGCCCACGACGGTGGAGATGATGGGCACGCGCAGCCGGCTCATCACCTCCAGATTCACGGCGATAGCCTCGGCCTGACCGCGCTCCTCCGCGCCGATACCTGGATAGGCGCCCGGCGTGTCCACGAACGTGAGGATGGGCTTCTCGAAGCGCTCTGCCAGCTCCATCAGGCGGCGCGCCTTGCGGTAGCCCTCCGGGCGCGGCATGCCGAAGTTGCGCGCCATGTTCTCCTTGGTGTTGCGACCCTTCTGGTGCCCCATCACCAGCACCGGCTTGCCATCGAAGCGAGCGAAGCCGCCAACGATGGACGGGTCCTCGCCGAAGTGCCGGTCACCGCACAGCTCCACGAAGTCGGTGAACAGGAAGCGGACATAGTCCTGGAAGTAGGGCCGCGAGGGGTGGCGGGACAACTGCACCACCTGCCACCGCGTCAGGTCACTGAAGATCTCCGTCTGGAGCTTCTTCGCCTTCTTCTCGAGCTTGGAAATCTCCGAGGTGAAGTCCGCCGAACCACCCGTGGACAACGCCTTGAGCTCATCGATCTTCTTCTCCAGCTCGATGAGCGGGCGCTCGAAGTCGAGCGCGTAACTGATGCCGGTCGCCATGGGCGCCGAACTAGCACCAGCGTCCGTCCCCTTTCAACGCGCAAGCAGTTACGCACCGCACCGTGTCATGGTGGTGGACAACCTCAAGCCCGACGGAACGCCATGCTCCATGCCCTGCCGCTGCTCGTCCTGGTGCTGACCGCCGCCCCGCCCGAGCCCTCCGCCCGGGCCCTCAACACGGAGGGCTTCCGCCTCTACCGCGCCGGCCGCTACCCGGAGGCCCTGGAGAAGTTCCAGGGCGCCGTGAAGGCGGACCCCGCCTACGCCCTGCCCCGCTACAACCTGGCCGCCACCCTGGGTGTCCTGCGCAAGCAGGGCAAGGTGTGTGAGTACAGCGCGCACCGCGACGTCATCCTCGAGCACCTCACCCAGGCCGTCCGGCTGGACTCCCGGCGGCTGGCCCGCGCGCGCGAGGACGAGGACCTGGACGCCATCCGCGACACCCTGGGCTGGCAACGGCTCCTGGGGCACAAGCCCGAGCGCGAGGCCGACGTGCCCGCCCTGCTGCGCGCCGTGTCCTGGTACGGCCCGGCGATGGGCATAAACGGCAGCAAGCACACCCTGCGCTTCCTGCCCAAAGGCCGGGTGGTCCTCTGGACGCGCGTCGTGGACGAGCAGGGAGACGAGAACCACGGCGAGCTGCCCGGCACCTACACCGTGAAGGGGCGTCAGGTGGAGCTGCGGCTCATGGACGAACAGCCTCGGAAGGGGACGCTGACCACCGCGGGCGCCCTCACCTTCCCGGGGCTCGGAACCTTCACGGATTCCGAGCCGGAGTGCGACGCCTGAGCCCCGAAGGGCCTCAGGCCGCCTTGATCTTCGCGGCCGGAGGGGACAGCGCGTACCACGCGGTCCGGAACGCCTTCAGCTCCCGCAGACCCGCCGGGTGGCGGCCCAGCGCGGGGGCCATGGTGACGGGCAGGCCCAGCTTCTTCTCGATGGCCTTCGCCGCGTTGAGCTCCAGCTTGCGGCGGTTCTCGCACTTCTCGCAGGTGGACTTGGGGCCCACGCGGTTGACGAGCACCCGCTCCACCGGAAGCTTCTTGTCCTTCAGGTACTCCACCACCCGCTCCGTGCGGGCCGCGGCCAGGTCCTCGCCGCGCGTGACGACCACGAAGCGCGCCTCCGTCGGAGACGCCAACGCCTCCTCGAAGCGCTTCGCGTGCTTGATCATCCCGGCGATGTCGTCCGCCAGGTCGCCCAGGCCCTTGGCGCGGTGCTTGTTGAGCACCGTGTGGAGCGCGCCCAGCCACGTCTTGGCCGTCTCCGCCAGCTCCACCACGCGCACGGAGTTCACCACCGGCGACGAGTCCACGACGATGCGCTTGAACCGCTCCTGCACCAGCGCGTCCGTGAGCACGCTCATGGCCGCCAGCTCGTCGATGCCCGGCGGCGCGCACTCCAGCAGGTTGCGCAGGTAGAGCAGATCCGCGGGGACCTCGCTGCCCGTCTTGGGCGCGCCCTCGAAGGCCTTCTCCGCCTTCTCCTTGAGCCGCTTGCGCAGGGCGTTGAACCAGCCCGCCATGTCCAGCTCGCGCGCGTAGAGGCCCTTGGTGCCCTTCACCTGCGTCTCGGTGTCCGTCAGCCGGCTCTGCAGCACGTCCGACAGCGAGTGCGCGGGGTCGGTGGAGATGAGGAGCACCGGCCCCTCCTTCTCCGTGAGCGTCACCGCGGCGGCGGCGGCGCAGGAGCTCTTGCCCACGCCTCCCTGGCCGACGAAGAAGATGAGCCGCGTGGGAGGCAGCGGCGGCGCGGCGATGGGCGGCATGGACGGCGCGCGAACCAGGGCCGGAGGGCCCTCCGCCGCGGCGAACTCCAGCGCCTTCGTCTCCTTGCCACCCGCCCACGCCTTGGCGAACACCGCCAGGCCGTCCAGCCCGCGCGGCGCCAGCTCCCGGCGCCCCAGCAGGTGGACCGGCACGGACTTGTCCAGCGCCTGGAACTTGCGGACGTGAGGCGCCTGGAGGCCCCGGCGGCCCTGGCACGCGGGACAACCTTCGCGGTCCTCCACCTGGTTGACGACGATCTCCGTCACCGGCAGGCCGCGCTCGCGCAGCTGGGTGAAGAGCATGCGCGTCTGCGCCTCGGGGACAGGCTCGGCCAGCGCCACCAGGTGGAAGGCCGTGCGCGCGGGGTCCTTCAGCAGCGCCAGCAGCTTCTCCGCCTTCTGCCCCAGCCCTTCCAGGAAACCCGGCTCGGCCGCGGCGGCCTCCGCCTTCTTGCCCTTCCCGGAGGTCGGCGCGGGCTTGTCCGCCCCCGCGCGCACCAGACCCAGGAACTTGCGCAGCCCCGCGGGCAGATCAAACAGCCGCAGCGTGTGGCTCGTGGGTGAGCAGTCGACGATGATCCGGTCGAACTCCTTCTCCTTGCCCTCCAGCAGCTCCACCACGTGGAAGAGCGCCACCAGCTCCTCCAGCCCGGGGACGGCCTGCTGGTACAGCGAGCCCAGCTCCTCCTCGGAGAAGTGGGTGCCCTTCGCGGCGACCTTCTTCAGCGCGGGCAGGTACTGCGCCAGGAACGGCTTGAGCAGCGCGGCCGGCTCCACCTCCAGGCCCCAGACGCCACCCTCTCCCTTGCCCGGCACCAGCTTCGAGGGCTTCGCGGAGAGCTTCTTCTTCACCAGGTCCGACAGGGAGCGCACGGGGTCCAGCGAGACGAGCAGCACCCGCTCCTTCGGGACCTCCTCCGACAATCGCAACGCGTACGCCGCCGCGAGCGTGGTCTTGCCAACCCCGCCCTTGCCGCCGAAGAAGTGAAGAACTCGCGCGTCGCTCATTGCCTTGTGGCCTTCCTTGTGCCCCCCCGGCGGCACCTTGATGCACACTCCAAACTTGCCGAGAAGATGGCGTCGGAGTTGCCCGGTGCGTCGACCTGTACGGCCGGGCCCTCCCTGTGGGTGGGAGTCGACCGCAGAATCCCTTGTCCAGAGGTCAAAAGTCAAGAATTGACGCGGGGTTTGGCGGAGGGTCGGCACCTTTCGGCCCCTCCCACCACGGCCTCCGCGACAGGCCCTTGGAGCCACTCCAACAGCGCGGAATCCGAGGAGGATTTCCTACCTGTCAGGTGGCCGAGCATCCAGGTTGCCGGGGTTCAGCGGGCCACTGCCCCCCTGCCCCCCTAACGGACCGTTGTCACGGGGGCCGCCCGGCTGGTTGCGCGCCTCGGCCGCGTAGCGATTGAGCTTGTTGTAGAGCGTCTTCTCGCTCACCCCGAGCACCTCCGCCGTCCGCGCCTTGTTGTTGCCATTGCGGTGCAGGCTTCCCAGGATGTACTCACGCTCCACCGCGTCCAGGCTCAAGCCATACGGCAGCTTGAAGTTGTGCCGCTCCGGCCCCTTGCCCGCCATGTCCGGCGGCAGGTGCTCCCGGGTGATCAACTCCCCGTCACAGAGGATCACCGCGCGCTCCACAGCGTTGCGAAGCTCGCGGATGTTTCCAGGCCAGTCGTAATTCTTGAGCACTTCCATCGCATCCGGGTGCACCCCGGACACGCGCTTGGCGGAGTCCCCGCGGAACTTGTCCACGAAGTGCTGGACCAGGATGGGCACGTCCTCGCGGCGCTCGCGCAGGGGCGGCAGGTGGATCTGGAACACGTTGAGGCGGAAGTACAGATCCTCGCGGAACCGCCCGTTCTTGATCTCCTGCTTCAGGTCGCGGTTGGTGGCGCACAACACCCGCACGTCCACTTCGATCTCCACCTTGCCACCGAGCCTGCGCAGCCGGCCCTCTTCCAGCACGCGCAGCAGCTTGGCCTGCAGGTCGATGGGAATCTCCCCCAGCTCGTCCAGGAACAGCGTGCCGCCGTGCGCCAGCTCGAACACGCCGGGGCGGCGTTGATCCGCGCCCGTGAAGGCGCCGCGCTCGTGGCCGAAGATCTCCGACTCGATGAGCGTCGCGGGGATGGACGCGCAGTTGATGGCGATGAAGGGCTTGTCGCGGCGCAGGGACAGGTTGTGCACGGCGCGGGCGACGACCTCCTTGCCCGTGCCGGACTCGCCGCTGATGGACACGCTGGCCTTGGACGGGGCCACCTTCTCCACCAACTCGATGACCTTGCGCATGCCCGCCGACTGGGCGATGAGGTCGGACGAACCTAACTGCTTGAGCCTCCGCCGCAGCGTCTGCACCTCGCGCAGGGTCTCCTTCTTCTCCAGCGCGCGGTCGATGCAGACCTTCAGGCGCGCGGTGTCCAGCGGCTTGACGATGAAGTCATACGCGCCCTCGCGGATGGCCTCCACCGCCGCGTCGATGGTGCCGCGGCCGGTGAGGAAGACCACCGGACAGTCCGGCAGCTCCTCCTTCAGGTTGCGCAACAGCCACAACCCGTCCGTCTCCGGCATCGCCAGGTCCGACAGGACGACGTCCGGACGGAACTCGCCGGCCTTGCGCAGGGCGTCGTGCCCGTCGAAGGCCGTCTCGACCTTGTGGCCCCAGGCGCTGAGCATCTCCGCCAGCGCCTCGCACGTGTCGCGTTCGTCGTCCACGGCCAGGATTCGTGCGCTACCCAAGATGGAGACCTCCGGTACTGCGTCGTGACGCGAATGAGGGTGAGTCTGACTCTGAAGGAGAAGCCCACCGCCCGGTACAGCCCTCAAGCGCGAGGAAAAATCAGCCGGCAGCAACCACCACGGACATGAAGCTCGACGCCCAACTGCGCACAGCGAAGCCCCAGCGCCGCCACCGCATCGGCGAGCTCCGGCGCCGCCTCACCACCGCTGTCGTCCACTTCCAGCACCGCCGAAGGGCCCTCCGCGCGCACCGTCACGCGCACCGAGCCCCCGCCCTCCGCCCGCCGGAACGCCCGCAGCAAGCCCTGGATGACGAAGAAGCCCAGCTCCGACGTGTCCGCCAACCGGACCAGCACACCCGCCTCCACCGCCACCTGCACCGTCACCCGCCGCTTGCGCCCCTCGTGCGCCACCACCGCCAGCGCCCGCGTCGTCGCGTCCGACAGGTCCACCTCGCCCGCGCTGCCGCCCTTCGCCACGATGAAGTCGGTGAACTGCCGGAGGATGCCGTCCACGCGCTGGATCTGCTCCCGCAGCGCCTTGAGGTTCTTCTCCTGCGACGGCGGCACCTGCCCCGTCTCCGCCTTCAACTTCTCCGACAGCACCTCCAGGTGGATGGCCATCGCGTTGAGCGGGTTGCGGACGTCGTGCAGCAGGCTGTCCATCAGCGTTTGCACCGCGCCGTAGCGGGCCGCGCCCACCACGGGGTCCGTCGCCTCCTGGACACGCGCCACGCTACTGGACACAGCCGTCGAGCTAACCAACGGAAACTCCTCGGGTTTTTCGTCTCCGCCCCTCGCCGCCTCCCCACCGCGGCCAAGAGTTAGGGAGCGCTTTCCACAACGTCAACCCTGGGGCGGTAATTCTTGCCGGAACCGGCAAATTCCCGAGTGGAGTCGCCCACTTGAGGCGACTCCCGAGTGTTCTCCGGGCGACGTTTTCCGAGGTGCTTCAGCCAGCGGACGACACAGGGGGGCGCGCGGCGTCGCCCAGCCCCACCAGCTCGAGGTTGAGCCGGGAGGCCACATCGAAGATGCGAGGGTCCCGGTAGAACTCGCCGAACACGATGCGCACCAGGCCCGCATTGGCGATGAGCTTGAAGCACGGCCAGCACGGGCTCGCGGTGGTGTAGATGGTCGCGCCGTCGATGGCCACGCCGTTGGTGGCCGCCTGGATGATGGCGTTGGCCTCCGCGTGCACCGTGGCCACGCAGTGTCCGTTCTCCATCATGTGGCCCACGTCATCGCAGTGGGGCAGTCCCCGGATGGAGCCGTTGTACCCGGTGGACAGGATGGTCCGTCCGCGCACGATGACGGCCCCCACGTGTTTGCGATCACACGTGGCGCGAGTGGCCACCTGCTTCGCGATGTCCATGAAGTACTGATCCCACGAAACCCGTCCGGACATGCGCTGTGCCTCCTGGTGGCCGGAGGGTGTAACGCGATGCGCGCCCCTGTCGACAAAATGGGCGGATCAGCGACCCGCGGCGTGAGCGACACCGCCCTCGCCCGGCAGGGAGTGCCGCAGGATGTGGCCGAAGCCCTTGGCGTGCAGGAAGTCGCGCACCTTGGTGCTGGGCGCGGCGAAGGTCTCGCCGGGCATGGGCACATCGAAGCTGTAGCTTTCCTCACGCACGGCGAAGTCCACCTGCGCGGTGCGATAGCCCTCCACGATGGCGAGCAGCCGCCCCGACTCCAGGCTGTAGACGCCCCCACCCGAAGCGCCATAGCCGATGGGCGCATCCGTCTTCACCGACTTCGGCCGGCTCGACTCCCGGTCCCACTCCACCTGGGACACCATGCCTCCGGAGAGCGACAGCGCTCGACCGAACGGCGACGCGGCCACGACGACGTCCTCGCCCAGCTCCAGCTCCGCCTCCTCGGCCAGCTCCACCGCGGGCAGCGCCAGCCCCGGCACCTTCACGAGCGCCAGGTCCAGCTCCGGCACCTTCCCCGTCGCCACCACCTGCCCCACGTGCGTCTCCACCTCCGAGCGACGGTCCACCAGCACGCGCAGCACCGGCGCCTTCACGTCACTCATCACCACCGCGTGCGCATTGGTGACGACCCACGCCACCACGCCCTCGGGCCCCTGCTCGGAGCCCACCACCACGCCGGAGGCGCTGCGCCTCACCGAGTCCCCCTCCACCACCTGCAACCGGACGTTGTGCGGGAGGATGCGCTGGACGCGCTCCTTGCGAGACAGCCGAGCGGACGCGGAGGACGAAGCGGACGCCAGCACCGGCACCACCCCAGGAGACACCCGAGGCGGCGTGACACGGCCAGGTGACGGCGCGCCCGCGCACGATGCGAGCGCGAGCAGGGCGACGGGGGCGCCCAGGAAGAAGCGGGTCATCGACTCTCCGGGATGAAGGACGGCGCTGAAACGTGAACTCGCTTTCAGCTCCCATCTTCCCCAGGCCCTGCCCTGATTTGAAAGCAAGCACCCGACAGGGCCTGGCCGCCTGCCCGCCCCGCTCCACGCCTCAGGCGTAGCGCTTCTTCATCAGGAACAGGATGGCGTCCTTCGCGCAGTGCTCGCAGTAGCCGTACCGCTCCGCCATCGTCTTGAGCGTGCTCTGCACCTGCGTCTGCTCACGCGGCGTCAGCATGCCCCGGTCCTCCGAGAGGTACTTGAGGACGTTCTCCTTGTTCTTGCGCAGCACCCGCTTGCGCTCCTCGAAGTAGTGGTCCCGCAGGCGCTTGAACATGTCCGGGAAGATGCGCGGGTAGTCCATCGTCGCGTCGGGGTTGTCCAGCCGGTGCGCGCCGATGGATGCGATGAGGCCCCGACGGAACTCCGCCGCGTCCTCCCCCTTGGGCATGACGATGGCCTCCACCTCCTGCATGCGCTGCTCGTCCGGCTTCTCCATTTCACCTGTTATCCGGTTGCGCATCTTCTCGCCGCGCACCCAGTGGCTGACGCCTTGGATGTAGCGCTCGACGAGCTCCCGGTACTGCCCTTCCGACACCAGGCCCATGGACTCGCGGACCTCGGTGTCCACGCGGTCCAGGTACTCCGCCTCGGCCATGCGCACGAACGCCTCATGGTCGTGGTAGCCGTCCATCACCTCCTGGAGCAGGTACTCGTAGACGCTCTTGTCCTTGCAGATGGCCTCCAGCTCCTCGAGCACGGCCAGGCCATTGAGGCACTTGTAGTCGGGGTTCTGCGCGGCGTTGAACAGCGCCGTCTTGATCTCCCGCGCGCTCGCGCCCACGCGCCCCTCGTAGTTGGGGTACGCGTCCGACTCGGTGAACAGCTCCTCGCGCAGCTTCCGCAGCTCCTTGGTGTTCGCCAGGCTCAGCCGGTCCGGCGGCGCGCCTTCTTCGTACAGGTGGAGCTTCTCCACCGGCGTGACGTGGTCGATGAGCTCCTTCACGTCGCCCGGGTAGCGGTCCGGGATGGGCTTCTTCAGCCGCGTGAGCACCGCCCACATGGAGGCCACTTCCGTCGCGTGGGGGGCCACGTGCTTGCCCACCGTCGTCGCGGACACCTGGGCGTCGTAGATCTGCTGCTCGGTGCGGTAGCGCCTCAAGTAGGGCACGCGCACCAGCTCGATGCGACCCTTGAACGACGCGAAGTCCGGCAGTTCCTTGAAGGCCCCCAGGTGCTTCTCGTTGGACGAGGCAATCAGCACCTCGTCGAGCTGGAGCACGAAGGGCTCGAGCGGGACTTCGGCCGTCTCGCTGAAGCCCAGCAGGTACTTGAAGGCCTCGAGCGGCCGCTTGAGCAGGTCCGCGTACTCGATGAGGCCCCGGTTGGCGTGCACCAGCGGGCCGTGGGGCTCGAACAGCACGGTGCTGTGCAGCGGCGCGGGCACGTTGAGCTGGGTGCGGTCCGCGGTGATCTGTTGCACGATGGCGTCCACGCTCATCTGCGGCTCCACCGTCACCGTGGCCACCTGGTAGCGGCGCGACACGTAGAAGCGCTCCACCTGGACGTGGCGCAGCACCTTGAGCCAGTCACCGTTGTACGAGTTGAGCAGCGCCGTGTAGATGCGGCGGCACTTGGAGCACAGCTCTCCGTCGCGCACGTAGTCGGAGAGGATGAAGTCCCCCGACTCGCCGTCCCCGGTGCCCAGCCCCTTCTTCTTGAGCGCCGCCTCCAGCACCTTGCGCCGCTCCCCCGGCGGCATGGCGAACAGGGGATGGTCTCGCAGCTCACACGGCATGCGCAGGTCGATGGACTCCGCGTCCAGATGCGCGAAGGTCGTCAGCTCCCCGCTCCCGTCCGTGCGCTCGCCGAAGCCGATGGAGCCCTTGATGAGCTTCTCGGACGGGAACACCCAGGCGATGCGGTACAGCGCGCCCTGCGGCTGCCGCGAGTAGGTCTCCATGCCCGCCTTGAGCGCGTTGACCAGCGTCGACTTCGCGCTGCCGTTGGGGCCGTGCAGGAGGATGAGCTTGTTGATGCGGCCGGCGCGCACGAAGTTGCCCAGCACGCGGTAGATGGCGTTCTGGACCTCCTCCTGCCCCGCCACCCGGCCATCGCGCTCGCTGCCCTCCGCGTCGAAGACCTTGAAGCGCCGGATGGTCCCCGTCGGGTGCGGCACCGTCTGGGTGCCGAAGTGGTCCATCACGTCCCGCAGGTACTGGGCCGCGTTGCGCGCCTGCGCCCGAGGGTCATTGAGGAAGAGCGACAGATACTCCTCGAAGGACAGGATCGAACGGTTCTTGACGAAGTCGGCGTTCACCTGCGTGCCCACTTCCTGCAGATAACCCTTCGCGTCCACGGTGGCTCTCCTCGTACGGATACGGGTCAGTTCGATCTATCCATGGCCTCGGACCGGCGCAGGCGCCCGAGCCCCCCACCCACGATTTCCGCCGCTCCCCCCGAAGTCCAGGGCCCTTTGGCGGCATGTCCGCCAGCCCACGCGCTCGGGCCGCCGGCCGCCTTCCAGGGAAGAAAGTAGCCGGGTTGCACTTTTCGCCCGGCATCGTGCGGGGTTCCAAGGTTTGTCCGGGCCCGGCCCGAGGTCGCGAGGCGTGGGTGTAAGCATACTCGCGTGGGGGGCCGGGGTGAGATACGGTCCAGGCCTTCTCTTCGGTGCCCACCCGGAGTCCACACACGATGCACAAGGAGCCCATCATCGGCATCGACCTCGGCACGACGAACTCGTGCGCGGCGATTGTCGAAGACAACGGGAACGTCAAGCTCATCCCCTACAAGGGCGGTGAGTACACCATCCCCTCCATCTTCGCGATCGACGACAAGGGGAACGAGCTCATCGGCTACGAGGCCAAGCGCCAGTGGCAGCTCAACCCGCGCAACACCGTCTACGGCTCCAAGCGCCTGGTGGGACGGACGTTCGGCAGCGACGTCGTGGACACGATGAAGAAGGTCGTGGCGTACAACATGCGCCCCGGCAAGAAGAACGAAGTCACCCTGGACGTGGGCAAGAAGGAGTTCACCCTCCAGGAAGTGAGCGCGAAGATCCTCGGGAAGATTCGCGAGGTCGCCTCCAACTACCTGAAGACGCCCATCAAGCGCGCCGTGGTGACGGTCCCCGCCTACTTCAATGACCGGCAGCGCCAGTCGGTGAAGGACGCGGGCAAGCTCATCGACCTCGAGGTCGTCCGCATCATCAACGAGCCCACCGCGGCCGCGCTCGCCTACGGCGTGGGCAAGGGCCTGAAGGAGAAGGTCGTCATCTACGACCTGGGCGGCGGCACCTTCGACGTCTCCATCATCGAGATTCGAGATCGCGTCTTCGAGGTGAAGTCCACCGGCGGCGACGTGTTCCTGGGTGGCATCGACTTCGACAACGCCATCATCCACCACGTCCTCAAGGACTTCGCGGCCAAGACGGGCATCGACCTGGCCACGGACCCGGTGGCGATGCAGCGCATCAAGGACCTGGCCGAGCGCACGAAGATCGACCTCTCCGCGCGCGACGAGGTGCCCTTCAACATCCCCTTCATCACGATGACGTCCCAGGGCCAGCCCCTGAACATCGAGATGAAGTTCACCCGGAAGATGCTGGAGCAGCTCACCAACCACCTCGTGGACCGCACGCTGCAGATGGTCGCCCGGGTGCTGGTGGATTCCGGGCTGTCCACCAAGGACGTGGACGAGGTGATGCTGGTGGGCGGGCAGACGCGCATGCCCATCGTCCAGGACCGGCTGACGAAGTTCTTCGGCAAGCCCCCGAGCAAGGGCGTGCACCCGGACGAGGCCGTCGCCATCGGCGCGGCGCTCTACGCGCACTCCCTCCAGGACGACACCAACCTGCGCATCCAGCTGTTGGATGTGATTCCCATGGCCATCGGCCTGGAGAAGGCGGGCGGCGCCTTCCACGTCGTCTTCCCGCGCAACGCGCCCATCCCCAACGCCAAGCAGCTCCTGGCGACGACGAGCATGGACAACCAGACCGAGCTGGCCATGCGCATCTTCCAGGGCGACCACGAGATGGTGGCGCGCAATGATATGCTGGGTGAGTTCACCTTCTCAGGCATCCAGCAGGCGCGCGCGGGCGGTGTGCAGGTGGAGATCACCTTCGACGTGAATGTCGAAGGCATCCTCTCCATGCGAGCCCGGGACCCGGCCACCGGCCGGGAGATGAACACCACCGTGCGCGTGACGCAGAGCTAGACGCTCGCGGGTCCCACCAGGGGCGTGGTGTCCTCGGGCGCCACGGCCCGAGCCCCCTCGCCTCGCAGCAGCTCGAAGACGGTGAGCGACAGCGCCGTCCCTGGCAGCTGCTGCTCACCCAGGGGCGCGTAGACGTAGGGCTCCCGCGCTCGCGTCCGCGTCCTGTCGCTGAGGAGCACCTGGCCTCGGCCCGCCAGCGACGCGAGCCGCGCCGCCGTGTTCACCGCGTCCCCCAGCACCGTGTAGTCGAGCCGGCCCGACGCCTTCGCGCCGATGCTCCCCGCCACCAGGTCTCCGGAGTCCAGCCCCATGCAGACGCCATGGGCATAGGGCGCCGTCTCTCCGCCCTTCAACGCGAGAATCTCGAGCTGCCGACGGATGGCGAGGCAGGCCTCCAGCGCGCGGTCCACGTGCTCGGGGCCGCGGAACAGGGCCATCACCGCGTCGCCCACGAACTTGTCCACGGTCCCGCCGCGCGCGAGCACCTCCGGGACAATGGCCTCGAAGTTGGCGTTGAGGCGACGCAGCGACTCGGGCGGGGCCTCCTGGCGCAGCACGGGCGTGAAGCCATCCACGTCGATGAAGACGACGGTGCCCTCCACCCACTCGCCGGCCATGGCCTCCGTGCCTTGCAACATGGGAGGGATGCGCTCCAGCACGCCGCCGGGGACGAACATGCGCAACAGGCCGTTCTCCTCGGTGTAGCGCACCGTGCGCCGCAGCTCGCGCACGTGCTTGAGCGTCTTGATGAGCGTGGCCTCCAGGTCCGGGAAGTCGATGGGCTTGGTGATGAAGTCGAAGGCCCCTCGGTTCATCGCCGTGCGCAGGTTGCTCATGTCGCCGTACGCCGAGACGATGACCACGCGGACGAGCGCGCTCACCTCCCCCACGCGTGACAGGAACGTGAGTCCGTCCATCCTGGGCATGTTGATGTCGCACAGGACGACGGCCGTGTCCGGGTGCTGGCGCAGCTCCTCGAGCGCCTCCTCTCCATCCGCCGCGAAGAGGAACTGGTAGACGGAGCGGCGGATCTGCTTGCGGAAGCTCTGCTCCATCATCACCGCGACGTCGGGCTCGTCGTCGACCACCAGCACCTTGGCTGGACGGAAGGGACGCCCCGCCTCCACGCGCGAGGAGAAGGCGGAGGACAGCTCGTGCGCGGACTGGAAGCGCGCGGACGGCTCCAGGTCCAGGGCTCGCGCGAAGAAGGCATCCACCTCCGCGCCCAGCTCGGGCACCAGCGTGGAGGGAGGCACCGCCGGAGGCGGCTTGTTGCCCAGGCGCATCTGCCGCAGCGACTCCAGCGGAAACGGGTGCTGCCCGGTGAGCGCTCGGTAGGCCACCACGGCCAGGGCCCACAGGTCGCACCGGTGGTCCAGCCGAGGCGACAGGCTCCGCAGCTGCTCGGGGCTCATGTACCGGGGCGTGCCCGCCATCTCCTCGTCCGGGTGCGGCTGCGCGGCGCCGCCTTGGGTCAGCAGCGCGAGCCCGAAGTCGAGCACCTTCACCACTTCGCCCGCCGCGCTGCGGGACAGGAACAGGTTGGCGGGCTTGAGGTCCCGGTGGATGACGCCCGCGGCGTGCGCGGCGGTGAGGGCGTGGGACGCCTGGGCCAGCAGCCGCTCCACCATGGCGAGCGACAGCCTGCCGCGCCGGTTCAGCAGCGACTCCAGGTCCTCGCCCTCCAGCAGCTCCATGACGATGTAGGGCGTCTCGCCCGCCAGGTCGCAGTCGTGGACCTGGATGACGTGGGGACTCTGGAAGCGGGCGATGGCCTGCGCCTCCCACTCGAACTGGCGCAAGGAATGCGTCGTGGGCGCGCAATGACTCGCCATCAGCTTGAGCGCCACGCGACGCTGGAGCTTGGGGTCCATCGCCACCCAAACGGTGCCCATTCCACCGCCCGCGAGCATTCGCTCCAGGACGTATCGCCCGCCGATGACACGCGGCTGAGACAGGTCTTGTTCGTTCATTGTTGGTTCGCCCTGAGCGGCGGGATGATGGCACAAGGGGTCCACACCCGATACTCCGCCGGAGCGCTCCCTACCCAGGCGGACGGGCCGCGCTCGCGAGCCACTCGCGGCACGCATGGTACTGTGCCCGCCTCCCCCCGCCCTGCCCTTCGCCGCACTACCCACAGAGGCGTCATGAACGAAGCGCCCAAGCCACCCGTGTCTCCGCTGCCCTTCCCCGTCCCGCGCGATGAGCCACCTCCCGCGCCCGCGCCCGCCCACGAGCCGGACGGGACCACGTACCCCGGCCTCCAGGTCCCCCCGGGACCGAGGCCGGGCATGCCGCACAACGCGATGACGTCCGACCGGACGCCGTACACGCGCGAGCCCCTCAAGGTGCTCGCCGGCACCCTGCCGCCGGACCTCCACGGCCACGTCTACGTCGCGGGGCCCAGCGTGCACGCGGGCTCGCCAGCCCTGGCCTCGGATGGACTGGTGCTGCGGCTCGACTTCGACGGCGCGCACGCGACCTTCAGCTCGGCCATCATGAAGACGCCGTCGTACTACGCGCGCGAGCCCATCAACGCGGGTGAGACGAAGCGCGGCCCCCTCACGCGCTACCTCCAGGAGTTTCGAGACACCACGCTCTCGGACGTCTCGATTGCGTACGGCGCGCAGGAGGCCCCCAACACGGCGCCGTTCCTCGTCGAGGGCGAGAACATGCTGCTCGTCACCACGGACGCGGGCCGTCCGTGGGCCATCCACCCGCTCACCCTGAAGGCGTACACGCCGCTGGGCTACAAGCGCGAGTGGAAGGCCGCGGTGCCCGCGCCTTGGGCGTTCCCGCTGCTGCAGAGCACCGCGCACCCCGCCTTCGCCCCCGAGCCCGCGGTCCCCATCTCCCCGGAGAAGGAGTCGCAGCAGAAGCCGCGCCTGTTCTTCACCAACCACGCGCCCAAGTGGCCGCTGGGTGACGGCTGGACGCAGCTGGTGACGTGGGACACCTGGGAGAACCGCCTCCACCACTGGGCGCTCATGGACGCGGCCTCGGGCAAGCCCGTGGTGACCCAGTCGCTCCACCAGATCGCCGTCACGCGCGACTACGTGGTGCTGCTGGACAGCAACTTCCCGGTCAACTTCTGGAGCATCGCGGCGCAGGCGGCACTGCCCGGGATGACGCGGGTGCAGCGCTTCGTGGACCGGGTCACCTCCGAGCCGTCGTATCCCCAGGCGGTGTTCTGGGTGGTGAAGCGCTCGGACCTGCGTCCTTCTCCCGGCACGTTGTCTCGCGATGACCCACCGCGCATCCCCGCGTACCGCTTCCAGGCGGGAGGCGGCGGCCTGCACTTCGCCGCGCGCTACGAGAACCCGGACGACATCATCACCCTGGTCGCGGGGCACTCACCCTCCGAGGATCTGTCTCACACCCTCGAGGAAGGCGACCTGCTCATCAACGGCAACCGGGCGCAGGCGTATCAGCAGGGCATGCCCACGGCGGTGCCCATGACTCGCAGCTCGCTGGGGGTGCATCGCATCGACATGCGCCGGCTGCGCCTCGAGTCCCGGCTGCACGCGCACGACGACTTCACCTGGGGCCTCACCGTGTTCTCCAACGCGGGCCTCATCAACGGTGAGCTCGAGACGAACCTGCGGCTGTACCTGCGCGAGGTCCCGCGTCCGCCGACGCAGGACAGCTCCTCGGACGATGTGGGGGGCGTCAAGTGGGGCATCCCCGACGACGAGCTCGCCATCTACTTCAACTCGGATGGCTTCACGGCGGACATGGTCCCCGAGCACCTGTACCAACTCTACAAGCCCATCGTCGGCGACAAGGCGGGCCTGCCCATCCAGGAGGGCCGCGCGGCGAGCTTCTTCAAGTTCTTCGTCCACTCCGGCCGGTTCGAGGGGTACGTGCTCCCCACGGGCTGGTTCGGCTTCGCGCCGCAGTTCGTGCCGAGCATCAAGCTGCCGAAGGTGCCCTACTGGAAGGGCTACGTCGTCGCGCTCGTCGTGTCGGACCCGACGCCGGACCTCCCGCTCAACTCCACGGGCGACGAGGTGTGGATCTTCGACTCGGAGAACATCGCGAAGGGCCCCATCTGCCGGCTCGGCAGCAGGAACTTCGACGTGGGCATGACGCTGCACACCACGTTCCTGCCGCCGGGGCTGGGCGACATCCTCGATGGCAACATCCCCGAGGGGCCTCCGTACGCCGTCAACGTGCGCGAGGACTACAACGTCGACGAGATCCAGAAGGCCTACGAGGACTGGCTGCCGGGCTTCTTCCCCCGCATCCCGAAGGCCCTCTTCGCGCCGTGGCGGATGGGCGTGCGGTGGGCGCTCAACTTCCCGAAGCTGCGCAAGGTCTTCGAGCGGGACGTGTATCCCCACTTCCCGCTCCGGCCGCCCGAGAAGCACTCGAAGAACGAGTGAGCCCGCGTCACAGCTCGGCCATGACCTCATCGAGGATCTTGGCCGAGCACAGCACCGCGGGCAGTCCCGCGCCGGGGTGGGTCCCCGCCCCGACGAGGTACAGCCGCTCCACGTCCTCGCTCTTCGCCTGGGCCCTGAGGAACGTGGACTGCAACAGCGTGGGCGCGAAGCTGAACGCCGCGCCTCGGAAGGAGCGGAGCTCGTCCCGGAAGTCCTCCGGCGTGAAGACCCGCGACGTCACGAGCTCCGCCTGCAGTCCGGGAAGCACGGTGCGCGACAACCGCCGCGCCAGCTCCGCGCGGAACACGTCCGCCCTCGCCTTCCAGTTCGAGCCCGCGGCCAGGTGCGGCACGGGCGCGAGGACATAGAAGGCATCGTGCCCTTCGGGCGCCAAGGCCGCGTCGGTCGCCGTGGGTCGATGCAGGTACAGCAACGGGTCCTCGGCGGCGGCACCTTCGCCCGACAGACCTTCGAACATGCCTCGGAAGTCGCGGCCGAACAGCAGCGTGTGGTGCGCCACCTTCGGGTACTGGCGGCGCGTGCCGAAGTACCAGAGGAACACGCTCATCGAGTACCGCGCTTGTTGAACGCGCTCATCCGACCAGTGGTCGCGAACGTGGTTCGGCAGGAGGTAGCGGTACGTCCACGCGGCATCCGCGTTGGAGACCACCGCCTCCGCGGCCAGCGACTCGCCCGACCCCAGCCGTACCCCCGTGGCGGTGCGTCCCTCCAGCGTGATCTCCGACACCTCGCTGTTGTATCGGACCTCGCCCCCCAGGGACTCGAGCAGCGCCACGAGCCCGCGCACCAGCGCCCCCGTGCCGCCCACGGGGAAGTGCGACCCCCAGCGGCGCTCCACGTAGTGGATGGACGTGTACACCGCGCTCGCGGGGAGGAACGGACTGCCGCCGATGAGGAGCGGATGAAAGCTCAGCGCCTGCCGCAGCCGCTCATCCTTCACGTGCTTCGAGACCAGGCCGTACATCGACCGGAAGGCCTCCTCACGCAACAGGGCCGGCGTGTACGCCGCGAGGCTCAAGACATTCGGCACCGGAGCCGTCATCAACGGACCGATGCCCGCTTCGTACATCCGCTCGACCCGCGCGGAGAGCGCCTCGTAACCGGCCACATCCTTTGGCGCGAAGCTCCGGACGGACCGCAGCATCGCGTCGCGCTCAGCGTGGTAGTCGAACGTGGAGCCATCCGGGAACCGCATGCGGTACAGCGGCGTCACCGGCCGCAGCGTGACGTGGTCCGACAGGCGTTGTCCCGCCAGCGTCCACAGCTCCTCGAGCAGGTTCGGACAGGTGATGACGGTGGGGCCCGCGTCGAAGGTGAAGCCGTCCTGACGGAACGCATGGGCGCGGCCACCGGGACCTTCTCGGCGCTCCAGGACGGTGACCTTCCAACCGCGCGCGGCCAGCCGGACGGCGGCGGCGAGTCCACCAAAACCACTGCCGATGACGAGCACACGCCTGCCGTCTCGCCGTGTGTCACCCACCACCCTGGTTGAAGGCTTCATCACTCCGGGGTCCATGTCATACCCCGCCCTCACACTCCACTGTGACGAGCAGCCCAGCGTCCAATGAAGACATCAGGTCCTGTTGCGAGCCCGGGGGGGCGCGGCTAGCCTGCCGCCCCCAAGGGGGGTGTCGCGCCCCTGCGCGCCACAGGTTGAGCAATGATTGAAGTCCCTGGCTACCGAAGCGACAGAGTCCTCTCCACCTCGGGTTCCTTTCACCTGCTTCGGGCAACCCGCGTGGATGACGGCGCGTCGGTCATCCTGAAGGTCACCGACGCGTCACGGCCCCCCTCCCTGGCGAATCGGCTCCGACATGAGTTCGAGCTGACCCAAGCCCTGCGCCTCGAAGGTGTCCTCCATCCGCTGGCCCTGGAGGAATCACGCCCCGGCGTGTCCGTCCTCGTCCTCGAAGGGTTTGGAGAGAAGACCCTCGCCCAGCGGCTCGCGTCGGAGCGTGTCGACACGCGCACGGGCTGCCGACTCGCCGTCGCCCTCGCGCGAGCCGTGGGCCAGCTCCACGCCGCGGGCATCCTGCATCGCGACCTCCAGCCGGCCTCGGTGCTGCTGGGCGTGGATGACGCCTCCGTGAAGCTGACCGGGCTCACGCTGGCCACGCGCCGCGCCCGCACGGAAGTCGCGCCCGTCGCCCCGGACCGGCTCGAGGGGACGCTCGAGTACCTGTCGCCGGAAGGCACCGGCCGCACGCACCGCAGCGTCGACTCGCGCAGCGACTTCTACTCGCTGGGCGTCATGTTGTTCGAGCTGTTCACCGGCCGCAGGCCCTTCGCCGACACCGACGCGCTGGGCCTCATCCACGCGCACGTCGCCCTGCCTCCGCCTTCGCCTCAGGCGCTCGCGCCGGAGCTGCCGCGTACGCTCGCCAACCTCATCCTCAAGCTCCTGGCCAAGTCACCGGAGGACCGCTACCAGAGTGCCTATGGATTGGTGGCGGACCTCCAGCGGTGCCTCGAGGCGCTGGAGGCACGCGGCACCGTGCCCGACTTCGAGCTGGGCACGAAGGATGTCCCCGAGCGCTTCGCCGTCCCCGAGAAGCTCTATGGGCGGGAGTCGCAGCAGGCCGCGCTGAGGTTCGCCTTCGAGCGCGCCTCCTCGGGCCGCTCCGGCTTCGTGCTCGTCACCGGCGGCGCGGGCCTGGGGAAGTCCGCGCTCACGGGCACGCTCAAGCGCCCGGTCTCCGAGAAGCACGGCCTCTTCGTGCGCGGCAAGTACGACCAACTCCTTCGCGACGCGCCGTACAGCGGCATCTTCGAGGCGTTCCGCGAGGTCGCCCGCAGCCTGCTCGGCGAGGAGCGGCTGGAGGATTGGCGGCAGCGGCTCCTGGAGTCCCTGGGAGGCATGGGCCGACTGGTGGTGGATGCGGTGCCGCGCATGGCGCTGGTGCTCGGAGAACAGCCGCCCGTTCCCGAGCTGGACCCCGCCGAGTCGGAACTTCGCTTCCAGCTCGTGCTGCGCAAGCTGATGGGCGCGCTCGCCACGCCGGAGCACCCGCTCGTCATCGTGCTCGACGACCTCCAGTGGGCGGACAGCGCGAGCCTTCAGTTGCTGCGTCTGCTGTTGTCGGACAAGGGCCTCAACAACCTGCTCGTCGTCGGCGCCTGTCGCACGGAGGAGCTGAGCCCCGAGCATCCCGTGGAGGGACTGTTCCAGGCCCTGCGTGAGGCCGGGACGCCCGTGCAGCGCCTGGACCTGGAGCCCCTGTCTCCGGAGCACCTGTCGCGGCTCGTGAGCGACGTCTTCCCCGCGGCGGCCGGACAGCGGGACACGCAGCTGGACGCGGTGGTGTTCTCGCTGACGGAGGGCAATCCCTTCTTCGCGGTGCAGCTCCTGCGCGCGTTCTACGAGCGAGGGCTCGTGCGCTTCGACGCGGAAGGCGGCGGGTTCCGGTGGGACGGAAGCGCGCTTCGAGGCCAGGACTTCAGCGACGGCGTGGTCGCGCTGCTCACGTCCCGCATCCGGGAGCTGAGTCCGGATGCGCAGGCCCTGCTGCCCATGGCCGCGGCGCTCGGCCACACCTTCACCTCGCGCAACCTCGCGGTCGTCACGGAGCAGTCGCTCCAGCAGGCGGAGGCGACCCTCGACGAAATCGTCCAGGCGGGACTGGTCGCCCCCGTGGGCGCGGACAGCTTCCAGTTCGCGCATGACCGCGTCCAGCAAGCCGCGCTCGAGCTCACCCCCACGAGCGAGCACGCGGAGGTCCACGCGCGCATCGGCCGGTTGCTCCTGAGCCACACGCCTCCGGAGCTGATGGACGAGCAGCTGGCGGACATCGTCAACCACTTCCACCTGGCGCTTCCCGTGTTGAAGGACACCGAGGAGCGCCACCGCGTGGCGGCCCTGGACCTGCGCGCGGGACGAGGAGCCAAGTCACGCGGTGCCTGGACCGCCGCGCTGAGGCTGCTGTCGACGGGCCGCCAGCTCCTGGGCGATGAAGGCTGGACGAAGAGCCGCGTGCTCGCGTTCGACCTGCACGTCGAGGCCGCCGAGGCCGCCTATCTCGCCGCCGACTTCGAGCAGATGGAGCGGCTGGCCGGAGCGGCGCTCGCCCACGCGGCGGACCCGCTCGAGAACGTGCGTGTGCACCTGGTCCGACTCCAGTGCCACTCCCACCGAGGCGAGCATGCGCGCGCGGTGGACCTGGGCCTGGAGGTGCTGGCGAAGCTGGGCCAGAACCTCCCCGCGCAGCCCAAGCAGCCCCACGTCCTGGCCGCCGTGGCGAAGACCAAGGTGTTGCTGGGGCTGCGCAAGCCCGAGGACCTGGAGTCACTGCCCGAGCTCAAGGACCCGCTGCTGCTGGCGACGCTGCGCCTGATGATGAAGCTGTCCACGGCCGCGTTCATGTCGCGGCCCCTGCTCTTCCCGCTCATCGTCCTGCGCACCCTCCAGCTCTCCATCCGCCATGGCGCGACGGGGGCTTCGGCCTTCGGATACGTGGGCTTCGGGTTGATGCTCAGCGTCCACCTGGGCAACCCCGAGGAGGGCTACCGCTACGGCCGGCTCGCCCTGAAGACCCTGGACCGGTTCGGCGCGGAGAGCCTGCGCGCCATGGTGCACTTCGTCTTCAACCTGTTCATCCGCCACTGGAAGGAGCCGCTGTCGACGTGCATCGACGACTTCTTCACGGGTGCGACCAAGGGACAGGAGTCGGGCGACATCGAGTACTTCGCGTACAACGCGAGCGCGGGCTGCGCGGCGTCCCTCATCGGCCGGGATGGCCTGGCCGCGCATGGGCCACGCGTCGACCACTTCCTGGACCTGCTCGCGTCGCACCAGCACAAGAACGTGCCGTTCCTCCAGTTCACCCGGCACACGCTCGACCAGCTCACGGGGGCCTTCACGGGAGACATCGAGGCCCGGGAGCGGGACATCCTCGCGCCGTATCATCAGCTCGGGTACGCGAACGGCATCGCCTCCTGCGACGTCATGCGCACCATGCGGCGCTGGCTGTGGGGGGATGCGCGGGGCACGCTCGAGAGCGCCGCCGCGGTGGATGCCCACGCGGAGCTCATCGCCGGGCAGATCTACCTGCCCTGGTACAAGTTCTTCCAGGGCTTGGCGCTGCTCCAGCTCCACTCGACGCGGGGGCCGCTGGAGCGCATCCGCTCGTCGCGCTCCATCGACGCGCTCCGCAAGCAGATGCGGGCCTGGGCACGCATCGCGCCCATGAACTACGCGGCGCGCTCGGAGCTGCTGGACGCGGAGCGAGCCCGGGTGGACGGACGCAACGCGGAGGCCGCGGACGGCTTTGACCGAGCCATCCGACTGGCGCGCGAGCATGGCCTGTCGCTCGACGAAGGTGTCGCGTGCGAGCAGGCCGCGCGCTTCCACCTCACCGCCGGGCGTGAGCGGGTCGCGCGGGCCTATCTCCAGGAAGCCCGTGATGCGTATGTCCGCTGGGGTGCGCGTGCGGTGGCCTCACGACTGGAGCGCGAGCACCCGCGCTTGTTGACCTCGGCACCCGCCGAACTGGTGCACACCGAGGAGTCCGCGGGCACACCGCTGGCCGCGCTGGACATGGCCTCCGTGCTGAAGACCGCGCGCGCGCTGTCCGGCGAAATCGTCCTGGACAAGCTCCTGCGCAAGATCATGACGCTTCTCATCGAGAACGCGGGCGCGCGCCGGGGCTTCCTCATCCTCAAGCGGTCCGAGGGACTCTTCATCGAAGCGGAAGGCTCCGTCGACGGCGCTCGCGTGCTGTTGGAGCATGCCGTGCCCGTGGAGACCTCCGCCGCGCTGCCCGCCTCCATCGTCCACTACGTCGTGCGCACCGGCGAGACGGTGATCCTGGACGATGCCGCCGCGGAGGAGCCCTTCTCCGAGGACCCCTATGTCCGCAGCGCCCACCCCAAGTCCGTGCTGTGCAGCCCCCTCTTGAAGCAGGGCTCGCTCACGGGCGTGCTGTACCTGGAGAACGACGCGACACGCGGGGCCTTCACGCCCGAGCGGCTGGAGGTGCTGCGCCTCCTGTCCTTCCAGGCCGCCATCTCCCTGGAGAACGCGGGCCTCTACGCCAGCCTGGAGGAATACAGCCACACGCTGGAACGCCGCGTCGACGAGCGCACCGCCGAGCTCCAGGCGAAGAACGTGGAGCTCGCGGGGACGCTCACCCGCATCCAGGAGATGCAGCGACAGCTCGTGGCGCAGGAGAAGCTGGCCTCGTTGGGCTCGCTCACGGCCGGCATCGCGCATGAGCTGCAGAACCCGCTCAACTTCGTGAACAACTTCTCGGAGCTCTCCGCGAAGCTGGCCACCGAGCTGGACGGCACGCTGCGGGGCATGATGGACCGCTTCGACGCCACGACGGTGGAGGATGTGCTCGAGACGCTGGAGGACCTGAAGCAGAACTCCCAGCGCATCCAATCCCATGGCCGCCGAGCGTCCGGCATCATCAAGACGATGCTGCGCCACTCGCGCCGCTCGGAGGGCTCGCGCAGTCGCGCGGACCTGAACGTGCTGATTCGCGACAGCGTCAACCTGGCCGTGCAGGGCCTGCGGGCTCGCCAGGGAGCCTCCGCCGTGGAGACGGAGACGGACTTCGACACGTCCGTGGGCAACGTCGAGCTGGTGGCGGGCGACATCAGCCGCCTCATCATCAACATCCTCGACAACGCCTTCTACGCCACCGTGCAGAAGCAGCGCACCGCGGCCACGGGCTTCGTGCCTCGAGTCCAGGTCACCACCCGGCGACAGGGAGACCGCGTGGAGCTGCGCGTGCGCGACAACGGCTCGGGCATCCCCGTGGAGATTCGCGAGCGGCTCTTCGACCCGTTCTTCACCACCAAGCCCGCGGGCTCGGGCACGGGCCTGGGACTGTCGCTCTGCCACGACATCGTCCAGGAGCACCAGGGCGACATCCGCGTGGACAGCATCGTCGGCGAGTACACGGAGTTCATCATCACCATCCCCGCCCCACCCTCGAGCGCCATCGTCGCCTGAGGGGGGCCGGACATGAGCAGGCCCCTCGTTCCACATGGGAAGGAGGGGCCTGGTGAGTCACCGTCAGGGAGGAGCCGGCGCTAGGCCGTCTTCTTCTCCTTCTCCATGACGAGCTGAGGCGGTTCGCGACGGGTGATGACCGTCTCGGTGATCTTGCACTCCTTCACGCCCTCGCGGAACGGGATGTCGTACATGATCTCCAGCATCGCGTCCTCCAGGATGGCGCGCAGACCACGCGCTCCGGAGTGACGGCGCATCGCCTCGCGGGCGATGGCGCGCAGCGCCTCCTTCGAGAAGGTGAGCTTCACCTTCTCGAACTCGAAGAGCTTCTGGTACTGCTTCACCAGCGCGTTCTTCGGTTGGGCGAGGATGGTGACCAGGTCCTCTTCCTTGAGGTCATTGAGCGTGGCGATCATCGGCAGACGGCCGATGAACTCGGGAATCATCCCGAACTTCATCAGGTCTTCCGGCTCGGTCAGCGCCAACAGCTCGCCCACGCTGCGGTCCTCGCGGTGGGTGATCTTCGCGCCGAAGCCCAGGCCCTTCTCACCCACGCGGCGCTTGATGACGCCGTCGATGCCGTGGAAGGCACCGCCGCAGATGAACAGGATGTTCGTCGTGTCGACCTGGACGTACTCCTGCTGGTTGTACTTCTTGCCACCGCGCGGGGTGACGTTGGCGCGAGTGCCTTCGATGATCTTCAGCAGCGCCTGCTGCACGCCCTCACCGCCCACGTCGCGGGTGGCGCTGGGCATGTCACCCTTGCGCGCGATCTTGTCGATCTCGTCGATGTAGACGATGCCGCGCGCCGCCTTCTCCACGTCGTAATCGGCGTTGTGGAGGAGGTTCTGGATGATGTTCTCGACGTCCTCGCCCACGTAGCCGGCCTCGGTGAGGCTGGTGGCGTCGGCGATGGTGAACGGGACGTTGAGGAAGCGCGCCAACGACTGGGCCAGCAGCGTCTTGCCGCTGCCTGTCGGGCCGATGAGCAGGATGTTGCTCTTGCTCAGCTCGACATCGTCACCCGAAGGGCTCTTCACGCCGGGACGCGGCCGTGCCGAGGGCTTCTTCTGGTAGATGCGCTTGTAGTGGTTGTAGACCGCGACCGCGAGGACCTTCTTCGCCTGGTCCTGCCCGATGACGTAGTCATCGAGGAACGCCTTGATTTCCGAAGGCGTCGGCAAGCTGACCTGCGGCTTGCCCTCTTCGCGCTCGTTCTCGTCCGCGATGATGTCGTTGCAGAGCTTGATGCACTCATCGCAGATGTAGACCGTCGGTCCCGCGATGAGCTTGCGGACCTCGCGCTGCGATTTTCCGCAGAACGAGCAGGACAGGTTGACGTGGTGCTCCTTCTTCACTGCCGCCTCCGAGTTCGCCGACCCCGGAACTTGCCGGAGCCACTTCGCCGTCCACCGCTCCCCTACCCAAACGGCCTGCCCACGTCTCGAACAGCCGTCGGGCCCACCACCTACATGGGGCCCACAACCACTATAGGGCCCTCCCCCCTGGGCAGGAAGCCCAACGGTGCGGGCCCGTTACGGAGCGTACAGCGTCCGCAACGGGTGAGCGTTCAGTAACAGCGACTCAGGCGTCCGTCACCCCTGAGGCGAGCTCCTCCACGTCGTCCGCCAGGGCGGCTGCTCGCTCGGCAACGGCGTTCGGAATCTTGCGACACCCCGCCAGCTCACTGGCCAGCTTCCGGGCCATGGACGCCAGTTTGCGCACCTGGAGGCTCTCCGGAGGAGGCTCGGGCGGCGGCCGGGGGAACCTCTCCGTGAACTCCTTCTTGAGCTCGGTGGGAGACTTCTCCGGGCTCCAGATACTGTCACGTAGGGATTTGTATTCAGTGGGCGACAACTGGCCGCGCTCCTCCGCGTCGGCCAGCACTTCGATGACCTCGAAGGCGGGCGCCTTTTCGGGGAACTCTTGAGCCCGCAGCTCTTCCTCGGGCTCGTGCTTGGCCAGGAAGCTGAAGGAGCGGGTGAGCTTGAGGGCCGTCTGCTTCTTGATGTGCAGTTCCTTGAGACAGTAGGCCTCGAAGGTGGGGTGGCCCCACTCCTCGAACTTGGCCTCGTCCCGGACCTGGACCAGCAGCCTGCCCAGCTCCGCCCAGGTGGACTTGAAGCGCTTGGCGGCCAGCAGCACGGTGTGACGGAAGGTCCCCGGCGGAACGCTCAAGGCCTTCTTCGCGATTTCGGTCTCGGCAACAGATGCGGCGGACATGGCCCCGGTATGGGGCATGCCCGCGAGGTGGGCAAGAAAGTGGCCCTACCCCTTCTTGGGGCCCAAGGTGAACGAGAGGCCCACCGTCGCGCGCTCTCCTTCGTAGGCGCGGAACGGCCACTTCTGCAGCTCCGTGAAGAGGCAGTCGTAGAGTGGACCCTTCTTGAACTGGGGGTTGTCCACCCACAGCTTGTTGACCCGGCCATCGTTTCCGATGACGAACTCCAGGGGGATTCTCGCCGCCAGGCCCGGACTGCGGGCGGCCTCCTCCTTGAGGCAGCGGAAGAGCGTGGACTTGTTGCCCGCGACGACGCGGTTGATGGCGGACTGGTCGAACTGCTGCGCCACCTGCATCCCGTCCGGGTCGGTGGCCACGCTGCCCGAGGGACGCGGCGGCTTGCGGTCCACCGATGCGACGGCGGTGGGCTTGCCTCCGCCCGGAGTCGCGGGCTTGCCTCCCCCCGCCTCTCCCGACTTCGGCTTCACACTCCCCGGGATGGGGTAGTCGAAGAGCTCTTCGTCATCCGGGCGCGCCTGCGCCAGGCGAATGACGGGGGCCTCCATCTCGATGCCCTCGAACTCCTCCTCGCCGAACCAGCCATGCACCGCGGCGTTGCGCGCCAGGAACAGGCCGCCCGTGCCCAGCACGAGCGCCAGTCCTCCGGCGACCCCGCCCAGCACCATCATCCGCTTGCGGTTCTTCTCCCGCTCCACCAGGACGGCGGCGTCCACTCGAGCCCGTGCCTCGGCGAGCGCCACGTGGACCTTGAAGGGCTCCACGTCCTTCATGGGGTGGAAGTCCCGCTCGCCCGCCAGGGCCAGCAGGGACTCCGGCGTCAGCTCCCCTGACTTGAGCTTCTCAACAATGTGGTTGCCGCTGACCGGTCCGAGGACCAGGTCTCCATGCCGGAAGAGCCACTGCCCATCCACATCCGCCGCGAGTTCTTGTCCAGCCGCCATTTCGCGCGCGAGTATCCCGTGTTACCCCGCGACCTCGCAACGCCGTGCTGACCTCAACCTCCAAGCGGACTCCCGTCGCCCTCTGGATCTGGTACCTCGGTGGGAACTTCCGAGGCTTCCAGCGCCAACCCCAAGGCCCCACCGTCCAGGAGGCCCTGGAGGGGGCCTTGCGGACAGTGGGGGTCCCCGCCACGGTGATGCCCGCCGGTCGCACGGACCGGGGCGTCCATGCCCGGATGCAGGTGGTCAGCGTCCGGTTGGAGGCGGGGGACTCGGCGGAGGCGCTCGCCCAGCGGCTGCCGGCGCACCTTCCGCCGGGGCTCGGGCTGTGCCTGGTGCGCAAGCCGCGCTCCTTCCATGCGCAGTGGAGCGCGAGCGGCAAGGCGTACCGCTACCGGTTCCACCTGGGCGGCGCGGTGGATCCGGAGTGGGCGCCCTACTCGCTCGATGTCGCCAACGAGGTGGGACTTCAAGGCCAGGGCCATCGGGTGACGCCCGAGCGGGTGGCGTCACTGCTCGCCCTGGCGGCGGGCACGCGCGACTTCATCGCGTTCCATGAGAAGTCCAGCCCCCAGAAGCTCCGCACGCTGGAGTCCGCCACCCTCCATGAGCATGGAGGCGGGCTTTTCGAGGCGCGGCTGAACGGGGATGGCTTTGCTCGCTACCAGGTGCGCTACGTCGTGGGTGGCGCGCTGAAGGTGGCGGCGGGGCTGTTGCCGGAAGAAGCGTGGCGTTCAGCCCTGGAGACGGGGGCGGCCATGGAGGGCTTCAAGGCGCCCGCTCACGGCCTGATGCTCTGGGAGGTCCGCTACCCTCCCGATGTGGACCCATTCACCGCCCCAGAGCGCCTCCAGCCTCCGGGGCTGCCGCGAGAGCCACCCTTCCTGCTCGGGTGACACGCGGTGGATCCACCCGGCCGTCAGTCGACGAGCCGCTCCTCATACTTCGCCAGCAGATCCGAGATGGCCTCCCGAAGGTACTCGCTCTGGCGGATGCGCGTGGAGCGCGACAGCTCCTTCAGGGCGTCGAGCTTCTCGCGGTTGAGCCGGAAGACCACCGAGGTGAGGCGGGGATTCATGTCCAAGTGCGCGACCTCCTACAGATGCGCACACCATCTCACAGGCCTGGATGATCGCAAGATTTTCACTCGGATCCATCTGCCGGGAAGATCCACTGCAACCCGGTGAAGGCCTCGGCATCGGCGCGAAGTCCGGATCCAAACCCGAGCGTGAGCCCGAGCCCTCCGTACAGCGCGAACCGCTCCGAGAAGGTGTGACGCAGGCCCAAAGCTACGCGAGGCCCCAGCCACGGCCCAGAAAACGGCCGCACAACGGCGGCGAGATCCACGAACGACTGCCAGGACTCGAGCCCGAAGACGCTGCGGTAGCCGGCGATCAGCGAGAGGTCCGGCTCCCGGGCACTCCCGCGGATCACCACGAAGACCTCGTCCCCGTCGTGCCCCACCGTGAGGCTGGCCCCCACGTCGAGGAGCGCATCCAGCCCCTTCACCGAGTCCTCGTCCTCGCGATCAATGAACTCCGTGTAGGAAGCCCCCGGGCCGAGGATCAGCGAGAAGGCCCAACGCTCCCGATACGGCGAGTCCACGTACTCCGCCGCCCGAGCGACGCCCGGTGAAAACAGCGCGGCCATGAGCGCCGCGATTCTTCTGGAACGCGTCAGCATGTTAGTCCGCTCCGACGTCGCTGCGTGCGCGCGAGCCATCTCGCGACCGCGCGTTCTACCAGCCTCCACGGGGGCGCGACGGATCATCCACAGGGCGTTGGACCCGAATCCTCGACTCATTCTGGACCCCTGGGCTCCACGTCCCTCGAGGGGGAAGTCATGACCATGAAGAAGATGAACCTGAGTCTATTGGCGGTAGCGCTGCTGGCGGTCGCCTGCGGTGGTGCCTCTGGAAACAACAAGGAGCAACCCGAGCTTCGCGAAGGCGAGGGCCAGGTGCAGCTCCCGCTGGTGTCGACCAACTCCAACGGGCAGGGCTTCCGGTTGGTGGGAGCCACGTTCGAGATCACCGGCCCGGTGAACCAGACCATCACCGACACCACCGCGGACGCGCTCACGATCAACCTGCCGGCGGGCGGGTACACCATCGAGCTCCGGGGCAACTACCACGTCGAGCGCGTCGTCCCCAACGCGGCTGGAGAGCCCATCCAGGCCACGCTGGTCTCCCCGAACCCCATGAGCTTCACGGTCGCCGAGGGGCAGTCACGCACCGTCCGCTTCGTCTTCAAGACGCCGGCGATGGTCGGCACGGACATCGGCTTCGAGGTGGACACGGGCGGGTGGATCACCGGAACGCTCCAGTTCACCGCGCTCGAGAGCTCCAGCAACACCCTGTTCCAGTCGCTGGTGGGGACCACCGTGCCCTTCACCATCAGCTACGCGTCCGCGACGCTCACCAAGGTCCCCTCCTCGAGCGGTGACAGCCGGCTCCTGCGTGTGACGACCAGCCCCGTCGTGGTCCAGTTCGGAGGTTTCTACTCCGCGCTGCTCAGCGAGACGGTCGCCCCTTCCCTCTCGGGGCAGGTCCTGAACTACTCGCTGGTGTCCAGCGACAGCAGCGCCGGGGTCATCCGTGTCGACTACCTCGACAACGCCTTCTACCAGCCGGCCCTCCAGTATCAGCTCCAGATGAACGGCTACAGCCCTCCGTTCCCTGGCCAGACCGATGCCGAAGGGTACCCGCTCCCGCAGGCCTTTCAGATCGACGGCACGTTCGTCCTGCGGAACGTCAAGAACACGTCCGCGGGTGTCCGGGGTCGGATGATCGCCACCGGCTCGCCCCTGTAGTCATCAGCTGACGACGGGAAGTGAGAAGCCCGCGGCCCCCTGGGTCGCGGGCTTTGTCACGCCCGCCGCCTCGTTCAACCGGCCGGAGCGGAACGGCTCCAGGTCCAGCGCGACGAACTTGAACCCCAGCGCCAGGAAGGCGGTGTTGATCCGCTGGCGCACATCCGCGGCGAGGAACTTCTCGTACTCCTCCGCGGCCACCTCCAAGCGCGCCACCTCGCTGTGGTAGCGCACGCGGAACTGACGGAAGCCCAGCTTGCGCAGCTCCGACTCCGCCGCGGCGATCTGCAGCAGCCGGTCCCTCGTCACCGCCGTGCCGTACGGGATGCGCGACGCCAGGCACGCCATCTGCGGCTTGTCCCAGGTGGGCAGCGCCAGCGCCTGGCTCCACGCGCGGATCTCCTCCTTCGTCAGCCCCGCCTCCGCCAGCGGCGACACCACCGCGTGCTCGCGAGCGGCTTTGTGCCCCGGCCGGTGGTCCTTGAAGTCGTCCGCGTTGAAGCCGTCCAGCACCACCGCCAGCCCCAGCTCCGCCCGGCGCGCCTCGCAGAGGTCGTACAGCTCCGTCTTGCAGAAGTAGCAGCGGTTGGTGGGGTTGGCCGCGTACTGCGGATTGGCCAGCTCGTTGCTGCCGATGACGACGTGCCGGGCCCCCAGACGCTCCGCCAGCTCCCGCGCCTCCTGAGCCTCCTCCGGCGCCACCGACGCGGACAGCGCCGTGAGCGCCAGGGCCCGCTCGCCCAGCTCCTCCACGGCCACCTTCAGCACGAAGGTGGAGTCCACGCCGCCCGAGAACGCCACCAGGGCACTGCCATGGGCCCGCAGCGAGGCGCGCATCGCCTCCAGCTTCGGGCGCGACGACTCACACAGGGCTTGGATTCGCTCGGGGCTCAGCATGGGGGACTCCTAAAACGGAAGGGCCCCGGATTGCACGCGCATCGCGCGGCAATCGGAGCCCTCTCCACGGCATGGAACAGGGGCCTGCTCGGCCCCCTCGGTCAGCGGCCCTTGCCCTTCGCGGACTTCTTCGACGCGGGCGTCGGCTTCGCCACCCGAGCCGCACGCGTGGCCGGACGCGACTTCGCACCCTTGTCCGCCTTCGCCGGCTTGGCCGCGGCCTTGGGCTCCTCCGCCCGGCGCGCCTTCGCCCCGCCCTTCTCGGCCTTCTCAGGCTTCTCGGCCTTCTCACCCTTGGCCGGCAGCGGGTTCGCCTTCATCTTCTTGCCGGTGATGGTCTTCAGCTCCTCCGTGGTCATGTAGCCAAGGTCCAGGAGGGACTGGAAGATCTTCGCCGCGCCGTCCTCGATGGACTCCACGTCGGAGTGGATGGTGACCTCGGGCGAGGTGGGCGGCTCGTAGGGCTCGGTGATGCCCACGAAGTTGGGGATCTCCCCGTTGAGCGCCTTCTTGTAGCGGCCCGTGCTGTCGCGCTCGATGAGCTTCTCGGTGGGGCAGTCGACGTAGACCTCGACGTACCGGCCGATGCTCCGGCGGTTCTCCTCGCGCTTCGCCTTGTACGGGCTCACGCAGGGGACCAGCGCGGCGACACCGTTGCGCGTCAGCACGTTGGCGACGTAACCCAGCCGCCCGGCGATCGTGTTGCGCTCGTCCTTCGAATCCCCCAACCCCGCCCACAGCTCATCGGAGAGCTCGCCCTCATCGAGGATCTCCACGTTGCGGCCAACCTGACGGAGCCGCGCCGCGATGTAGGCGGCAGTGGTGCTCTTCCCTGTACCGGACATGCCGGTCAGCCAGAGGGTGAATCCAGTGTTGGAGGCCATAAGGGTTTTCAACTCCCTGCGTCCGGAGCGCTTCTTGCAGGCCGCGTAAGGACGCCGCAGATCCAGAAGATGCGCGTGGTTATAGACGAAAACCCACGCACTTGACAATTCACACACACCTTTCCGCAGGTAGGGGAAGCGGGCGGCCAAGTGCCTGCGTCTATTCAGCTTTTTCGTTCTTGCAATGGTCTTTTCAGACCCTGCGCGTCTGAAAATCGCCACCCATCCACTCATACTCGGACACCCAGACAACACGTCCTCGGTGTACGGATGCGATGAGATAGGAAACTCCCGGCAGGAGCGGATGCCCCGAGGGAGCAGCCTGGGCGCGGTCCTCGGCGGAGAAGGTGGGAGGTGCATCCACATGCGAGTGGAACACGGTGGCTACCTGCTCTCCCCGTGACTCCGCCTGGAGGCAGAGCGCCAGCCACTCCTCGGGTGCGAAGGCGTAGGCCCGCGTGGGCCAAGGTGAGGCATTGCGCAGGGGGCACACGCGCCACGCGCCATCCTCGGGGCCTCGGAGGATCACGCCACAGCCCTCCCGCGGGTAGCTGCCCTCCAGGTGCTGGAGGATCTCCTCGCGCACGGATTCCGGCCAGCGTGAGTCCGGCCACGTCGTCACGGCGCCGATGGCTCCTGGCGCGACGCGCAGCGCGAGCACCGCCGCAACTCCATCTCCTCCAAGGTTCCAGGAGGCACCAGCCAGCGCCCCCCGAGCGATGGCCCCAGCCCCAACCGGAGTCGCTGGAAGACCACGGCGCCCAGCGCGCCCAGCGCCCCACCCAGGGCGCCGTCCGGGGGGGAGCCCAGGTGCCGCACCGTCTCGCCGAAGCACCAGACGCAGCCCTCGGCGCTCCGGAACACGACGCCCGCACGCGCTCCGTCTCCGCAGAGCGCGACCCAAGGGGCCTCTCCACTCCAGGCCGAGGGCAGCTCCGCGATCATCCCGCCGCGCCCCTCGGGGTTGGCGGCGTCCGGGTTCAGCGCGGGAGCCTCGCGGGCCAGCGTCGAGGCCACGGGCTGTCCCACGTCGTCGGAGGACGCCAGGAAGCCCGGGGACCAGGGGCCCAGGGTCAGCGAGCCCACCCCGGCGACGGGCGTGCCGCCTCCCACGAGATACGCCGCCGCCGTCAACCCCGAAGCGCCCGTCGCATCCACGCGCGCGCCGCCGGAAAGGAGCGCCTCCTGGCCACGCCCTCCGACTTCGCGCAGGAGGATCTGCCGGGAGTAGCGAAGGATCTGATCTTCACGCAGGGCCATGCGTCATCAACCTCCCGCCATCGCGGGGATGAGGGTGAGGCGGTCCACGTCCTTCACCGGGGTGTCCAGGGCGTCCAAGGCGCGGATGTCCTCGTCGTTGAGGAAGACATTGACGTAGCGCCGCACGGCGCCGTGCTCGTCCAGGAGCTTCGCGCCGAGGCCCGGATAGCGGATGTCCAAGTCCCTCAGCACCTCGCGAACCGTCGCGCCGGAGGCCGTCACCTCCGCCTGGTTGCGCGTGAGCGGGCGCATCATCGTGGGGATCCGGATGGTCGCCATGGTGCCCTCTCACCTCCCCTGCTTGCGCAGCACCAGCCGGTGCGTGCCGTCCTCGCGCGCATCGAGGGAGACGACCTCGTGCCCCTCCTCACGAGCGCTGCGGGGCACGTTCTTCAGGGGCTCGGAGCCTCGGAGGATGATCTCCAAGACGGCCCCCGCCTCCAGCGTCTCCAGTCGGAGCTTCGTGCGCACGTAGGTCATGGGACAGACCTCGCGCGTGATGTCCAGCGTCGCCACGGACTCACTCATGATCCACGCCCCTCATCGCGCGCATGCGCCCTCCTCCCCTGGAAACGCGGGCACGTCGGTGATGGCACAACCGGGACAGTCCGGGGCCCGCTCGACGCGGGTGCGCCGGCCCAGCAGCGTGAGTCCATCCAGCACCTGCAACGTCGCCTCACCCGGAACGCGCCGCGAAGCCCCCGCCAGGAGCTCCAGCACCATCAGCGCCTGCACCGCGCCTACCAGCCCCGCGAGCGAGCCCAGCACTCCCGCCTGCGCGCACGTGGGCACCGCGTCCGGCGAGGGCGGCGTCTCATAGAGACAGCGCAGGCACGGCCCGCCCGGCTCCACCCGCATCGCCTGGCCCTGCATCCGCAACACGCCCCCATAGACGAGCGGCACGCCCGTGAGCACCGCCACGTCCGAGAGGAAGAACTTGGTCAGCACCCCATCCGTCGCGTCGATGACGGCGTCGTGCGCGCGGAAGAGCCCCTCCACGTTGTTCGCGTCCACCCGCTCGGGCAGCGCCTCCGTCGACAGGCCCGGGAAGGCTCGCGCGAGCCCCGCCACCGCCGACTCCGCCTTGTTCCGCCCCACGTCCCCCGGCCGGTGCCAGAGCTGCCGTGGCAGGTTCGTCACATCGACGCGGTCCGGGTCCGCCAGCGTCAGGTGGCCGACACCCGCCTGCGCCAACGCCAGCGACGCGGGACAGCCAAGCCCACCGGCTCCCACGATGAGCACCCGGGAGCGCTCGATACGGGAAGCATGGGGAATTCGAGGATGGTGGTGCTCTTCTGGACCGTGCATCGGTTGCTGCTCCGCGAGGGCGGATGCGAATAACGTGCGGGGCCCTGCGTCGCACCTTGCGACAGAGGGGCTCAAGCGCCCCTTCCACCGTCCCGCTTCGCGGCGGACTCCCTCTGCCAGGACATATGAAAAACCTGACCGGCGTGCTCGTCTTTTCCACCACCCTGATGCTCGTGCTCGGCTGCCACAAGAACACCGGCGAGAACCCGGGGCCCACCGACAGCGGCCAGACGCCCGCGGCCACCGCGCCCTCCAGCACCTCGAAGACCGGCGCGGACTCCGGCGCGACCGGCTCCGACGCCTCCTCCCTGAAGGACGCCTCCGGAGAGCCCGCCCGGGACCAGGCCGCGCTCGAGGCATGCGTGGACAACTGGCTGAAGAAGCACAAGCTGGACGCGTACGGCAACGCCGAGGGCACCATGTACGCGGGCGGCACGCCCCTCTTCGACGAGCGCACCGGCGAGTCGAAGGACCGCATGGAGTTCGTCTTCCGCGGCCACCCCGAGGCCCGGAAGGTCTGCATGCAGCCCTCGAAGACTCCGTAGAATCCGCGAGCCGCACGCCTTCTCGCTCGGCGGGAAGGTGGGCGGACCACCCCAGGGATTCCCGCACACCCGGCGGCTCTCGTAAGCTGCCGGCCCAATGGATTCCAATCTCGCCCTGGGCGAGGAGACCCCGGCCAATGACCTCCGCGCCCGCGTGCGAGAGGTCCTCTCGCGCCGCAAGCTGACGGACAGCGTCTCCACCGAGCAGGCCACCGCGTCGTGGGAGCAGGACCGGTTCGTCGCCCGGGCCCGCGCCCTGTTCTACGCGCGAATGATGTTCCTCACGCTGGGCCTGCTCATCCTCGCCGTGCCCACGTGGAGCGGCTACTTCGGGCTCACCGGCGCCTTCTCCTTCCTCGGCTACTTCACGATGCTGCTCTACAGCGTCGCGAACCTGCTCGTCATCGACCACCCCAAGGCCGGCCGCTGGGTGACGTACACGACGCTGTGCCTGGACCTCGTCATCCTCGTGGTCCTCATCGCCAAGCCCCAGGTGGGCGGCGGCCTGCAGAGTCCCCTGCTGGCCACGCAGCTGCTGTTCACCACCCTCTTCTCCATCCTCTACCCCAAGCCGCTCGCCATCCTCCCGCCGCTGCTGGCGCTGCCCATCACCACGCGGCTGGACCTGCTCCTCAACCGCTCCGTGACGGCCGTGGAGCTGCTCACGCTGCTCTGGTACCTGGCGCTCAACTTCATCATCGTCTACGTGCTCGTGTACCTGAACGAGCGCGAGGCCGCCGCGCACCGCGAGGTCGTCGCCCTGCAAGGCGACCTCAAGGAGCTGGCCGTCGTCGAGGAGCGCAACCGGCTGGCGCGCGAGATCCACGACGGCCTGGGTGCCTCGCTCTCGTCGATGATCATCCAGGCGGAGTACATCCTGAACCTCGCGCGCGAGGAGGGCCTGCGCTCGGAGATTCGCGAGCTGAAGGTCACCGCGGAGGAGTCCATCGAGGAGCTGCGCCGCAGCCTGCGCATGATGCGCGAGGACTTCGAGCTGGCGCAGGGCCTGGAGGACTACGCGAAGACCTTCAACGAGCGCACCGGGCTGAGCATCCAGTTCGAGCGCACGGGCCTCCAGCGCAAGCTGTCCCCCGACTCACAGCTGGCCCTGTTCCGCATCCTCCAGGAGTGCCTCTCCAACGCCGTGAAGCACGCCGAGGCGAAGCTCGTGCAGGTGAAGCTCGACTACACCGAGGACCACGTGCACCTCATCGTCCGCGACAACGGCAAGGGCTTCGACCCGCAGCGCACGCCGCGCGGGCACTACGGCCTGCTGAACATGCGTGAGCGCGCCATGAAGCTCAACGGACAGCTCATCGTCGATTCGTCACCCGGCGCAGGTGCCCAGGTGGCCTTCTCCCTCCCCTGCTCTCCCCCTTGACCGGAGCCTCCGTGGACGCCCCGCAGCCCCCCACCTCTCCCGCGCAGTCCCCCATCCGCGTCTTCGTGGTGGAAGACCAGACCAAGATCCTCAAGAACCAGCTGCGCCTGTTCGAGGGCCACCCCGACATCGAAATCGTCGGCACCGCGCTCTCGGGTGAAGCCGCGATGGAGGAGGTCCCGCGCGTCATGCCGGATGTCCTCCTGCTGGACCTGGGCCTGCCGCGCATGAGCGGCATCGACGTGACTCGCGAGGTCAAAGCCGTCTACCCGAAGATTGAGATCCTCATCTTCACCATCTTCGACGAGGAGGACAAAGTCCTCGAGGCGGTGAAGGCGGGGGCATCCGGTTACATGCTCAAGGGCTCGCCCGTCGACAAGATCATCGAAGCCATCAAGGAAGTCCGCGCGGGCGGCACCGTCATCCAGCCCAACCTCGCGCGCAGACTGCTCCGCCACTTCCGCGTGGACCCGGACACCACGCCCGTCCCCTCCGCGGGCGGTGCCCCCGCCGTCGCGCCTCCGCCGGAGACCTCCGCCGCGCCGGCCGCGGCCGCCGAGAGCCCCACCGCCGAGGAGCCCCTGCTCAAGCCGCTCTCGGACCGCGAGCGCGAAATCCTCCAGCTCATCGCCAAGGGCGTCTCCAACAGCGAGGCGGCGCGGCTGCTCAACCTGAGCAAGGCCACCATCCGCACCCACCTGGAGCACATCTACCGGAAGCTCGAGGTGACCAACCGCGTCGAAGCGGTTACCGAAGGCATCCGCAAGGGCCTCATCTCCGTCTGACGCCCTGGACCGCCGGACCGCGTCAAAAAGCCTGAATCCGGGATTTATGCCACCAACACCGCAACTCCCGGACATGTGCGGCGATAACTCTCTCGGACGCAGGCTCGCGCCTGAGAACGAAGAGAGAGGCCTCCCATGCTCAAGGTTGGTACGCGCGGTTCGGACGTGACGCGGCTCCAGCAGTCCCTGGCCAAGGCGGGCTTCAACCCGGGCTCGGCGGACGGAATCTTCGGCCCGAAGACGAAGGCCGCGGTGGAGGCGTATCAGCGCAAGCAGGGCCTTCAGGTGGACGGCATCGTGGGCAACAACACGGGCCGCGCCCTCTTCAACTCGCGCAACGCGGACCTCTGGGATGGCAAGCCCGCGGGCGGTGCCAACCGTCCCGGAACCACGGGGGGCGTCCCGGGCGACTTCCCGGTGAATGGCTCCAACCGTCAGAAGCTCGACTACGCGACGAACCTGGCGAAGCAGATGGGGCTCACCATCACGTCGACCACCGGCGGCAAGCACACGCCGGGCTCGTACCACTACAAGGGCCGCGCCATCGACGTGGCGGGCGACCCGGCGACGATGGCGAAGTTCTATGACCGCCTGAAGGGTACCAACCCCACCGAGCTCTTCCACGACCCGAAGGGCGGCATCAAGCACGGGCAGAACATCGGCCCCATCGGCGGCCACGGCCGTCATGTGCACGTCGCGTACTGAGTCCGCGCGCGGCCCCTGAAGCACCCAGGCCCGGCGGGAGCACGTCTCCCTCCGGGCCTTCGTGTGTCAGCGCCGCAGGGCGCCCGCGGCCTCCAGGATGAGGTCTGCGTAGCGATTGACGGGGTCCTCGGGCCGGGTGCCATCTCGGAAGTAGAACGTGTGCGCATCCCACGCGTCGGGCCGGGCGTCGTTGGCGAACATCCACAGCGAGCCCGCGCCCACGCCCGACACGCGCATGCACTCCAGCCAGCCGCGATACAGCGCGCGGCGCTGCGAGAGGTCCAGCGCCCCTTCGTTCATCAACCCCAGCTCGCCCACGAACAGCGGCTTGCCCAGCGCGCTCGCGATGGCCGCGTGCTCGCGAATCCAACGAGCGCCCGCCTCGGCCGTGCCCGCGCCATCCAGGCCCCACGACTCCGGATAGAAGTGCACCGACGCGAAGTCGATGTACGGCGACGCGGTGTTGCGCGTGAAGCTGGCCCCCGGAGTGCGCAGCATCGACGTCCCGACCCGAGACCAGTAGGCGGCGTCGTACCCCTCCGGCGAGGGCTCGAAGCCTTCCTCTCCAGTGCCCACGAGATGGCCGGGGGCGCGGGCCTTCACCTCGCGCGCCACGTCATCAATCCACGCGCGCAACTGCGCGCCTTGCGCATCCAGCCCCCGCCCGCGCGGCTCATTGAGCAGCTCCCACGCGAGCACCGCCGGGTGGTCGCCGTAGCGGATGCCGTCCTCCGTGTTCACCCGCTCCAGCGTCCTGGCGACGTGTTCCTTGTAGAGCGCGATGGCCGTGGGGTCGGTGAAGAAGCGAGGGTCGCCTTGCACGGGTGCAATCAAGCCCGCCCACTCGACGTACTGTCGGGCACCACCGTAGGCATCCCAGTAGTTGCCCAAGGTGAGTACCAATCGAACCCCATGGGCGCGCGCACGCGTGAGCACCCGGTCCAGACCTCGCCAGGCAACCTCGTCGTACTGGAGTGGCGCCACCTGGATGGCGCTGTCTCCTCGCTTCTCGGGAGCATCGTTATGACCGTTGGTGCGCAACGCCACGACTCCCAACGCCGCCGCCTTCGCCAGCACCTCCTCCACCACGGGGGACTCAGCCAGTCCCCGCCGCACGTCGCGCGCCGCCTCTTCCTGGAGGAAGTACGCGTTGAGCACCATGCCGCCCGCGGGGAGCTGTCCCAGTCGTTGAGGAGGGGCGCTCGCGCAGTCAGCAGCCACCGCTTCCAACATCACCGGCTCGCCTTCACCACATCCGCACAGCGACAGCATGAGGAGCGCGAGGTGGAGCGTCCGGCGCCGCGAAGTCATAGAACGCATCGTAACCCATAGGATAGGTTCGTGCCCGACATGGAGCTCAGACTCGAAGGCGTGTCCAAGACGTACCCCAACGGCACGCGAGCGCTTCACGACGTCACCCTCACCATTCCACGAGGCATGTTCGGGCTGCTCGGTCCCAACGGCGCCGGGAAGTCGACACTCATGCGCAGCATCGCCACGCTGCAAGAGGTCGATGCCGGAAGCATGACTTTCGACGGGATTGACATCCGCAAGGACAAGGACCGGCTGCGCGACGTGCTCGGCTTCCTGCCCCAGGACTTCGGCGTCTATCCCAAGGTGACGGCGTGGGACATGCTCGACCACCTCGCGCAGCTCAAGGGCCTGTCGCAGCGCCGCTCGCGGCATGACGCGGTGAAGGCGCTGCTCACCAAGGTGAACCTCTGGGAGCACCGCGACCGCAGGCTCGGTGGGTTCTCCGGCGGCATGAAGCAGCGCTTCGGCATCGCCCAGGCGCTCCTGGGAGACCCCAAGCTGCTCATCGTCGACGAGCCCACCGCGGGCCTGGACCCCGCCGAGCGCTTCCGCTTCCACAACCTGCTCGCCGAAATCAGCGCGGACATCGTGGTGCTGCTGTCCACGCACATCGTCTCGGACGTGGCGGACCTCTGCCAGAACATGGCCGTCCTCGCGCAGGGCCGCGTCGTCACCAGCGGCCATCCCCTGCGCCTGGTGGAGGAGCTGAAGGAGCGCGTCTGGAAGCGCTTCGTCACGAAGCAGGAGGAGCTGGACGCGCTGACCCAGAGCCTGACGGTCATCGCCGTGCGCCGCGTGGCGGGACAGCGCCTGGTGCACGTCCACGCGGAGAGCGCCCCCGAGGGCTTCGAGCTCGCCAACCCCGACCTGGAGGACGTCTACTTCCACGCGCTCAGCCGCGCGTCGAAGGCGGCGTAGGCGAGGGCCCCATGCTCAGCGCACTCGCGACCTTCGAGCTGCGGCGCCGGGTCAAGATGATCTCGACCTGGGTCTATGCCGCCATCCTATCGGGCGCCAGCCTCCTGCTCATGCTGGCACTGGGCGGTGCCTTCAAGAGCGTCTCCGCGAGCTCCGGCTCCGAGAAGGTTTTCGCCAACAGCCCGCACACGCTCTTCGCCTCCATCAACGTCTTCTCCCTCTTCGGCCTGCTCATCGTGGCGGCCGTCTTCGGCCAGGCGGCCTACCAGGACTTCGGACACAAGACCTGGATGCTCGTCTTCACGAAGAACGTGAAGAAGACGCCATATCTGCTGGGCCGGTTCCTGGGGGCCTACGTCTTCAGCGCCGTGCTCATGCTGGCGCTGATTCCCGGCCTCCTATTCGGCGCCGCGGGCGTGTGGCTCATCGACAAGACGCAGCTGGCGCCCCACCAGACGCTCGCGTACCTGTGGCCTTATCTGTTGGGCGTCTGGCCCACGCTGTTCTTCGGGGGAGCGGTGTTCTTCTCCCTCGCCGCGCTCACGCGCCGCATGGCCCCCGTCTACGTGGGCGTGGTGGTGCTGGTGCTCGGATATCTGGTGCTCAGCGCCGCCATGTCGGACGTGGCGAACCAGACCCTGGCCTCGCTCCTGGACCCGTTCGGCTTCATCACCTTCGACCACGCGACCCGGTACTGGACCCCCACCGAACGCAACAGCGACCTCCTCCCCTTCGCCGGAGCGATGCTGTTCAACCGGCTCCTCTGGTGCACGGTCGGCGCGCTGCTGCTGGGCTTCACCGTGCTCCGGTTCCGCACCGACGTGGAGGAGCACTCGGACAGCAAGCCGGCCCAGAAGGACGAGCACATCGCCGCGCCCGTCGCCGTCTCCACCGCCGCGACGAACCCCACCTTCGGAAGCTGGGCACGCACGGCCGCCGCCTCCGCGTGGCTGTCCTTCCGGGACGTGATCCGCTCGCCCGTGTACTGGGCCTTCGTCGTGGCGGGGCTCGCCACCGTCATCCTCATCATGCTGGTGTCGAAGGACATGTACGGGACCTTCACCCTGCCGGTGACGTGGCAGGCGCTGGAGCAGGCCTCGGGGGCCTTCCGTCCCTTCGTCCTCATCCTCATCACCTTCTACGCGGGTGAGCTGGTGTGGAAGGAGCGCGACGCGGGACTGGGCGACATCGTGGACGCGACTCGCGCGCCCACGTGGGTGGGCTACTCCTCGAAGCTGGGGGCGCTGCTGCTCGTGGCGCTCTCGCTCAAGGCCACCATCGCGCTCGCCGTGTTCGTCACGCAGGTGTTCCGAGGCTTCTTCGCCATCGACGCCTCGCTGTACGTCTCCGAGCTCCTGCTGCTCGACTTCACCCACGACGTGCTGCTGTGCGTGCTGGCGTTCTTCGCGCAGGTCGTCATCCACCACAAGTACCTCGCGTACCTGGTGATGGTGCTCTACTTCGCCGCGCAGGCCGCGTTGGGTCTGTTCGGGGTGGAGGAGCTGCTCGTGCGCTACGCGGCCGAGCCCTCCGCGCCCTACTCGGACTTGAACGGGTATGGCCACCTCCTGGGCGCCATCGTCTGGTACCGCATCTACTGGTACAGCCTGGCCACCCTCCTGGTCGCCGTGGGCGCGCTGCTCGTCGTCCGGGGACGCGGGACCGCGTGGAAGGAGCGACTCGTCGAGGCACGCGCGCGGCGCACCTCGGGCTGGAAGCGCGTCGCTGCCGTGGCCACACTCGTCTTCGTGGGAACGGGCGCGTTCATCGCGTACCACACGCGCATCCTCAATCCGTACGTCACCCGGAAGGATGACGAGCGGCAGATGGCTCGCTACGAGAAGGAGTACAAGTCCTTCGCCACCCTGCCCCATCCGCGAGTCATCGCGGTGGACGTCACGTTCCACATCCACCCGAAGGAGCGCCGGCTGGAGGCCCTGGGCACCTATCGCGTCCGCAACAAGACCGAGCAGCCCGTGTCCCAGGTCCTCCTGTCACTGCCCACCGACGCGCGCGTGCGCAAGCTGTCCCTCGCGGGCGTGGACCGGTCGACGAAGCACGACGAGCCCTTGGGCCTGTACGTCTATGCGCTCCCCACCCCGCTGGCACCGGGCGCCGAGGCGGACCTCGTCTTCGACCTGGAGTTCGCTCCGGCCTCGCTGAAGCACGGCTCCACGCGCACGGACATCGTCGAGAACGGCACGTTCTTCCACAGCACCAACCTGCCCACGCTGGGCTACCAGGAGGACGCGGAGCTGGTCGAGGACGGCGACCGCAAGGAGTACGGACTCGCGCCGAAGGAGCGGCTCCCGGACCGGGACGACCCGAAGGCGAAGGCCGAGAACTACATCACCCCGGACTCGGACTTCGTCACGTTCCGGGCCACGGTGAGCACGTCCGCGGACCAGATCGCCGTGGCACCGGGCTACCTCGAGAAGGAGTGGACCGAGGGAGACCGGCGCTTCTTCCGCTACGAGATGGACCAGCCCATCCTCAAGTTCTACTCCGTGCTGTCCGCGCGCTACGCCGTGGCGCGAGACACCTGGAAGAACGTGGCGCTGGAGATCTACCACCACCCTCCGCACACCTATAACCTGGACCGGATGATGCGCGGCATGAAGGACACGCTGGCGTATTGCTCGGACAGCTTCGGCCCCTACCAGCACCGCCAGGCCCGCATCCTCGAGTTCCCCCGCTACAACGTCTTCGCGCAGGCCTTCCCCAATACGATTCCGTACTCGGAGGCCATCGGCTTCATCGCCCACGTGCGCGATGACCACCCCGATGACCTGGACTACCCCTACTACGTCACCGCGCACGAGATTGCCCACCAGTGGTGGGCCCACCAGGTGGTGGGCGCACGCGCGCAGGGCGGCACCATGACGTCGGAGACGCTGGCCCAGTACTCCGCGCTCATGGTGATGAAGCACCGGTATGGCCAGACGAAGATGAAGCGCTTCCTCAAGTTCGAGCTGGACCGCTACCTCGCCGGCCGCGCCATGGAGCGGAAGAAGGAAGTGCCGCTGTCTCGCGTGGAGAACCAGCCCTACATCCACTACCAGAAGGGCAGCCTCGCCATGTACGCGCTGCAGGACTTCATCGGCGAGGAGCGCGTCAACCGCGCCTTGAAGCGCTACGTGGAGAAGGTCCGCTTCCAGGGGCCTCCGTACACGGGCTCCTCGGAGCTGCTGGGCTTCCTGCGCGAGGAGACGCCGCCGGAGTACCAGTACCTCATCGAAGACCTCTTCGACACCATCACCCTCTACGACAACCGCGTCGTGTCCGCTTCGATGCGGCAAAACGCGCAAGGGGGCTGGGACGTCACGCTCAAGGTCATCGCCAAGAAGTACCGGAGCGACGAGTCAGGCCGTCAGACGGAGCTGACCTTCTCGGATTGGATGGACGTGGGCGCGCTCGATGACAAGGGCGACGCGCTGTTCCTGGAGAAGCGCAAGGTGAACGCCGGGGAGTCGGAGCTCACCTTCACCGTGCCGTCGAAGCCCGCCGTCGTCGGTGTGGACCCGCTCAACAAGCTCATCGACCGGACGTCGAACGACAACGTGACGGAGCCCTCCGAGGCCCCCGCGCTCGCGCTCGGCACTCCCACGCAGCCCTGACGTGCTCCGAGGGCTTCACCAGCCGACGCGCAGGTCGAAGCCCTCGAGAGAGTCGTAGCGCTCCACCTCCACGCGGGCACTCGCGGCGCCCGCCTGCTGGAGGGCCACCTCACACGTCCCCGCGGCGGACTCCGCGGGGAACGGGTAGCCGCGGAACCTCACGCGGTACTGCTGCGCGGCCATGAACTCCACCTGGATGTCCACCGGGTCCATCACCGAGCTGAAGCTGAGCGCCACGCGCTTCATCGCGCGCTCCGGGCCCGCCACCTTGAGGGCCATGCCCACCACCTTGCCCACCAACGTGTCGAAGTAGCTGCGCACCAGGTCCCGCCCCAGCTCGCGGAAGGCGGTGTTCGGTGCCAGCCCCGCGTACTTCGTGCGGAGCACCACCGCCTGACAGCCCATGAACACCGAGGAGGGATAGGTGGCGCGTGGCTTGTCCACGTCGAATCCCAGCGCGAGGAACTCGGCGCGCTGGGCCGCGTCGGGCTTTGCGCAGCGAACGAGGGACTCGAACAACGTGGACTGCACAGTGACTTCAGTCGGCATGTGGCGGCGACCCTAGGCGGAGATGAACCGGCGCGTCATGACGCGCTGGTTCAAGCCGCTGGAGCATGTCCGCCCTCCGGCCACCGGCATCAGCGGGGAGCCGGTTGCTCGGTCACCACCGTCAAGGGTCCTCGCGCTCCTGGACCTCGAACCGCGCCGCGGTGACCACGTGCTTGTGTTCGACCACGAGCTTGCGAGCCTGGAGCGTCCCACGGACCTCGAGCCCGTAGTCGTTGCCTCGCACCCTGACGAGCTCCGCGTCCAGGCTGCCTCCGATGATGACCGGCCCCTCCGAGAGGAAGCTCTCGCACTTGAAGTCGCCTCCGACGAAGAGCCCGGCGCCCACGAAGTTATCGACCTTGCCCTTCACGGTCAGGTTCCCCGTCACCATCATCGAGACCACGCTCAGGTTGCCCGTCACCTCCAGGTCCCCGTGGTGGACGTAGCTCTCCTTCGCGACCTTCTTCACGCTCTTGGCCTTGGGGGCCTCGGCGAGCGTGGCCTGGACCAGGCCGATGCCCGCGAAGACGAGGTCCGGGTTCATCGCGGACTGCTCCTCGATTCCCGCATGGAAGTCCTTGAGCGTGACGAAGTGTGTCTCCACGAACACCGCATCCATCAGGCCGCGCAGCTTCGCCCAGGACCACGGCTTCACACCCGAGGGGACTTCGCCCGAGAGGTAGCCGACGACCTTCTCCTCCGACAGACCCTTGGCCTTCTTGGGTGGAGGCGGCCGCTGGGACTTGGTGGGGAGGAGCATCTCCACGAGGAGCGCCGGAACCTCCCGGCTGTGCCGCGAGGAGCGCGCCCGGGAGAGGACACTCGCACCTCCCGGAGACAGTCCCCGCGGGTCCAGGCCCTGCTCGACGAGGAACCGCACCACGCGGTCCGCGCCGAACTCCGCCGCGCGATGCAGCGGCGTGTCGTAGCCGACGGCGGCACGGATGTCCGCGCCGTACTCCATCAAGAGCTGGACCAGCTCGACGCTGTTCTGCGTGACGGCGAGCTGCAGCGGCGTGTGGTGGTTCTGGTCGGCGAAGGACAGGCTCACGCCCGTGGCGAGCAGCGCGCGAATCTTCCCGAGCGTCACCTCGTTCTGCGCGCGCTCCTCGGCGAGCCGCGTCTGGTACTCGGCCTCGTTCCCCTTCCTGACGAAGGCCTCGATGTAGTGGTGGCTCTTGACGTTGCGGAGGAGGTTCGTCAGCTCGAGCTGTTCGTTCGTCATGGTGTGGGTTCCAGGAGTCTCACGAGCCATGAGAGGGCGCGGGGGCTGGCCAACGCAAGGACGCAGGGCCCGGCGTGCTCGCCCCACCCCGCTCGGAGGCCAGGCGTCCCCAGCACCGGCCAGGGCCTCGGCATGTTGACGCTCTGTAGCACGGGCCTGGAGCGGGAGGCTTCGCCCATCTCGCCATTGCCCGGGCGCCATTTTGCGCCTATGGGGCGGGGACGGCCCGTCCGACGGTGCCACTCTCCCCTGCGAGGACACAGACAGCATGTCGCAAGTGCCTCTTCACATCGCCGCCGAGTTCCCGCCTCGCTCGCTCGAGGAGTGGCGTCGGCTGGTGGACAAGGACCTGAAGGGAAAGCCCTTCACCTCGCTCCAGTCGCCCCTGGAGGGCGGACTGGGCCTCCAGCCGCTCTACGTCCAGCAGGAGGAGGCTCCCACGCCCCCGCCTCCCGGCGTCGCCCCCTACCTGCGAGGCACCCAGGCCCTGGGCCACACCGAGGGTGGCTGGCTGCTCTGCCAGGAGTACTCCGAGCCCGACCTCGCCCACGCGGCCCAGGCCCTGAAGACCGACCTGGAGCGCGGCACGCAGGGCGTGTGGCTGTGCCTGGGTGAGTCCCAGGGCATCCCCGTGAAGGACGAGGCCGCGCTGGCGAAGCTGCTCGCGGACGTCCCCCTGGCCCGCACGCCCGTGCACCTGGAGTCCGAGGCGGAGCAGCTCACCGCGGCGTCCCTGCTGCTGACCGTGGCCGCGAAGGCCGGCGTCGCGAAGAGCGCGTTGAGCGGCTCGCTGGGAATCGACCCGCTGGGCATCGTCGCCCGCGCGGGCTCGCTGCCGCACGGCGCCTCGGCCTCGATGCTGCTCGAGGAGGTGGCGGCGCTCGTCACCGTGTTGCGGGAGAGTTCGCCAGAGCTGCGGGTGATGCTCGTCTCCACGCGCGCCTACGCGGACGCGGGCGCCACGTCGGTGCACGAGCTGGCGTGGGCCATCGCCACGGGTGTGGAGTACCTGCGCGGCCTGGAGCGCGCGGGCGTGTCCCCGGATGTGGCGGCGCGCTCGGTGCAGTTCGCGCTGTCCGTCGGCGGGCAGTTCTTCCCGGAGATCGCCAAGCTGCGCGCGGCGCGGCTGCTCTGGGCCAAGGTCGTCGCGGCGTCGGGCGGCTCCGCCGAGGCACAGGCCATGCGGCTGCACGCGCGCACGGCCACCGCCAACAAGACGCAGCGAGACCCGTGGGTCAACATCCTGCGGACGACCGCGGAGTCCTTCGCCGCCGTCGTCGCGGGCGCGGACAGCATCAGCACCTCGCCCTTCGACGAGGCGCTGGGCACTCCGGACGAGGGCGCGCGCAGGCTCGCGCGCAACACGCAGCTCATCCTGCGCGACGAGTCGAGCCTCAACCGCGTCGCGGACCCGAGCGGCGGCAGCTACTACCTGGAGCAGCTCACGTCCGACTTCGCCCGCGCGGCGTGGGAGGAGTTGCGGCGCATCGAGGGCCTGGGCGGAATGGAGCAGGCGCTGGCGCAAGGCGACATCGCCCGGGTGCTCGCGGAGACGCGCACGGCACGCGACAAGGCGGTGCGCACGCGCAAGCAGCCCATCGTCGGCGTGAGCGAGTACCCCTTCCTCGGCGAGGCCCCCGTGCGTCGCGAGGCACGCGCCCCCGTGGCCGCGAGCGCCGGCCTGCGGCCCACGCGGGTGGCCGAGTCGTTCGAGGCCCTGCGCGACGCGAGCGACCGCTACCTCGCCGCGCACGGGCATCGCCCCAGCGCGTTCCTCGCGAGCCTGGGCACCGTGGCGGAGCACACCGCGCGCTCCACCTGGGTGGCCAACGCGCTGGGCGCGGGAGGCATCGAGTCGAAGGAGCAGCACGGCTTCGCGGACCCCGCCGCCACGGTGGCGGCCTTCGCCGGGTCGGGCGCGCCGCTCGCGGTCATCTCCGGACCGGACGCGCTCTATCCCGAGTGGGTGCCGGCACTGGCCACGCAGCTCAAGGCCCAGGGAGCCCGCGCGGTCGCCGTCGCGGGCCGGCCGGGTGAGCACGAGGCCGCGTTCCGCGCGGCCGGAGTGGACCTCTTCATCTACGCGGGAGCGGACCTGGTCGCGCTCCTGACCTCGCTGCACACGCAGCTCGGAGTGGCCTGATGCGCACCCACGTTCCCGACTTCTCCGGCATCGACTTCGATGCCCCCGAAACGCAGGCGCCCGCGTCCGTCGTCGACACCCAGCGCGGCCGAGCCCAGGCCACCACGCGCGACGCCGAGCGCTGGGATACGCCCGAGGGCATCCCCGTCAAGCCCGTCTACACGCGCGAGGACCTGGCGGACGTCGAGCACCTGGGCTCGCTGCCGGGCCTGGCGCCGTTCGTGCGGGGCCCCTACTCCACGATGTACGTGCAGCAGCCGTGGACGGTGCGGCAGTACGCGGGCTTCTCCACGGCGGAGGCGTCCAACGCGTTCTACCGGCGCAACCTCGCGGCCGGACAGAAGGGCCTGTCCATCGCCTTCGACCTCGCCACGCACCGGGGCTACGACAGCGACCATCCTCGCGTCGCGGGTGACGTGGGCATGGCGGGCGTGGCCATCGACTCCATCAAGGACATGCGCATCCTGTTCGACCGCATCCCGCTCGACCAGATGAGCGTGTCGATGACGATGAACGGCGCGGTGCTCCCCATCCTCGCGCTCTACGTCGTAGCGGCCGAGGAGCAAGGCGTCCGGCCCGAACAGCTCAGCGGGACCATCCAGAACGACATCCTCAAGGAGTTCATGGTCCGCAACACGTACATCTACCCGCCGGGCCCGTCGATGCGCATCATCGGCGACATCTTCCGCTTCACGGCGGAGAAGATGCCGCGCTTCAACAGCATCAGCATCAGCGGCTACCACATGCAGGAAGCCGGAGCGACGCAGGACCTGGAGCTCGGCTACACGCTGGCGGACGGTGTGGAGTACGTGCGCGCGGGGCTGGCGGCGGGGCTGGACGTGGATGCCTTCGCGCCCCGCCTATCGTTCTTCTGGGCCATCGGCATGAACTTCTTCATGGAGGTGGCGAAGATGCGCGCGGCCCGGATGATCTGGGCCCGGCTGCTCAAGGGCTTCAAGCCCAAGAGCGACAAGAGCCTGGCGCTGCGCACCCACTCGCAGACCTCCGGCTGGAGCCTCACCGCGCAGGACGTGTTCAACAACGTGGTGCGCACGTGCGTGGAGGCGATGGCCGCCACCCAGGGCCACACGCAGAGCCTGCACACCAACTCGCTCGATGAGGCCATCGCGCTGCCCACCGACTTCAGCGCGCGCATCGCCCGCAACACGCAGCTCTACCTGCAGCTCGAGAGCGGCACGACGCGGGTCATCGACCCGTGGGGCGGCAGCTACTACGTGGAGCGGCTCACCCACGAGCTGGCGCAGAAGGCCTGGGGACACATCCAGGAAGTGGAAGCCCTGGGCGGAATGACCAAGGCCATCGAGGCGGGGCTGCCCAAGCTGCGCATCGAGGAGGCCGCCGCTCGCACGCAGGCGCGCATCGACTCCGGACGACAGGCCATCATCGGCGTGAACAAGTACCCGCCCGAGCGCCCGGACAACATCGAGATCCTCAAGGTGGACAACTCCGCCGTGCGCGAGGCACAGGTCGCCAGGCTCAAGGAGCTGCGCGCGGAGCGTGACGCGGGAGAGGTCCGCCGCCGCCTGGACGCGCTCACCGAGGCGGGCCGCCGCAACGAGGGCAACCTGCTGGCGCTGGCCATCGACGCCGCGCGCGCGAAGGCCACGGTGGGAGAGATCAGCGACGCGCTCGAGAAGGTCTTCGGGCGCTACGAAGCGACGGTGAGGAGCGTGTCCGGCGTGTACTCGAGCGAAGCGGGCAAGGACGCCCAGGGCATCACCGAGGCGCGCGCCGCGGCGGACTCCTTCCTGGAGCGCTTCGGCCGCCGGCCTCGCATCCTCATCGCGAAGATGGGCCAGGACGGGCACGACCGAGGACAGAAGGTCATCGCCACGGCCTTCGCGGACCTGGGCTTCGACGTGGACATCGGCCCCCTGTTCCAGACGCCCGAGGAGTCCGCTCGGCAGGCGGTGGAGAACGACGTGCATGTCGTCGGCGCCAGCTCGCTGGCGGCGGGCCACCTCACCCTGGTGCCGCAGCTCAAGAAGGCGCTGCGCGACCTGGGCCGCGAGGACATCATGGTCGTCGTGGGCGGCGTCATCCCCGCGCAGGACTACGACGAGCTGCGCGCGGCCGGCGCCGCCGCCATCTTCGGCCCGGGCACCGTCATCTCGAAGGCGGCGCTGGAGTTGCTGGGGAAGCTGGCGGCCGCGCAGGAGGAGGCGTGAAGCTGCTGTCGGCGGACGCCTACGTGGAAGGCGTCCGCTCGGGCGACCGGGCCGTGCTCGCCCGCGCCATCACCCTGGTGGAGAGCGGTCATCCGCGCCACCAGGCGCTCGCGCAGGACGTGCTCACCCGGCTGCTCCCCTTCACGGGTGGCAGTCGCCGGGTGGGCATCAGCGGCGTGCCCGGCGTGGGCAAGAGCACCTTCATCGACGCGCTGGGCATGCACCTGGTGGGCGAAGGCCGCCGCGTGGCGGTGCTCGCCATCGACCCGTCGAGCACCATCTCCGGCGGCAGCATCCTGGGCGACAAGACGCGCATGGCCCGGCTGTCGCGCGAGACCGCCGCGTACATCCGGCCCAGTCCCTCCAGCGGCACGTTGGGCGGAGTCGCCCGGAAGACGCGGGAGACGCTGCTGCTGTGCGAGGCCGCGGGCTTCGACGTGGTGCTGGTGGAGACCGTGGGCGTGGGCCAGTCGGAGACGGTGGTCGCCGACATGGTGGACTTCTATCTGGTGCTGATGCTCTCGGGTGCGGGGGACGAGCTCCAGGGCATCAAGCGCGGCATCCTTGAAGTGGCGGACATGCTTGCCATCAACAAAGCCGATGGCGACAACCTCCCTCGGGCCGAGCGTGCCCGCTCCGAGCTGCGCGCCGCGCTGCACCTGATGCGTCCAGGACATGAGCCCGTCGTCACGACGTGCAGCGCCATCGAGGGCACGGGCGTCTCGGCGCTCTGGAGTACGCTGGAGGAGCGGGTCGCCCGGAGTGTCGCCTCGGGGGCACTGGCGCAGCGGCGGCGCGCGCAGCAGGTGGGCTGGATGTGGGCCATGGTGCAGGACGGCCTGAGAGCGGCCCTGCATGCGAACCCCACGGTGGCCGCCCTGGTCCCCGTGCTGGAGACCGAGGTGCGAGAGGGCCGTTCAACACCCACGTCCGCCGCACTGCGTGTGCTGGGTGCGTTCCTCCCTGAATCGAGGGCTTGACAGTCCGCGTCGAGCCCTTGCCGTGCCCGCTTCAATCGCTTGCCCGACACCCACCGCGCTCCTACTGTACGCGGCGTGCGAAACGTCCAGTTGACCCCGGTTCCCGGGCCCTACAAGCCGCGATTCCACGTGCGAATCGTGACGGCCGCCTCCCTGTTCGACGGGCATGACGCGGCCATCAACGTCATGCGCCGCCTGATGCAGGCCTCGGGCGCCGAAATCATCCACCTGGGACACAACCGCTCGGTCTCCGAGATCGTCGACTGTGCCATCCAGGAGGACGCCCAGGGCATCGCCATCACGTCGTACCAGGGCGGTCACGTCGAGTACTTCAAGTACATGATCGACCTGCTGAAGCAGCGCGGGGCGAACATCAAGGTCTTCGGCGGAGGCGGCGGCACCATCCTCCCTTCTGAGATCAAAGAGCTTCATGAGTACGGCGTGACGCGCATCTACTCCCCGGACGACGGCCGCTCCATGGGCCTGCAGGGGATGATCGACCACCTCATCTCCGAGTGTGACTTCGAGAAGCGCCCCGCGGACTTCGCGCCCATCGCCGCGGCGATGCCGGTGCGCGAGTCGATGCAGCTCGCCTCGCTCATCACCATCGCGGAGAACTTCGCCTCGGCGGGTGATGCGCTCCGCGACGCGATGACGAAGCTCAGCGCGAAGAAGCCGCGCGTGCCCGTGCTCGGCATCACCGGTACGGGAGGGTCGGGCAAGTCCAGCCTCGTGGATGAGTTGGTCCGCCGCTTCCTCACGGACTTCCCGGACAAGACGCTGGCGGTGCTGTCCGTGGACCCGTCGAAGCGCAAGACGGGCGGCGCGCTCCTGGGCGACCGCATCCGGATGAACGCCATCGACAACCCGCGCGTGTACATGCGCTCCATGGCGACGCGGCAGAGCAACCTCGCGCTGTCCAAGCACGTGGGGGACTCCATCGAGGTGTGCAAGGCCGCGGGCTTCGACCTCATCGTGGTGGAGACCTCCGGCATCGGCCAGTCCGACACCGAAATCACCGAGCACTCGGACGTCGCGCTCTACGTGATGACGGCGGAGTACGGCGCGGCGACGCAGCTCGAGAAGATCGACATGCTCGACTTCGCTGACGTCATCGCCATCAACAAGTTCGACAAGCGTGGCTCGCTGGACGCGCTGCGGGACGTGCGCAAGCAGTGGAAGCGCAACCACAACGCCTTCACCACGGCGGACGACGCGGTGCCCGTGTACGGCACCATCGCCTCGCAGTTCAATGATCCGGGGATGAACCAGCTCTACCGCGCCATCGTCGACGCGGTGGTGCGCAAGACGGGCGCGCCGCTCCAGTCGCACCAGGAGCCGACGCCGGGCATGAGCGAGAAGAAGTGGATCATCCCGCCCGACCGCACGCGGTATCTCGCGGAGATCGTCGAGACGTGTGAGTCGTACGACAAGTTCGCGCGCTCGCAGGCGGCGGTGGCGCGGCGGATGTATCAGCTCCACGGCACCATCGAGGCGCTGCGCAACAACGTCGGCAAGAAGCGGCTGGAGATTGTCGAGCCGAGGGACGCGTCCGATGTCGTCCAGGTCACCGAGCGCGTCGAGGGCGAGCCCGCGTACCTGAGCGAGCTGGTGGAGCTGTACAAGGACCTGGAGTCGCGGCTGGACGCGAACTGCCGCAAGCTCCTGAGCGAGTGGCCCGCGACGAAGCGCCGCTACGCGGCCTCCAAGTACCAGTACCAGGTCCGCGACAAGGTCATCGAGCTGGACCTCTTCACGGAGACGCTGTCGCATCTGCGCATCCCGAAGATCGCCCTCCCCCGCTACGAGGACTGGGGCGACATCCTCCTGTGGCTGCTGCGGGAGAATGCGCCGGGCGCGTTCCCGTTCACCGCGGGCGTCTTCCCGCTCAAGCGCGAGGGCGAGGACCCGGCGCGCATGTTCGCCGGTGAGGGTGGCCCGGAGCGCACGAACAAGCGCTTCCACTACGTCTCACGCGGCCTGCCCGCCAAGCGGCTGTCGACGGCGTTCGACTCCGTCACGCTGTACGGCGAAGACCCGGACCACCGGCCGGACATCTACGGCAAGGTGGGCAACTCCGGTGTGTCCATCGCGAACGTGGACGACGCGAAGAAGCTCTACTCGGGCTTCGACCTGGCGGACCCGGCGACGTCGGTGTCGATGACCATCAATGGCCCCGCGCCGATGCTGCTCGGGTTCTTCCTGAACGCGGCCGTGGACCAGCAGTGCGAGAAGTGGATTCGCGCCAACAACAAGGTGGATGAGGTCGAGCAGAAGATCGACGACATCTACAAGGCGCGCGGTGTGCCGCGTCCTCGCTACCAGGGGGAATTGCCGCAGGGGAACGACGGGCTGGGGTTGCTGCTGCTCGGCGTGTCCGGCGACGAGGTGCTGCCCAAGGACGTGTACGAGAAGATTCGCGCGTCGACGCTGCAGCAGGTGCGCGGCACGGTGCAGGCGGACATCCTGAAGGAGGACCAGGCGCAGAACACCTGCATCTTCTCGACGGAGTTCGCGCTGCGGCTGATGGGCGACATCCAGCAGTACTTCACCGACAAGAAGGTGCGGAACTTCTACTCGGTGTCCATCTCCGGCTACCACATCGCGGAGGCAGGGGCGAACCCCATCTCCCAGCTGGCCTTCACGCTGGCCAACGGCTTCACGTTCGTCGAGTACTACCTGTCGCGCGGGATGGACATCGACGACTTCGCGCCCAACCTCTCGTTCTTCTTCTCGAACGGGATGGACCCTGAGTACACGGTGCTCGGCCGCGTGGCGCGCCGCATCTGGGCGAAGGCCATCCGGGACAAGTACGGCGGCAATGACCGCTCGCAGAAGCTGAAGTACCACATCCAGACGTCGGGCCGGTCCCTGCACGCGCAGGAGATTGCCTTCAATGACATCCGGACGACGCTCCAGGCGTTGTTGGCGCTCAACGACAACTGCAACTCGCTGCACACCAATGCGTACGACGAGGCCATCACCACGCCCACCGAGGAGAGCGTGCGACGGGCCTTGGCCATCCAGCTCATCATCAACAAGGAGTTCGGGCTGGCGAAGAACGAGAACCCCAACCAGGGCTCGTTCGTCGTGGAGGAGTTGACGGACCTGGTGGAGGCGGCGGTGCTGGCGGAGTTCCGCGCCATCTCCGAGCGCGGCGGCGTGCTGGGCGCGATGGAGCGCATGTACCAGCGGTCCAAGATTCAAGAGGAGTCGCTGTACTACGAGACGCTGAAGCACGACGGCTCGCTGCCCATCATCGGGGTGAACACCTTCCTGGACCCGAAGGGCTCGCCGACGGTGACGCCGCCGGAGGTGATTCGCGCGACGACGGAGGAGAAGGACTACTCCATCACCTCGCGCGACGCCTTCTGGAAGCGCAACGCGGCGACGGCACCCGTCACGCTGGAGGCCGTGAAGCGCGCGGCGCTCGACAACGGCAACATCTTCGCCGCGCTGATGGACGCCTGTAAGGTCTGCACGCTCGGCCAGCTCTCTCGTGCGCTGTACGAGGTGGGCGGCCAGTACCGCAGGAACATGTAGTTCCCTGGGGCCCCGCCCGCCGGGTCGCGGGGCCCCACGCAGCTCCCACAAACGCCATCGTGATTCAAACGCATCGTGATTGAATCATGACGGAACAGTGACCGCCGGGTGCACCCTCGCGCCAGCGGATGCGGGAGCTTCTCCTCGACCACCCCGCCCCTCACCGGGACGCGCCTCGAGCACTCTCGACCGCGCGCTCCGGGAGGCGGCACTTCGCGTCGAGGCACCCCCATGACTCGCAACTCCCTGTCGCATGTCCCGTCGAGGCCACCCCGCCCCAGCGCCGCGTCCTGGGCGGGGATGCTCTCGCTCCTCCTCCTGGCCTCCGCCTGCATCGAGCTCGAGGGCCCCAAGCTGGCCGAGCTCGAGCTGTCCCCCACCAGCGTGGGCATGGACTACGAGGCGGTCGTCACCGCCACCGGAGGCAAGCCGCCACTGCACTACACACTGACGCCGCCCCCCGGCTTCTCCGTCGTCACGAGCGGCGAGGCTCGGCTCATCGGCCCCGCCTCCGAGCCCGGAAACTTCCAGGTCATCGTCCACGTGCGAGACGCGGACGGCAGCTCGGACACCGCCTCCTATCCCCTCAAGGTCTTCCCCCGTCTGGAGGCCGGAAACACGGAGGTGACCGACCTCTACGTGGGCACCCTGTTCAGCCACACCTTCACCGCCACGGGCGGCAAGCCGCCCTTCAACTGGTCAGTGACCTCCGGCGAACTGCCCAGGGGACTGGCGCTGGACACCTCGGGCACGCTGACGGGCCTGCCGGAGGTCCACGGGTTCCATGAGCTCACGCTCCAGCTCAAGGACTCCCTCGGCGCGAAGGTCGATGTGCCCCTGCGGCTGGTGGTGCTCCCCTCGGACGGCCACCCTCGCGTCCCGGTGTCGGTGGGGAACTGGAACATCGAGTGGTTCGGCGACATGGCCAACGGCCCCGCCGACGATGCCCTTCAGCTCACCAACGTCCAGAAGGTCCTCTCCGACGCCAACGTGGACATCTGGGGACTCGTCGAAGTGGTCAACTCGGAGCACTTCGACAACCTGAAGGCCCGCCTCCCCGACTACGACGGCTTCCTCGCGGACGACTCGCGGGTGGCTGACGGCGCGCTCCACTACTCGCCCTTCGCCCAGAAAGTGGGCGTGCTCTTCAAGAAGAACCAGGTGCAGGTGCTTGGCGCGGAGGTCATCCTCGCCGACGTGAAGTACCTGTTCGCCTTCCGCCCTCCGCTCAGACTCGACCTGCGAGTCCAGCGCCAGGGCAACGCCGTGGACATGACGGTCATCGTGCTCCACATGAAGGCCGCCACCACCGGCACCGACTACTTGCGACGGGCCGACGCCTCCATCGCCCTGAAGAACTACCTGGACACCACCCTACCCACGGACCGGGTCATCGTCCTCGGCGACTGGAACGACGACGTGGACACCTCCATCGTGGTCAATCCCGCGACCGCCCAGTTCTTCGCCTCGCCCTACGCGAACTTCGTTGTCGATGCGGCCGACTACCGCTTCACCACCGAACCCTTCTCGCTCGCGGGCGTCAGCAGCACCACGACCTACCGGGACTTCATCGACCACCAGCTCATCAGCCATGAGCTCGAGCTGGACTACCTCCCGAGCTCCACCGAGGTCGTCAGGCCCGCCATCCCCAACTACCGGACCAGCACCTCGGACCACTACCCCATCATCAGCCGGTTCGAGATGTCCGCGCCGTAGCGCGACACGCGCCTGACGCTGTCTGCTGGGAGCACCGCGCCAGGCAGCGTCACTTCCGCGCGCGCACCGGCCGCTTCTCGACGGCGTGCCAGGCGGCCCTCGCGAGCACCGGAATGGCCGCGCGCAGGTCCGTCTTCGTCCTCCCCGCCACCCAGTCCCGCACCAGCTCCTGTGCGGGGCCGCGCAGGATGGCGAGGAAGAGCTCGAAGGGCATCTCCTCGAACGCGCCCGCACGCACGTGTCCCTGCCACCAGTCCTTCACCTGACGGAAGAAGCCCTTGTTCCGCTCGGTGATGCTCGCCTCGGCGGCGACGACGGCGGCGACGCCTCGGGCGCCCAGGAGGAAGCGCGTCGCATCCGGGCGCTCCAGCGTCCACTCCACGTGATGGCGCACAAGGGCTTCGGTCCCCTCTCGCGCTCCCGCGTGCTCCTCCAGCACCTTCAACACCCCCGCCTGGTACTCCCCCAGCACCTCCAGATAGAGCGCCGCCGCGATGGCGTCCTTGCTCGGGAACAGGTGGTAGATGCTCCCCGTGCTGGCCCCGGAGCGCTCCCGGATGGCCGCCATCGTCGTGCCCTCGAAGCCCAGCTCCAGGAAACACGCGAGCGCCGCCTTGAGGACCTCTTCTCTCCGATGACTCGGGTTGCGCATGGGCGCACCCTACATTAGAACTTAATTCTAGAATGATGTTCTAATTCATCGGGAGGGTGCATGGACGCACTCATGGAGATGGGGCAGCAGGTCCTCGCGAAGCAGCCGTTCAGCACGTTGCTGGGGACGAAGTTGACGCGCTTCGAGCGAGGAGAGGCGGAGCTCCAGTTGCCGCTCCGCGTGGAGCTGCATCAGCAGCACGGCTTCGCGCACGGCGGAGTGCTCAGCTACCTGGCCGACAATGCGCTGACGTTCGCGGGGGGCTCCGCGATGCAGGTGCCCGTCGTGACGTCGGAGTTCAAGATCAACTACCTCCGCCCGGCGCTCGGCACACGGCTCATCGCCAGGGCCCGCGCGCTCCATGCGGGGCGCAGGCAGGCGGTCTGCCACTGCGACATCGTCGCGCTCACGGAGCAGGGAGAGACGCTGGTCGCGGTGGCGCAGGGCACCATCGCCGCCATGTCGAATCGGGAGAGCGAATGAGCACCCGTGCCCCGTCCGCGCCCTCCATCGAGGAGCAGTGGCCCGACGTCCGGCGCCTCTTCTCCAGGGCCACCGCCACGTCGCTCCACTTCTCCATCGCCAGCATCGACAGGACGGGGGCTCCACATGTCACGCCCATCGGCTCGGTGCTGCTGACCCGACCCGGACGTGGCTTCTTCTTCGAGCTCTACACCCGCCGTCTCCCGGCGAACCTCGTGAGAGATCCCCGCGTGAGCATCCTCGCGGTGGACAGCGGCAAGCTGTTCTGGCTCCAGTCCCTCTACAAGGGGCGCTTCGAGCGCGCGCCCGCACTTCGCCTCGTGGGCCGCGTGCTGGGGCCGCCGCGCCCCTCGACGTCCGAGGAACAAGAGCGGTTCGCCCGTCGCGTCCGGCGACTGAGCTGGCTCAAGGGCCACGCCTTGATGTGGAGAGACCCAGGCCCGGTGCGGGAGTTCGAAGTGGACCGCATCGAGCACGTCCACCTCGGCCCCATGACCGCGGGCCTGATGACGTAGACAGGCCGCTCCGGCGAATCACACGCCTCGGCGGCCTCGGGACTCCAGGCCCTCGCGGGGGCCGTGCTTCGCCCTCATCGCGAACGGCCTGGAGCGTCACCCTCTACTTCACAGCCACTTCGGCGACTCACGACGCGGAGGCAGCGGGTCGGCGGCCTTCGCGGGAGCCGAGGCGGCGGGACGCTGAGCAGGGGCACCCGAACCACGAGGCGCCTGCGAGCCGCCCCGACCAGCCCCCTGCCCGGAGCCACCCGGACGCGCCGAGCGATTGCCCTCGGAACGGCCCTGGCCGCCACCACCACCACCGCCGCCATTGCGTCCGCCGCGCCGACGACGAGCGTTGCCACCGGGCGCATTGCCCCGGCCGCCACCACCACCCTGCCCGCCTCGCGCGTGCATCGCCTGGCCCGAGCCACGCGCCGCGGGCGCCTCCACCGAAGCGGAAGCCCCCGGACGCGGCGCCGCGACACCCGAGCGGTACGGATGATCCTCCACCACCGGAACGCTGCGCCGGATGGTCCGCTCGATGTCGCGCAGGTACGCGCGCTCCTCGGCGTCGCAGAACGACAGCGCCGTGCCCTGCGCTCCCGCGCGGCCCGTGCGGCCGATGCGGTGCACGTACTGCTCCGGCACGTTGGGCAGGTCGTAGTTGATGACGAAGCTCAGCCCGTCGATGTCGATGCCGCGCGCCGCGATATCCGTGGCCACCAGCACCCGGAGCGTCCCGGAGCGGAAATCATCCAGCGCGCGCTCACGGGCGTTCTGGCTCTTGTTGCCGTGAATCGCCGCGGCGCTCACCCCGGAGCCCTCGAGCTGCTTGGCCACCCGGTTCGCGCCGTGCTTGGTGCGCGTGAAGACCAGCGCCCGCGAGATCTTTCCGTCCTTCAGCAGGTGCGTCAGGAGCCCGCGCTTCTGCTCGCGCTCCACGAAGAACACCTGCTGCGCCACCGTCTCCGCGGTGCTGGAGACGGGCGTCACTTCCACGCGCACCGGGTCGGTGAGCAGGTTGCGCGACAGGTCGACAATCTCCGGCGGCATCGTCGCGCTGAAGAAGAGCGTCTGCCGCTTGGAGGGCAGCGCCTTGATGACCTTGCGCACGTCGTGGATGAACCCCATGTCCAGCATGCGGTCCGCCTCGTCGAGCACGAACACCTCGAGCGAGCGCAGCGACACATACCCCTGGTCCATCAAGTCCAGCAGACGGCCCGGCGTCGCCACCAGCACGTCCACACCCCGCTGGAGCGACTGCACCTGCGCGCCCTGCCCCACGCCGCCGAAGATCACCGCGTGCCGCAGGGGAAGGTTCTTCCCGTACGTCATGAAGCTCTCGCCCACCTGCCCCGCCAGCTCGCGCGTCGGGGTGAGGACAAGGCACCGCACGGGCCGTGCGCCACCCGCGGGCGCCTTGGCGGACAACCGCTGGAGAATCGGAAGGGCGAAGGCCGCCGTCTTCCCCGTGCCCGTCTGGGCGACCCCCAGCACATCCTTCCCCGCCAGGGCGTGGGGAATCGCCTTCGCTTGGATGGGCGTCGGCGTGGTGTACCCCTCCGCCTTGACTGCGCGCAGAAGGGTGTCGTGAAGCTGCAATTCGTCGAAAGTCATGGATTCCTAAGTCAAGTTGAGTCTGCTTCCCCGACAGGCGAGGAAGCCCGCGCAGCGTGCCCGTTCGAGCTGAAACCCGAGGGCGCCTGGCGGTGCGCGGTGCGGCCCGGCCGGCCGACCCGCTTGAGGATGTCTGAGAACGGGCAGGTCCCCCCTCCCATTCCGCGACATCGTGCGGCGGACCCTGCCCGCTTCGAGGTCGGTTGTCGCGCGAAATCGAGGGCTTGACAGAGGTTTTTGGGAGCCCCGGACATTCCAACGTCCGGGGCCCCCGTCACTTCACATCACGCTCGCGCATCGGGCAGGGGCTCATAGGAGCCCAGGCGCATGCTCGCCTGGCCTCGCCCCTGCGTGCGGCCTCGCAGGCTGGTGACGTAGCCGAACAGACTGGCCATGGGCACTCGCGCGAGCACCCTCCGCGCGGGCCCCTGGGTCTCCATCCCTTGCACCCGTCCGCGCCGCGCGGCCAGGTCTCCGAGCACCTCACCCACGTACTCCTCGGGTGTGGTGACTTCGACATCCATCACCGGCTCGAGGACCTGGACCCCCACGCGTCGCACCGCCTCCTGGACCGCCAGGGAGCCCGCCAGGGAGAACGCCTGGGGCGTGGAGTCACGCACGTGCGTGTCCCCGTCCACCAGTCGCACCTCCATGTCCACCAGCGCCACTCCATCCCGCACCCCACGCTCCATGGCCCCCGCCACGCCCTTCTGGATGGCCGGCACCAGCTCCTTCGGAATGGAGCCGCCCCGCGTGTCGTCCACGAAGACGAGCCCCGCGCCCCGCGCCGCTGGAGCGATGTCCAGCACCACGCGCGCATACTGTCCGGGCCCTCCGGTCTGACGGACATGCCGGTACTCCTGGCGCACCGCCTGCTTGACGGTGTCGCGGTAGGCCACCTTGGGCTGTCCCACGCGGGCCTCCACGCCGTACTCGGTCCTCAGACGGTCCACGACCACCTCCAGGTGAAGCTCACCCATGCCGGACAGCAGCACCTGGCCGCTCTCCGGGTCCACGCCCACGCGAAGCGACGGGTCCTCCGCCGCGAGTCGAAGCAGGCCGTCCTCCAACTTCGGGAGCTCCGCGGGGGACCTGGCCTCCACGGTCAGGTGCACCACGGGCTCCGGGAAGCTCAGCGACTCCAGCACCACGGGGGCGTCCGGGTCGCTCAGCGTGTCTCCCGTGCGCACGCCCTTCATGCCGAGCGCCGCGGCGATGTCTCCCGCATGGACCTCCTCCACTTCCTCCCGGCGATTGGCATGCATGAACATCAGCCGGCCCACGCGCTCCCGCTTGCCGGTGGCGGGATTGAGCAGGACGGTGCCCGCGCGCAAGGTGCCCGAGTACACGCGCAGGAAGACGATGTTGCCCACGTTCTTGTCGCTCATGAGCTTGAAGGCGAGCGCGGCCGGAGGACCGTCGTCCGAGGGCTCTCGCATGACGGTCTTCTCCGTGCCCGGGACAAAGCCCTCCACCGCCGGCAGGTCCGACGGCGCGGGGAGATAGTTGACGATGGCGTCCAGCAACATCTGCACTCCCTTCTTCTTGAAGGCCGACCCCGCGAGCACGGGGACCAGCGAGCGCGAGAGCGTGCCCGCGCGCAGGGCCCGGACGAGCTCCGCCTCCGTGACGTCGTCCAACCGCCCGTTCACGAACTTCTCCATCACCCCATCGTCCATGTCCGCCGCCGCCTCGATGAGCCGCAGGCGCAGCGTCTCCGCCTGCGCGCGCAGGTCCTCGGGCACGGGGAGGTCGTCGCGGTACTCGCCGCCGTCCCCGTCGAAGAGCACCGTCTTCATCCGGACCAGGTCCACCAGTCCTCGGAACTCCGAGTCCGCGCCCAGCGGGAGCTGCACCGCCACGGGACGGGCCCCCAGGCGCTCCCGGATGGAGGCCAGGCTCATGGCGAAGTCCGCGCCCACCTTGTCCATCTTGTTGAGGAACGCGATGCGAGGAACGCCATAGCGGTCCGCCTGGCGCCACACGGCTTCCGACTGGGGCTCCACGCCCTGGCTCGAGTCGAACACGGCCACCGCGCCATCCAGCACGCGAAGGGAGCGCTCCACCTCGATGGTGAAGTCCACGTGTCCCGGCGTGTCCAGGATGTTGATGCGATGGGCCGTGCCCGCGGAGGGGCCTTGGCGGGGAGACCAGAACGCGGTGGTGGCCGCGGAGGTGATGGTGATGCCACGCTGCTTCTCCTGCGGCAGCCAGTCCATCTCCGTGGAGCCGTTGTGCACCTCGCCCGTGGCGTGGATGCGACCGGTGAAGAACAGGACGCGCTCGGTCAGCGTCGTCTTGCCCGCGTCAATGTGAGCCATGATGCCAATGTTCCGATAGCGCTCGATGCGAGTATTGCGAGACATGAAGGACTCCCGTTCCCGTCGGGCAGCGAGGCCCACGGGCGGTGATGGATGAAAGGAACCGGTTGGAGGACTTCGGCGATGACCGTCAGGCCTGCTCGCGCGACACGCCCTGGAGGGACAGCAAGCTCCGCTCAGGGACGCGAGTGGACAGACGAGGGCTCCGCCACAGAGCCAGAGCGGGACCGGACTTCACGGCACACGGGAACCAGCCACCCGCGCACCGGAAGGACTCCGGCCCCGCCAGCTCAAATGTCGAGCAGAACCTCGTGACGGGGGGCAAGGCACACGTCCGCCGCGGGCGCGGACATCCGCGCGACCTGCTGAGCGATGAAGGAGACGGGCCTCATGATGGGGAATAGTTAAGACAGACACGAGCCCGTGTCAACCCGGGCTCGACAGGTCCGTGCGATGCGTCCGTCTCGCGTTGATATGACAATCAACCGCTGAGCGCCCGAACCCGCGCGGCGAGGTTCTGGGTGAAGAGGCGATAGATGCGCAGCGCGGCGGACTCGTGCGTGTCCAGGTAGTGCTGGAAGCCCGCGCGGGTGATGCGCAGCGCGCGGACCGCCGTGCGCGCCTTCACTCGCGCGGACACGGGCGCGTCCTGGACCAGGGAGATCTCCCCCAGGTGGGCACCGGGCCCCAGTGTGTTGAGGCGCCGCGCGTCGTCCTCCGTGCCGCTGAAGACCTCCACGGTGCCTTCCAGCAACACGAAGAGCCCCACCCCCGCCGTCCCCTTCTCCAGCACCACGGCGCCCGCGGGGATGAGCACCTGTCGCGCCACGCGGTAGAGGTCGCGCATGTCCTCCAGCGACAGCTCGCCGAAGATGGGAATCGCCTTGAGGTACTCGTAGCCGTCGTCCCTCGGCACGATGCCCTGCGCGGTCAGCCGGGCGATGACGGCCTCCGCTTCCGCCTCCATGCCCATGCGCCGCAGCAGCCGCGCCTTCTCCGCCGCCAACGCGGGGTCCGCGCGCACCGCCTCCGAGCCCCGCATCGTGTCCGCGAGCAGCGCCAGCGCCCGGCGCGTGAAGCCCTCCGCGTCCAGCAGCATGCACATGCGCAGCACCGACTCCACGTAGCGCGCGTCTCCTACCGGGACACAGCCCAGCGCCTCCACCTCCGAGTGGGGCTGTCCCAGTTCGCGGTAGACGAGCGCCGCCTCGAAGGGGCGTCCCAGGCGGACCAGACACTGGGCCACGGCCTCGGACGAGCCCAGGCCCCGGTACACCCCCAGGGCCCGCTCCAGCGCGCCACCCCGCTCGAAGGCCGCGGCCGCGCGCTCCGCGTCACCCACGCGCAGGTACGCCTCCGCCGCGTCCACGTACTGGCCTGCTTGGACATACAGGGCCGCCACGCGCGCGTCCTCGCCGCAGCCGCTCAGCAGCCTCGCGGCGCCGGAGAAGTCGCGCGCGAAGCGCAGCACCTCCGACAGACGCGCGCGGACATCCGAGGGGGCCTGCTCGGCCTCACGCAGCAGGCGCTCGCGTTGCGCCAGGCTGAGCTCTTCGTAGAGCCGCGCGGCCGTCGCCTCGGTCTCCAATCCCATCAGGGATTGCAGCGCCTGGAGCGTTCCCTCCGCGCCCCCTCGCTCGCTGCTCACTTCGGGCACTTCCGCCTCGGACCGTGACATTGCGAGTCCCCCTCGCCGGGCGTGCAACCCCCACATCGGGAACCCGTGCTCGGGTCTCCCGACGCCCCAGCGGACCTGGGGCGCCTATATCACTCCGCCCGTGGCCCTGGGCAACCCGCGCCCCGTCAGCGGACGGAGATGAGCTCCACCTCGAAGATGAGGACCGTGTACGGAGGAATGCGGCCCGACGAAGAGCCCTGCGAGCCATAGCCCAGCGAGGAGGGGATGATGAGGCGCCGCTTGCCGCCGACGCGCATGCCCAGGATGCCCTGGTCCCAGCCATCGATGACCTGCCGCCGCCCCACGTTGAAGCCGATCGGCGCCTTGTTCTCCGACGACTCGAACTTCGTCCCATCGGGGAGCCAGCCCGTGTAGTGCACCTGGACCCGCGCCCCGTCCGTCGCCTCCGCCCCCGTGCCCGCGGCCCCCAGGTCCTGCAGGTACAGGCCCGTGGGCAGGAGGGTCATCGTCGACAGGTCCACGTTCAGGCTCTCCGCGTACGTCACCTTCGTCGGGTCGCCGTTGTCCGGGTTCCCCTGCCCCGGCGAGTCATCACCACAGCCCATCAAGGGCAGGAGCAGGGCGCACAACAGAAGCGAGCGGAGCATGAGGGTCCTCGGAAGCAGGCCGGAGTCCGGCGATGAACGCGCCCAGACTGCCCCGGGACGTCCCATCACGGAAGCAGAAGCGTGACCGCTTGCCCGCCGACAGGGGTGACGGCCCTGGCTCGAAATGCGCGGGCGTCTCCTCGGGGCTTCCGCTATGCAGGAGGACAATGCCCCGCTGGCTCAGCTTCCTGTTGTGGTTCGTCCCCATCCTGACGTTGCTCGGCGTCGCGCACGTCTATCTCTATCGTCGGCTCATCCGCGACATGACGGCGCACCGGGGCCTCCGCCGGGGAGCCCAGGTCCTGCTCGTCTCGGGCTTCGTGGGCGCCGCCGGGTTCCGCTCCTTCGGCGTCTGGTTCCCCACGGAGGGCGTCCGGCTCGTGGGCATCGGGCTGCTCACGTGGATGGGCCTGGTGATGTACCTGTTCTTCTGCACGCTGGCCGTGGAGTTGGCGCAGCGCGTGGCGAGCCGGGCCGTGCGAGGCCCTGTGCCCCCCGCATCGCTCCCGCCCTCCCCCGAGCGACGCGCGGTCCTCACCGGAGGACTGGCCGTGGGCGCGGGCGTCGCGGGCGTCGGACTGAGCGGCTTCGGGGCCTGGCGCGCGTTCCACCCACCCGACGTGCGCGACACGCCCGTGCGCCTGCCGCGCCTGCCTCGGGCCCTGGATGGCTTCTCCCTGGTGCAGCTCACGGACATCCACGTGGGCGACGTGCTCCAGCGGCACTTCGTGGATGAGCTGGTCGCGCGCACCAACGCGCTGAAGCCCGACGTCATCGTCATCACCGGCGACCTGGTGGATGGGCCGGTGAGCAGGCTGGGACCCTACGTCGCGGGCTTCGGCGCGCTGGCCGCTCGCCATGGAGTGTTCTTCGTCACCGGCAATCATGATTACTATTCCGGCGCAACGTCATGGGTGGCCTTCCTGGAGCGACTGGGCATCACCGTGCTGCGCAACCGCGCCGTGTCCATCGGGGACACGGGAGCCTCTTTCTCATTGGCGGGGGTGGACGACTGGAGCGCATTCCGGATGGGCGAGCCCGGGTACGACCTGGACGCGGCGCTTCGCGAGGTGAGTCCGGACCGCGCCTCCGTGCTCCTGGCGCATCAGCCGTCCAACTTCGACGAAGTGGCCCGGCGCGGCGTGGGGCTCCAGATCTCCGGCCATACCCATGGCGGGCAGATGTTCCCGGGCAACCTGGTGGCGGGCGCCATCTGGGGCAGCCGCAATGCGGGGCTCAGCCGCACGGGCGACTCCCAGCTCTATGTCAGCCGGGGCTGCGGCTTCGTCGGCCCGCCCATGCGCGTGGGGGCCCCGCCAGAGATTGCCCGGCTGGTGTTGATGCCTGGGTGAGCCTTTCGAGCGGGGGGCGTGAAATCCCCCGTGATTCCACCGGGTTGACCGCGGCGGAAGGTCCGCTCGCGGCCCCCGAAACACATTTCAGGGTGGGCCGTCCATGAGCCGGGTGATGGGAAGTCCCTCGGATGAAGCACTCATGGAACGGTTCTGCGACGGTGCATCAGACGCGTTCGAGACCTTGTTCGCCCGGCACTCTGGCCGGGTGCAGGGGTTCCTGACGCGAATGGTGCGGGACGGCCCGCTCGCCGAGGACCTCTTGCAGACGACATTCCTGTCCGTCATCCGAGCCCGAGGGCGCTACGAGCCCGGGACTCGCTTCATCCCCTGGCTGATGACCATCGCCGCGAATGCCGCGCGGGACTCGCTGCGTCATCGCCACCATGTGGATGCCTACGCCTCGGGGGCCCACACGGGAGCCCCCACCTCCGCGCCGCCGCCCTCGGGAGACCCGTCCCTGCGTCAGCACCTGCTGGACGCGCTCCAGCAGCTCCCCGCCGACCACCGCGAGGCCGTGGTGCTGAGCAAGGTGGAGGGCTGGTCCTTCGACGAGATTGCCGAGCTCCGAGGCATCAGCGCGGGCGCGGCGAGGCTCCGGGCCCACCGGGGTTACGAGAAGCTCCGGGAGATTCTCGGCGCGTTGGGAGAGGCGTGATGAAGACGCCCATCGACATCGACGCGCTGCTCAACGAGGAGCCTCGCGTGGAGGCGAGCGCCCTCTCCCGGGCCCTCGAGAGTGCACGAGGTGAGCTGGCGTTGAACCAGCCCGTGAGGCGCTGGCGCACCCAGGCCGCGTGGGTGATGGCGTCGTGCTGCACCCTCGCGCTGCTGGTGGTGGCCATCCTGCTCGTGGGGGGCGCATTGAGCGGCCCGGCCCTGCTCCAGCGAGCCCCCTTGCTGTTGCTCCTGCTCACGACCAGCGGCGTCTGTGCCTGGGGCGCCCTGTCCCCTCGAGGACGTGGCCTGCGCCGTGCCGCCGTGGGGTTGGCCGTGGCGTGCGCCGCGACGCTCGTGCTCGCGCGGGCCTCCCCCACTTCGCCGGCGTCGCTTCCCGCCTGGGTGTGTACGGCGAGCCACCTCGCGGTGGACCTCGTGCCGCTCATCGTCGCGCTGGTGGTGCTGCGAGGCGCGGCCTTTCAACCGCTGCGCGCCCTGTGCGCGGGCCTGTCCGTCGGCACGACGGGGGCCTTCGTGGGCGAGCTCGCGTGTGAGCAGGACTGGCGGCACGTCGCCGGCTACCACCTGCTCGCCTGGGCGCTCATCTGCGCGGCGGCCATCGTCCTCTCCCGCTCCCTCAAGCCCCGCTCCTACGCACCATGATCCAGGACCCCTCTCTCATCGTGAAGCGAGACGTGGACGGTGCCCCCGTGCACATCGGAGACCGCGTCACCGTCGTCCCCGATTCGACGGACGGCACCATCAGCCCGGGCTTCCTCGGCCGCACCGGCACCGTCGTGGCGCTCGTCTACGATGACCCCGTCCAGCAGTACCCCGCGGACCCGCTCATCCAGGTCCGCGTGGATGGGCTGGGCGATGACCTCTTCTTCCTCGATGAGCTGGTATCGGACCGGGTGCGTGCACGGGAACGGGTGCGGCCCCCGCGCACGAAGTCCCATCGCTTGCAGTAGGTCGTCCCTTTCCGTTCGCATCCGCGCTCTGGATTGAGCATCGTCGGGCGCGGTGAACCTCTCCGACCCCGAGCTCCGTCCGCTGGGCCGAAAGGCCTACGGCTCGATTCCGCACCTGCCTGGTTCGCGAACCGGACCCGCGGACAGGCACCTTCCTCCCGCGCTCGCGCGTGTCTGCACCGAACGGGTGCGCGATGCTCGAGACCATGTCGTCGTCCTGGAGAAGCTGGACGGCTCCTGTGTCGCCGCGGCTCGAGTGGGCGACACACTCCTCGCGCTGGGCCGCGAAGGACGGCTGGCCGCACATTCTCCCAACGAAGCCCGCAGGCTCTGGGCAGGCTGGGTCGCGGCCCACTCGGAGCGGTTCATGGCGGTGTTGAAGCCCGGTGAGTGGCTCGTCGGCGAGTGGCTCGCGCTGGCGCACAGCACCCGCTATGCGCTCACCCATGAGCCCTTCGTGGCCTTCGACCTGATGAGCCAGGGTCTGAGCCTCCCGTGGGCGCAGGTGACCGAGCGTCTGCGCGTCGCGGACTTCGTCACCCCGGGCCTGATTCACGAAGGAGGGCCGCTGGATATCGAGGCGGCGATGTCTCGTCTCCTACCGCATGGGTTCCATCACGCCATGGACCCGGTGGAGGGCGCCGTGTGGCGGCTCGAGCGGCGGGAGGAGGGCACGGGTGTCAGGGTGGATTTCCTGGCCAAGTATGTCCGCCGCGACAAGGTGGACGGGGGCCTGCTTCCAGAGAACACCGGGCGCCCCGCCCTCTGGAACTGGCGCCCCGAAGCGCCCTCATCGAAGGACGTGCTCCCGTGAATCGAGCCATTCTCGTCACTGGCAACCGCCACAAGGCCGATGAGGTCATCCGCCTCCTGGCGGGCCTCGACATCACCTGGCAGAAGCTCCCGCTCCCTGGCTTCGAGGACGATGCGCTCACGGCGCCGCTCGACCTTGTCTCGGTCGCGAAGCACAAGGTGCTGGCGGCCTTCGCGCGGCTCGGTGCTCCGTGCATCGTGGAGACCACCGCGCTGGAGCTGGAGGGCGGTGAGTCCTTCTCGGGCGCGCGCTTCAAGCAGGAGCTGCAGACGCGCGGGGCGCGGGACTTCTTCGCGGAGCATGGTGGCCGCCGGGGGCGCACTCGGGTGGCGGTGGCCTATTCCGCGGAGGGGAGTCCCGACCGTGTCCAGGTGTTCGAGGGCGCCATCTCGGGCTCGCTGCTCGCGCAGCCTCGTGGCGAGGGTGGGTATGGCTGGGACAGTGCGTGGCTGCCCGATGGGTATCAGCGGACGCTCGGCGAGATGGAGGGGAACAAGTTCTTCGTGAACATGCGGCACAGGCCCTACCTGGAGCTGGCGGACCTGCTGCGCCCCATGTCTCCTGGTGGCGCGTACGAGGCGCACCTCACCGTCTCCGCTCGCTCCGAGGAGGACCTCGAGCGCTTCCGCGCGTTCTGCGACGCGGCCTCGGTGAAGTGCATCTTCATCGAGCTGGGCCGAGGCGCCGAGCCGTTCCAGCCCATGACGGCCTCCTACCACCACGGCACGCTCCGGCATGCGCAGGAGGAAGTGAGGGCGATGGCGCGTGCGCTCGCGAGCCAGGGCTTCGACGTGACGCGCATGAAGCTGGAGGCGTTGGGGAAGAATCGCGACATGCCCGAGGACGACGACGCAGCGCGTGCTCAGCCCGCGAACTACTTCGAGTTCCACGTGAAGGTCCTCCTGCCCGCGAGCGGTGGGGACCTGGCCGCGCTCCAGGCGCGATGCGCGAGGCACGGCGCGCACCTGTCACGCAACGCGCGGAAGGTGCGTGAGGACGGCGCCGCCGAGCGATTCGTCACCTTGCGCGTCCACGGGCTCGGCCGAGCCAACGCCGACGCGCGCTTCACCGCGCTGCTGGAGGACCTCGCGGGCCAGGGCTATCCGCTCACGCAGCGGCTGCGCGAGTACACCGTCTACGACTCCAACCACGGCCTCGACCGAGGCTGGCTGGAGAGCACGCCATGAGCCCCGGCGCGCATCCGAGCGCGCCGCGGCGCCGGCGAAACGACACCACCCCTCGCATCGGGACGGAGGGCACGCCATGAGCCCCGACGTGCATCCGCTTCGCTCGGGAGTCGCGGTGTTGCGACGTCTCGCCCGCTCGCCGGACGCATCCTCCCTGGTCCTTCGCGGCGGGCTGATGATGCGCCTTTGGAGCGGCACCGTGCCTCGCCTGGTCGAGGACCTCGATTTCCTCGCGACCTTTCCGTTCGATGTCCCTCGGACACTGCGGCTCGTGGAGCAGGTGTTGAGCCTGGACGTCGAGGACGGCTACTCCTTCGGCGCGCTTCGCTCCGAGGTCATCTGGGAGGAGACCGACTTCCCCGGCGTGCGCCTCCACGTCGAGACGCGCCTGCCCGACACTCCCTCCCCCTTCGAGCTCCGCATCGACATCGGCTTTGGCGACGAGACGGTGCCTCCGCCCCTCTGGCTCGACTATCCGTCGACCGATGGCGCTCCCGCCCATGTGCTCGCCGTCCGCCCGGAGTCGATGTTCGCGTGGAAGGTCCACGGACTCTTCGAGCGAGGCAAGGGCCGCTTCCGCCCCAAGGACCTCTTCGACGTCTTCCTCCTCATCCGCTTCGCATCGCTCGAAGCGCCCCTGCTCGCGCCCGCGCTGCGAATCGCCTTCGACTCGCGCGGCGACTCCCTGGACTTGATGGAGCGACTCGTCTCCGGCTCGTTCGGCCAGAGCCCCTGGAGCCTGGAGAAGTGGGCGCGCTACCGAGCCCCCCAACCCGAAGGACGACCCGAGCACCTCGCCGACGTCGTCCAAGCCGTCAGCCATGCCCTCCGGCCCGTGTGGGAAACAGCGCGCACCCTGCCCCCCACCTGAACCCTCCCGCGTCAGTACGACGCGGTGAGGCTCCAGTGGATGCTGGAGTACGTGTCCTCGGCCACGCCCCCGTTGTTCCACCCCGAGCGCGTCCCCGCCCCGGAGAAGGTGTCCTTGAACTGCGACAGCTCGAAGCGCACCTGGTAGCCGAACGGACCCCACACCTCGCCCGCCACGCCCAGCTCCGCCTCCCAGCCGAAAGATGACACCGAAGTACCGTAGTCACTCACTTCCAGGTCCAGCGCCCCACCGTCGTCGTCGAAGCCCTTGCCCGGCTTCGGGCCGATGAAGAACTGCCCGGCCGCCTCCAGCCGCACCTGCCGCAGCAACGGCACCGACACTTCCAGGCCCACCGCGGGGAACAGGCGGTGCGTGCTCGACAACGGGCTGTCCGCCGGCGCGTCCACGTCGAAGGAGCGCGTGAGCATCCCCGCCTTCACCCCCGCGTACCCCAGGAGATTCCGCGACGAGCCGAAACCGAAGAAGTAGCGATACATCGCCTGCGCCGTGAAGACCGAGTCCGTCGCCACCACCTCGCGCGTACCGGACTGCCCCGACTCGTTGAACAGCGTCACGTCCGTGGACGCATACCCGCGCCGATACCCCACCACCAACCCCAGCCCCCGCAGCGGCGAGGTGTGCCGGGCCAGCGGCAACAGCTCCAGCTCCGCGGAGATGCCCAGGTACGGCGCGGACGACTCGAAGTCGGACCGATCACCCACCTTCTCCTCGTCACTCTTCTTGTCGAACTCGCCGCAGGACTTCACGCCCGGACGCGTACAGTACTTGCGCCACGTCGTCGTCCCCCCCAGGGTGAGTCGGGCCAGCGGAGGACGCAGCGGCTCCTCGCCCACCGTCCCACCCGAGCCCGTGTCCAACGCCACCTCCAGGAATGGATCCGTGGTGGTGTGGGATTCGGGGTCCTCCTCCATCGCCGGCGGGCCGTCCTTGGGCTGCGGCCCCACGGCCACCAACTCCGGCTCGCTCGAACGCGGAGCCTTCTCCGGCAAGGGCTTCGGCGTCTCCACCGGGCGCTCCGCCACCGGCGCGGGCTCCAACGGCTTGGGCGTCTCCACCGGACGCTCCGCGACAGGCTCGGAGCGCGGAGACTTCGGCGGAGCCTCCGCCACGGGGACCGCCGGCTCCACCGTGGGAAGCGGCTCGGAGGGCGAGACACTCGAAGGAGCCTCGAAGGCTCGCGGAGTCCCCCTCAGCAAGTCGACGACTCCGCGCACCGCCACCTTCGCGTCCGCGGGCGACAGCTTGCCTCGGGTCAGCTTCACCTCCTGCTCGCCGAGCACCGCGCCGCTCGCGTCCAACACGCGCACCGTCAGGCCCGTGGGCCCCACCGTTCCACTGATGGCGCCCGCAAGCTTCATCTTCGGCGCGACGCTGGCCAGCGGCCCGTCGGTGAAGAGGACACTGCCCTTCAGCCCGCTCTTCTTCCCAAGCGTGGCGTACTGCTTCAGCGACGCCACCTTCACCTGCTTGTCCCGACGCAGGGCGGACTCGAGCTGCGTGCGGACCTTCCCGCCGCGATCTCCCTCCACCGTCAGCACCACGACGCGAGGGGACTCCTCCTTCGGAGCCACGGCCTTCCGGGCCTTCGCCGCCCGAGGCTTCGCCTTGGGTGCCGCGACCGGGACAGGCGCCGCGCGCCGCTTCTTGATGACCTGCGCCTGCGCCCCGGGGGACGCCAGCGCCAGTGCCACGAACAGCACCAGGCCCCAGCGAACCATCGCGTGTTGGGTGTTCATCATTGAGGGATGGAAGGTTCACCCACCCCGGAGGCGAAGTCCAGGCTTGCCCGGCTATCCAGTCATGCGTTCGCGGGCGCCGAGGCCGCCACCACCGGAGGCGCTGTCGCCAGGGGAGGTGCCTCCAACCGCACCGCCACGGGCGGCTCTCCTTCCGAGCGACCCCTCCCCAGGAAGTCACGGCGGTAGATGCGCACCATCGCCATGAAGAGCGACGCGATGAGCGGCCCCACCAACAGCCCCATCATCCCGAACACCGCCAGCCCACCGAACATCGAGAGGAAGACGAGCAGCGGGTGCAGCGCCATGCGCGAGCCACACAACCGGGGGCGGATGACGTTGTCGATGCTCCCCACGAGCAGCGTGCCCCAGGCCAGGAGGAACACGCCCTCGCTCACCTTCCCCACGGCGATGAGCACCAGGCCGATGGGCCCCCAGACCAGGGCCGTGCCTCCCACCGGCACCAGCGCCACCAACACCATGGCCGCCCCCCACACCCCCGCGTGCGGCACCCCGGCGATGAGCAACCCCAGGAATCCCACCGCCCCTTGGATGAGCGCGGTGATGGTGTTGCCGTAGACCATCGCGTAGGCGACGTCGGTGAACTCCCGCGCGAAGGCATCGAGATAGCGCCGCTCCAGCGGAATCAGCGCCGTCACCTCCGACACCAGCCGGCGGCCATCGAGGAAGAAGTAATACATGGCCACCGTCATCAGGAACATGTTGATGGCCAGCTCCGTGCCCGCCCCCACCACGTCCTTCAACAGCGACGCGCTTCCCGCCACCGCCGCCATCAGCGAGCGCTCCGCGTGGCTGCTCTCGAGGTCGAAGCGGATGAAGCGGCTCAGGCCCCTCGGGAGCACGGCACCCAGCCAGTGCCCCACATCTATCTGCTCCAACACGTCCTGCGCGCGCCCCACGACGTGGAGCACCTCGCGCGCCACCAGCCACCCCACCAGGGCCAGCGGCGCGAGGATGAGCAGGAACACCGTCAGGGTCGACAACCCCGCGCACAAGGCCTTGCGGCCCCGTGTCTTCTGGCACAGGTAGTCCTGCACCGGCATGAAGAGGACCACCAGGAAGCCGCCCAGCAAGACAGGCATCAGGAACGGCAACAGAATCCTGGAGAACAGCATCAGCACGAGCGCAAACAGCGCCGCGAACCCATAGTTCGACCACCGCCGCGAATCAGCCACCGCCCCACCTCGCCCTGCCCGACGAGCCCACCGACCACCACCAACCTAGGAATCGCGCTTTCTGACCGGAAGTCCGACTTCCCGACCACAAGGACACCCTTCATGACTACTGGACGTTTCGCCCTGACGGGCATCGCGGCCCTGGCACTCGCCGCGGGACTGGCCACGCAAGGCTGCGGAGATGACACCGTGCCCTGCGACAACTGCCCTGCCGTGGAAGGCCGCTACCGGATGGCCTTCACCGACGGCGGCGTCCCCGCCGATTGCACCTTGCTTGGAGTGGACCTCCCTCGGGGCCGGACCCTGGAGATCTCCCGGACGGGCGCCAGCCTCGCCGGTAAACTGGAGGGTGTGGGCCTCTCCGGCAACGTCTCCGCCGAGGGCTCCTTCACGTTGGCGGGGACGCAGCCCGGCGCGCCAGACGGTGGAACCACGGTGAACTTGAGCCTCGCCGGTCGCTACACGCCCCCCGTGGGGGACGGCGGCACGGCGCGACTCGATGGAACCTTCACCGGCAACTTCTCCCGCCCGAGCACAGGTGCGCCCCAGCGGTGCGGCATCATCGTCCCGTTTTCGGCGACCCGGGAGTAACACCTCGGGCCGCCAACGGGACGGGCCAATTACTTCTTCTTGGCCTCGGCGGCCTTGGCCTCCGCCTTCTGCTTCTTGGCCCGCTTCTTCCAGGCCTGCTTGATCTTCATCTGCACGCGGCGGTGCTTGCTCTTGCTGCGGGCCATCGCTGACTCCTGTGCTCCATGATGGAGACGTGAAAAGAGGCGCTTAACTATCAGAACCCGAAGGGCTCCCGGAAGAGGAACCCTTCAAAGGTGTCGAAGAGGCCTGCTCGGCCCCAGGCTCCCCCCCGGGTTCCACCTCGGGGGCCGGACGTGTCGGGAAGGGAATCCCCTCCGCCCCCCGGACCTGGGTGGGTCGGGCGGTGGACACGGTGACCTCCCCCTCCCGGTCCTCGTCCGTGGGCTTCTCCCGGGAGGCCGGGGCGCTGCTCTGGTGGGGGCGCTTCTTCACCGAGGCGAAGATGGGCTTGCAGGCGTCCACGAAGTGGCGGACCTCGTCCAGGGGGAGCGCCGGGCAGTGGTTGCCGTTGGCGCCCGTCATGGAGGTGGCCATGCACATGGCGTTGAGGATGGCCTCCTCGGTGGCCTCCATCACCGCCTCGTAGAGGGGGTCCAGCCGCTGGTCCAAGAGGAGCTTCAGCTTGTAGACCATCTTCTGGGTGCGACGCGGGATGATGTTCGCGGTGGAGAAGCCCACCACGATTTCCCCCGAGCCGTGCGCGGCGTAGCTGCCCACCCGGCCGATGCCCAGGCCCACCCGCTTGCACAAGCGGTTGATTTGATGGCTCAACAGGGGCGCGTCCGTGGCCACCACCGCGATGATGGAGCCGTAGGTGGTGCCGCGCTTGGGGGCGCCCTTGAACTTCTCCGCCAGCACCTCCCCCACCGGGAGGCCGCCGACGCGCAGGTTGTGCATCTTCCCGAAGTTGGACATCACCAGGACGCCCAGGGTGTAGCCCCCCAGCACCTCCGGCAGCTTGCGGGACGCGGTGCCGATGCCGCCCTTGAAGTCACACGTCACCATGCCGGTGCCGCCGCCCACGTTGCCCTCGGCCACCGGGCCCGAGGCCGCGTTGCGGATGGCCTCGTAGACGTGCTCCTCGCGCACGTGCCGGCCGGAGATGTCGTTGAGCCAGGAGTCGTCGCACTCGCCGACGATGGGGATGATGACGTCGTGCTCGTCGCCGATGCCCGGGTAGCGCTCCACCAGGTGGCGCGCCACGCCGTCCGACACCGCGCCCACCGCCATGGTGTTCGTCAGGAGGATGGGCGTCTCGATGAGCCCCCACTCCATCAGCTGCGTCATGCCGGAGACCTCGCCCGCGCCGTTGAGCACGAAGCCTCCGCCCGTCATCCGCTCCATGAAGATGTTGCCGTTGTTCGGCAGGATGGCCGTCACACCCGTGCGCACCGGCCCATGGCCCGGTCTCAGGGGGCCTTCCCCCTGGATGAGCGTGCAGTGGCCCACGAGGATGCCATCCACGTCGGTGATGGCGTTGTACTTCCCGGGCTTGAAGCGCCCCAAGGGAAGTCCCAGCTCTCGGGCGCGAACCCGCGGTCCGTTGTACTCGGGGATGTGCACCATGCCGGCCACACTAGCGGACCATCACCCACCGTCAACCACTCCGCGCGCGTAATATCTTCGGGCAGGCGAACGGTGGAACGGCCCCCGAGACTCCAAGCGGCCCCGGGAACTTGGGGGCCGCTCGGGGGTGAGGCGCTCAGGCCTTGGCTTCGATGCGCGGAGCCCCCTCGGAGGACGAGGCCCCCGCGGAGCTGGTGCCGCCGTTGCCGTTGCCGCCGTTGCCATGGGGGCTCGCGGCGGGCGGCGCGCTGGCGGACGGAGCGGGCGCGGACATCGCCCCCGGCTCATCCAGCGAGGCCACCTTGTGAATCACGGTGGAGGCGTGCTCGGTGGCGGCCCGGCGAGCCTCGCGCTCTTTGTAGCGGCGGATGGCGGGCGCCATGATTTCGCCGATGAGCGCGCGGTAGTCCATGCCGGCGCCCTGGGCGATGAGCACCAGGTCGCTCCAGCCCGGCGTGAGGCCCGGCAGCGGGTTGCACTCGATGAAGTAGATGCGGCCCTTGTCGTCCATGCGGAAGTCGATGCGCGCGACGTCGCGGCACCCCAGCGCCATGAACGAGCTGCGCGCGGCCGTGCGCAGCTTCTCCAGCAGCGCGGGCTCAATCTTGGCGGGCGCGTCGTAGCGGATGCGGTCCGTCCAATCGAGCTTGTGCTGGAAGCTGTAGACGGGGTTCTTCTCGCCCTTGTCCAGGAAGACAATCTCCATGGGCGGAAGCACCCGAGGACGCCGCTCCCCGAGCAGGCCCACGGTGAACTCGCGCCCGCCGATGTACTCCTCGATGAGCGCGGGCTGCTGGTACTTGCTGGCGATTTCGCGCACCACCTCGCGCAGCTCCGCCTCGCTGTGGCAGACGCTCTTGGTGACAACGCCCTTGGAGCTGCCCTCCGCCACCGGCTTCACGATGAGCGGGAAGGTGGTGAACTCCTTGTTGAGCCGCTCCTTGCCCGTGGCCATGAGCTGGAAGTTGGGCGTGAGGATGCCGGCCTGGCGGACGATCTTCTTCGCCAGCGCCTTGTCCAACGCGATGGAGAGCGTGGCCGGGTCGCTGCCCGTGTACGGGATGTCCAGGAGCTCCAGCATAGCGGGCACCTGGCTCTCGCGGTTGCGGCCCTTGAAGCCCTCGGCGATGTTGAAGACGATGTCCAGCGGCGTGCTGGACAGCACCGTGGGCAGCTCCGCGGTGGCCTCCAGGTCGATGACCTCGTGGCCCCAGGAGGCAATCGCCTCGCGGATGGCCTGGAGCGTGTTGGGCGAGTCGTACTCCGCCTCGCTGTCCTCCACCGACTCCCCATGCGCGCTGGGCTTCACGCGCTTCACGTTGTACGTGAAGCCCACCCGCAGCGGCCCCGTCTTGCGCGCGGGCTTGCCCTGCCGCCGCGCGGAGTCCTTGATCTTGTAGCGCCGCGCCGCGCTCTGGATGATGGAGTTGATGACTCCGTCCAGGTGCAGTCCGTCCAGCTCCGCGGACGCGTAGATGCCCGCCCCCGGCTCCAGGCTGGGCAGCGCGTTGATCTCCAGGAAGTACGGCACGCCCGCGTCGCTGAGCCGGAAGTCGATGCGGCCCAGGTCGCGGCAGTCGAGCGCCTTGTAGATCTTCTGCGCCATCTTCCGGATGTCCTCCGCCGTGCGGGCGGGAATCCGGGCGGGCGCGAGCACGGAGACGGCGTTCTCCTTCTTCGTCTTCAGCTCGTAGTCGTAGATGGCGTACCGGCGGCCCGCGGTGACGGCCGGGTCCACCACGTACTCCACCGGCGTCAGCACGCCGTCGTAGTCGTTGTCCACCGCCGCCAGGAAGGGCACCGTCAAGTCGCGTCCCGGGATGAACTCCTCCACCAGGACACCCGACGGGTACTTCTCCAGCGCGGAGGCCACCTTGAGGCGCACCTCGTCCAGGGTCTCCGCGATGGAGTCCTGGGTGATGCCCTTCGAGGAGCCCTCGAAGTTGGGCTTCACGATGACGGGGAAGCGCAGGTTCTCCGCGACCAGCTCGTTGAGCTTCTCCACGTACTGCCAGCCCGGCGTGCGGATGCCCTGCTTGGACAGGACCAGCTTGGTGAGCTGCTTGTCCAACGTCACCGCCAGCGCATACGGGTCCGAGCCGGTGTACGGGAAGCCCAGCTCGTCGAAGAGCGCGGGATAGAACGCCTCTCGGAAGCGGCCCCGGCGTCCCTCGGCCGTGTTGAAGATGAGGTCCGGGCTGTAGGCCTCCAGCCGCGCCACGGTGCGCGAGGCGGGGCCACTCACCTCGAAGCGCTCCAGCCGGTGTCCCAGCCGCTCGATGGCCGCGGCCAGCGCGTTGACCGTCTCCTGGGTGTCGAACTCCGCTTCCTCTTCCGAATCAGACAACCTGAGATTGTGGGTCAGCGCGATGCGCACGGGAGCCCCCTTCTCTTCTTCAACGAACGACCGCGACGGACTTTCGCCGCGGACATGAGCCGCCCCGGCGCACGCTGGTGCGCCACCGGGTCGCGAGCTGCAACGGTTGCGCCGGCCACAACCTTCCCATCCACCACTTGCGTCTGGGCCCACGTGTCGCCGAGCCGCCAACCAAGCGGGTCTCTCAGCACGCGCCACGCCTCGATGCCGCCAATCACCACCAGCCCCGCGACGGCCGCCACCGCGCCCAGCGGCGCCGGCATCATTCCCAGCAGGACGATGAGCGCCAGCGGTGCGTTGCGAAGCGTGCTGTCGCGGTGCCGCGCCGCCGAGCGCGTCGGCAGATGCATCACCTTCACGCCGAAGATGCGCTTGCCCACGCTCTGGCCCTGGATCATCCCATCCGCGAGCAGCAGGAACAGCAGCGCGACGACCGAGCCCGCGGCGCCACACACCACGTACAGGCCCCACGCCACCGCCACGTCGACGATGCGCGCGCCCAACCGCAGCCACAGCGAGGCCTTCGGATAGGGCGAGCCCGGCTCGGCGTCATGCACCACCAGCCGCAGCGCGCGCCCTCCGCCTCGGCTGGCCGCCATGAGGACCCGCTCACGGGGCGCGCTCACTCCTCGGGCTCCAGCGTGAGGCCCTCTTCGCGAGGCTCCGGCTCATCCATTCCCGCCAGCCGCGCCAGCCGCTCATGCGCGCTCAGCGGATGGAACGGAGGCCGAGGCTCCGACTCGGAGGCCCACGCCATCCTCGCCGTGGACCCCGACTCCGACAGCCTCAAGAGCTTTGCCCGCGCCGAGTCCTGGTCCGACTCGGCCGCGACGCCCTCGCGCGTGAAGAAGATGAACGCCATGGCCGGCCGCTTGGAGGACTCGCGCATCGCGAACTGCACGCCGTCCAGGTTCCAGCCCTTCGCGGTCCACTCGTTCAGGGCACGCTCCATCGCGCCCTCGTCCACCGTGGACAGCTCCACCACTTTGTACTGCAACGAAACAGAAGTACGAACCACGGGGGCGCGCTGGGTGCCGCGGCGCTGAGCCGAACCGCGCCGTCGTGGGGGCGGGGGCTTCTCCGACCTGCGTCTGGGACGCTTCTTCTTGGTGGGCATCGTGCGCGGGCTATTTGGACGCAACGCCCGCGGAGGATCAAGCGGCATCCCGCGCGCGGGCGCTCGTGCTGTTGCCTACAGGAGCTTCGCGGCTTCCAGCGCGTGGTAGGTGATGATGAGGTCGGCCCCCGCCCGCTTGATGCCGGTGAGCGTCTCCAGCATCACCCGTTCGTAGTCAATCCAACCATTCTGGCCGGCCGCCTTGAGCATGGCGTACTCGCCGGAGACGTTGTAGGCGGCCAGGGGCAGGTCGAAGCGCTCCCGCACCGCCCGGATGACGTCCAGGTAGGCCAGCGCCGGCTTGACCATGAGCATGTCGGCCCCCTCCTCCACGTCCAGCGCCACTTCCTTGAGCGCCTCCCGCACGTTGCCCGGGTCCATCTGGTAGCCCCGGCGGTCACCCGACTTGGGGGTGCTCTGGGCGGCCTCGCGGAAGGGGCCGTAGTAGCCGGAGGCGTACTTGGCCGCGTAGGAGAGGATGGGGATATCCGTCAGGCGCACCTCGTCGAGCGCGCGGCGGATGGCCCCCACCCGCCCGTCCATCATGTCCGACGGGGCGATGATGTCCGCGCCGGCCTGCGCGCAGGTGACGGACATCTGCGCGAGCAGGGGCAGCGTGGCGTCGTTGACGACGTGGCCCTCCTCCAGCACGCCACAGTGGCCATGGTCCGTGTACTCGCAGAGGCACACGTCGGCGATGACCTGGAGGTCCGGCTCGGCGGCCTTGATCTCCCGGATGGCGCGCTGGACGATTCCGTCGCGCGCGTAGGCCTGCGTGCCCCGGGCATCCTTGTGGTCGGGAATCCCGAAGAGGATGACGGAGGGCACGCCCAGGGACTTCGCCAGGCGGGCCTCCGCCACCGCGTGCTCCACCGACAGGTTGAAGATGCCCGGCATGGAGGCGATGGGACGGCGCACGTCCCGGCCTTCCACGACGAAGAGGGGATAGATGAAGTCCCCCGGGTCGAGCCGCGTTTCGCGCACCATCTCTCGCAGGACGGGAGAACGGCGCAGGCGGCGGGGGCGGTGGACGGGATGGGCCATGATGGACGCCGATATAAACCGGCGCCGCCCGGCCTTCATCGTTTCCGTGGGGCCGCCCGGCTGCTCACCCTGCGGCGAGCCGCCAGCTCAACTGATGGCGCTGACGCTCCCGGGCCTGGCGCTGCGCCCGGGCCTCCGCGAGATCCGCCTCGTGCAGTGCCCGTGCGTAGCGCACGCGCGCCGCCTCGGTCCCGGACGCGAGCTCCAGCTCCGCGGCAACCAGTTCCCGGCGGGCTTCCTCGCGCTGCTGCTCGATGCGATCCTCGTACGTCATCCGTGTCTCCTCCAGAAGTGGGGTGTGCCCCGCGTTCTGCACGGGCCGGACCACAGAAGGTGAATCGCGCAAGGGCCCGAAACGACGAGGTGTCGCGTCGCGGCAGGCACCCCAGGCGTGCGAAAGGCCTTACCCAGCGCCGCGAAACCGTGGCCGCGGGGCCCTGCCACCGTGGTTTCCCCGCCACCCTGCCCTCTCCCCGCGACGACGGCAATCGCCGGCCGGGTCGCTCGTCTACAGTCGTGAACGTGACAAACAGCGCACCTGCCATCGAAGTCAGCAACCTGCGGAAGACGTATCGCCGCGCCTTCCGGAAGACCGGCAGCATCGCCCTTCAGGGCATGGACCTGGTCGTTCCCAGAGGCAGCGCCTTCGGCCTCATCGGGCCCAACGGCGCCGGCAAGACGACCTTCATCAAGAGCATCCTGGGCATCGTCCAGCCCACCGAGGGCACGGTGCGAGTGCTGGGAGGCTCCCCCGAGGACGCCCGGATTCGCGCGCGCATCGGCTACCTGCCAGAGCGGCTGCACCTGCCGGGGTCGTGGATGCCCACCGCGTTCCTCGCCATGGTGGGTCGGCTCAAGAGCCTGCCTCCCGACGCCGCGGGCGACCTGCGGCTCTTGGAGCGGGTGGGCCTCTCGGACGCCGTGTCGCGCAAGATTGGCGGCTACTCCAAGGGCATGCGGCAGCGGCTGGGCCTGGCCGCGGCGCTCATCGGCAAGCCGGAGCTGCTGGTGCTGGATGAGCCCACGGACGGCATCGACCCGATGGGCCGCATGGAGGTGCGGCGCATCCTCCAGGAGGAGGTCCAGCGGGGCACGACGCTCTTCCTGAACTCCCACCTGCTGGCGGAGACCGAGCGCATCTGCGACCGGGTCGCCATCCTGGCGCAAGGGCGCGTGGTGCGAGAGGGCCGGCTGGACGAGCTGGTGCGGGGTGAGTCCCGGTGGATTGCCCGCTTCGCGCCGGGCGCCAACGCGGAGGGGCTGACGGGCGCGGGCTTCGTGCCGGCCCGAGCGGATGGCCTGTATCACGTGGAGGCCCCGGACCCGGGGGCGCTCAACGCGGCGCTGGACCGGGCGAGGGCCTGCGGGGCACTGCTGGTGGAGCTGCGGCGGGACGGAATGGACTTGGAGGCGGTGTTGCTGGGAACCATGGGCTCCGAGCCGGGGCGGGCAGAGGTGGCGGCATGAAGCCGGTGTTGGGTATCGCGGGGTACGTGCTGCGAGAGGCCGTGGCCCGCAAGTTCATCCTGGCCTTCCTCGCGGGCATCACGCTGGTGCTGGCGGTGGTCGCGTTGAGCCTGCGCCTGGAGGTCATCGATGGGGCGCTGGCGGCCTCGCGGCTGTTCGGCGAGGAGATCAACTCGAACATCCAATCCGTCGACATGGCGCTGCGGCCCGTGTACCAGGCGGCGGCGTTCATCGTGTTCTATGGCGGCATCCTGTTCGGCATCGTCGCGTGCTCCGACTTCGCGCCGAGCCTGATGTCTCCCGGGCGCATCGAGCACCTGCTCGCGCTGCCCATCCAGCGCTGGCACCTGCTGGCGGGGACGTTCCTGGGGGTGATGACGCTGGCGCTGGGCGGCACGCTGTATGGCACCACGGGGTTGGTGCTCATCTTCGGCGTCAAGGCGGGGTACTGGTCGGTGGGGCCGCTGGTCTCGGGACTGCTTGCGTGCGTGGGCTTCGCGGCGGTGTACGCGGTGATGTTGACCACGGCCACGGTGGTGCGCAGCGCGGCGCTGTGCGCGGCGGCGGGGGGCTTGTGCCTGGTGGGTGGAATCATCGCGGGCCACCGGCACACCATCTCCAACTTCTTCGAGTCGGGCGTGAGCCGGGCGGCCTTCCGGGGGGTGACGCTGCTGCTCCCCCGTCTGTCCTCGCTGGCGGAGGCCGCGGGCGACATGGCGGCGTCCACCCCGCTGGAGGTCCGCTCGCTGGGGACGCTGTTGGTGGGAGTGTTCGTGTTCGGGCTGGGGGTGCTCGCGGTGGGTTTCTGGCGGTTCGAAGGGAAGGATTACTGACATGGAGAAGCGTCAGAAGCGGCGGGTGTGGTTGGTGGTGGCGGCGGCGCTGCTGGCTCTCGCCGCGCTGTTGATGGTCGCCGGACAGGGAGAGATGCCGGAGGTCGAAGCACTCAAGGTGGACTTCCCACGTCGGATGCGCACCGCCGAGCGCGAGCGCGCGGAGCGGCGCCGGACGCACGTCATGCCCGTGGCGGAGGTCTCCGACTCCGGCGCCCCGGCCGAGCGCCCGCGTCCCAAGGACCCGGTGCTCGCGGCGCTTCCTCGCGGCAAGGGGAAGACCGCGGTGGTCATCGAGGCAAATGCGCTGCGGCACTCGCCCGTGGGTGAGCTGCTCCTGGACTGCATGATGCGGGACGGGGGCAAGCAGCTCCAGGAGTTCCGCGAGAAGAGCGGCGTGGACCCGCTCAAGGATCTGGACCGCCTGGTCATCACCGATGAAGGGCTGATGCTGTCGGGCGACTTCTCCAACGCCCGCTTCAAGGACCTGATGAAGGACGGCGTGTCGTCGAACTACGGCGAGAATGCCCGCGTGTACGAGCCCAGCGAGACCACCCAGGGCGCCAATGGCACCACCGTGAAGCGCCGGGAGCCGTCCGCCATCGGGACGTGGAACAACCAGCTCATCGTGATGGGCCGGTCGCCGGATGACGTGAAGGCCACCATCGACCGCGTCGAGGGCCGAGGCCCGGACGAGCCCCCCGCCATCTCCGAGAACAGCACCTACGGAGAGATGTATGGCGTGCTGTCCGTGGACATGATCTCCCGGCTGTTCCCGCCGGAGCAGGCGGCGCTGGCCCAGCGGCTGCGCAACGTGGCGCAGAACGTGGAGCTGCACCTGGACGCGACGTCGGATGTGGCGCTGGTGGCCGACATCCAGGGCGCCAACGCGGACGAGGTGACGGACCTGGGCAAGTCCCTGGGCGCCGCGATGTCCCTCGCGCGCATCCAGGCGCAGGCGCAGGGTGAGAAGGAGCTCGCGCAGTTGCTCGACTTCGCCAAGGTGAAGCCCGACGGCAGCTCCTTCACGCTCGAGATGGCCGTGCCGCTGTCTGTCATCAAGGAGCGCCTGGCGTTCTGCCGCGAGGAGCGACGCGCCGCACCAGAGCCTTCCGCGGAGGAAGAAAGCGCCAAGGCCGGGGTCGAGTCCACCCCGCCCGTGGCGCCGTAAACCCAGGCTCGAGCCGCGCCCTGCCCTGTCGTGCGAGACACGAGCGGGGCGGGCGTGGCGGGTCTGGAAAAGGCGCGTCCATCTCTGCGAGGCTTGTTGGCAGGACAGCTCATTCAACGAGGTCTGTCCTTCCCACCCGAGAATCGCTTGATGACTTCGCGCGTGTCGAAGGTTGCGCCGCTGTTGTTCGGTTCGGGCTTGTGCGCCCTCGTGTATCAGACGGTCTGGCTTCGGGAGTTCCGCCTCATCTTCGGCGCGAGCACCGCGGCCTCCGCGGCCGTGCTGGCCATCTTCATGGCGGGGCTCGGATTGGGCGGAGTCCTCCTGGGGGCGCGTGCGGACCGGAACCCTCGGCCCCTGAACTTCTACGCCAACCTGGAGCTGCTCATCGCGGGCAGCGCGGCGCTGAGCCCCTTCCTCGTCGAGCTGGCGCGCGCCGGTTACATCGGCGTGGGTGGGACGACCAGCCTGGGTCTCGCCCTGGGCTCGGTGGTGAGGTTGGTGCTCTCGGCGCTCGTGCTGGCGGTCCCGACGGTGCTGATGGGAGGAACCCTCCCCGCCGCCGCGAGGTCCGTGCAGTTGGACGCGGACCCGAACCGACGGCACCTCGCCCTCCTCTACGGCGTGAACACCTTGGGAGCCGTCACGGGCGCGGCGCTCTCCACCTTCATCCTGCTGGAGGTGTACGGCAACCGCACCACGCTGTGGCTCGCGTGCCTCCTCAATGCCGCCATCGCCATCGCCGCTCGGAGCGTGAGCCGGTCCATGGAGAGTGCGCCCGTGGCCCGCACCGAGGTCGAGACGCCTCCAGCCCCCGCCGCCGAGCCGGTGATGACCCCGCGGCCCTCCGACTCGCGCACTTCGCCGCACTTCGCGCGCGGGGCCGCGCTGGTGGTCGGCTTCGCGTTCCTGCTGATGGAGCTGGTCTGGTACCGGATGCTCGGGCCCATCCTCGGCGGGACGACCTTCACCTTCGGCCTCATCCTCGCGATGGCGTTGCTCGGCATCGGCCTGGGTGGCGCGGCCTACTCCATCGCCTTCCGTCACCGCGCGGCCACGCTGTCCGGCTTCGCCCTCACCTGCGCGGCGGAGGCGTTCTTCATCGCCCTGCCCTTCGCGCTGGGTGACCGGCTGGCCATCGTCGCCGCCCTGCTGCGCCCGCTGGGAGGATTGGGCTTCGGGGGGATGATGCTGAGCTGGGCCCTGGTCGCGGCGGTCGTCATCCTGCCCGCGGCGTTCATCTCCGGCATCCAGTTCCCGCTGCTCCTCGCGCTCGTCGGCAAGGGCAGCCAGGACGTGGGCAAGCACGTGGGCCAGGTCTACGCGTGGAACACCGTGGGCTCCATCGTGGGCTCGCTCGCGGGTGGCTTCGGTGTGATTCCCCTGATGACCGCGCCGGTGACCTGGCAGCTCATCGCCGGAATCCTCGCCGTGCTGGGACTGGCGTCAGCGACGCTGTCCTTGCGTCTCGAGCGCATCAAGGGCGCGCTGCTCGTCCCCGTGTCCGTCGCGGTGCTCGCGCTGGTGTTGCTGTCCGCGCGAGGGCCCTCGGCGGCGTGGCGGCATGGGAGCATCGGCGCGGGCCGCTCCGAGCTCAACCAGACGAGCCTCAATCACATCGACGCCTGGCTGCGCGAGAAATCCCGGGACATCGTCTGGGAGCAGGACGGTGTCGAGAGCAGCGTCGCGCTGAGCGCGGCCAATGGCCTGGCCTTCATCGTCAACGGCAAGGTGGATGGAAACACCATCGGCGATGCGCCCACGCAGGTGATGAGTGGCCTGCTCGCCGCGCTGCTGCATCCCGCCCCCCGGAACGCACTCATCATCGGCCTTGGAACCGGCAGCACCGCGGGGTGGCTGGGTGCGATTCCCCGGATGGAGCAGGTGGACGTGGTGGAGATCGAGCCCGCCATCCTCGAGGTCGCCCGCCGCTGCCACGCGGTCAACGCCGACGCGATGGACAACCCGAAGGTCCACACCGTCATCGCGGATGCGCGGGAGGTGCTGCTCACTTCGCGACAGCGCTACGACATCATCTTCTCGGAGCCCTCCAATCCCTACCGCGCGGGCATCTCCAGCCTCTTCACGCGAGACTTCTATCAAGCCGTGGAGCAGCGCCTCTCCGATGGCGGCATCTTCGTGCAGTGGCTCCAGGCGTACGAGGTGGATGCGCACACCGTCCAGAGCGCCTACGCGACCCTGGCCTCGGAGTTCGAGTTCGTGGAGACGTGGCAGGTCCACCACGGAGACCTGCTGTTGGTGGCGACGCGACAGCCGCTCGTCCATGACGTCACCCAGCTGAAGGCCCGGATGGCCGAAGAGCCCTATCGCTCCGCGCTGCGCGCCACCTGGCGCACCGACGAAGTCGAAGGTGTCCTCGCGCGCTTCGTGGCCACCCCTGCATTCACCACGTCCGTCGCGGAGGTGAGCCAGGACTTCATCAACACCGATGACCTGTCCTTCATGGAGTTCGCCTTCGCACGCAGCCTGGGACGACAGGCGGGCTTCTCCATCGACGCACTCTGGAATGAGTCCCATGCCGCGGGCACGAGCCAGCCCGCGATTCAGGGAGCGGTGGACTGGGAGCGCGTCGCGCAGCTTCGCGCGTGGAACAATGTCCCGCCCTCGCGCAGAAGCGCCCCCCTCCCGTCCTCGACGCAGGCACGACGGGCGTTCATCGAGGCCTATTCCAAGAACCAGCTCCCGCAGGCCCATGCGCGCTGGAAGAAGGAGCGCTGGGAGCCCCGAGGCCCCCTGGAGCAGGTCGCCATCGCGAGCGTGCTCGCGAACGCGGGTGACGCCGAGGTCCTGAGCCACCTGGAGCCCATGCGCTCAACGCTGCCCGTGGAGGTGGACCTGCTGGAGGGGCTCTACCAGGTGCGCAACGGCCAACGCGAGGTGGCCACGTCGCACTTCGAGCGCGCGCTCATCGCCATGCGGCGGACCCCGTGGACGGCTTCAGAGGTTCCTCGCCGCGTCTTCCCCGAGCTCGTCGACATCGCACGCGCCGACAAGGCCTTGGGCAAGAGGCTCTTCGACGCCCTCGCCCTGCCCTTCGCCGCGGACGCCTTCACTATCGCGAGGCAGGAGACGCGGGTGGAGCTCTCCCTCGTCGTGGACTGGTTGGGCCTGTGTGTCTCCGCGCTCCAACCCATCGAACCCCACACCATCTGGGACAGCGTCCAATTGCATGCTCGCGCCCAGTGTTACTCGCACCATGGACACCCTTCGGCGAAGCAGGCCGAACAAGACCTCGAGCACCTCATGGCGCAAGCACCGCCCCTGTTCATGGGTGGCGCCTCGCACGGCGACGCGCAGGGGACACTGCCTCCCGTCGTGGCCAGCGAACCCATTCCCTGAGCCTCGACGCGAAGCGCGCGTCCAGCCGTCACGCGTCCGTGTCGAGATACAACAGGCCCGCGGGTGGCATCGGCTCCACCCGCAGCGTCCTCGGAGGCAACGTGGCCTGCGCCTCCATCACGGCTCGCACTTCCCACACCGGCGGAGGGTTGAGGGCGAAGCCCACCTGGAACGTCCCCGTCTCCACGCCCTTCACCAGAGGTAGCAGCCCTTCGACGGGGAAGACCTGTGGATGCCCGGGTGACTCGGGCTCCTGGATGCCGAGCACCGTCCTGAGCACCAGCGCGTTGAGCAAGGCCAGGTCCAGACTTCGCAACGTCGGGTTGCGAGGCGCGCCCTTCAAGTGCGCCAGGTCCAGCCCCTGTCGGAAGCGCAGGATGCGGCCGCGGCCACCGGGCAACACGAGCAGCACCGCGTGGTGCCCGCTGATGAGCGTCGCCAGTCGCTCTCGCGCGGCCACCAATCCGCGAGGTGTATCCAGCGGCTCATCCAATTCGTAGACACGTGCGTACGCCGTCACCAGCGTGAGGAAGGTCTCCTCCCGAAACGTCCCCACGCCCTTGAGCGCGCGGTGCACGGGCAGCAACTCCAGGCCCGGGTCCGACAGCGGCACGATGGCCGCCAGCGTCGGCCCCGCATCGGCCAGCGCGGTGAGCGGGCGCATGGGCGCCTCGTCCAGCACGGCCTGGATGCGCTTGGACACGGGCGAGGGCTCGATTCGACGCAGCACGAGCAGGCGACCGTCGTACTCCCCTTCCCAGACAGGAGCCGCTCGCTCACTCGCCTCGGCCAGGAGCCCCCGGAAGACACCGTGGTCGTCCGCGGTGAGGGTGACGGCGGGCTCGACCTCCCAGGCACGAGGACGATACGGGTCGTGCTCCAGCGGCACGCCGCCATCGGGCCGCAGCCCGCAGAGGAGGTAGCGCACAGGCGGGCCTCCCAGCTTGCCCGCCTGACTGTGGACCTCCACCACGTACAGCGAGGGCCGGGCGTCTATCAGCAACACCCCCGACTCCCGCTGACGGCGAAGCTCCGCCGAGGGATTCGCCGCCTCCAGCAGAGGCCGGACATGAGCCGGTTGGGGCGCCGCGTTTCCACGCGGCACGACACCAGAGGGCTCGAGAGTCCGAGCCAGAGAGGGCAGCAAGGCCGGGAAGGGATGGACGCGCGCCATGTCGCCGGGAAGGTGGTGTCGTCTCCGCCACCTTGCCAGGACGCTCGCTCGTCCGCCCTACGCCTCGTCTACCACCAGACGTTGCGGTACGGCCGGTCCTTCGCCGAGCCCCTCGTCGACCTCAACGACGAAGGGTCCACGCTCTCCTCCCACAGGAGGCTCACCGTGGTGATGGCGCCCGCGGAGCCCAGGAACGACAGCACGTACGGCGTGGACTGGTCGAACCCACCCAGCACCAGGCCGGAGATGAGCAGCACCGCCGCGCCCACCCCGGAGCCGAAGAGGTCCGCGCGGAGAATCTGCGACGGCGTCGGGTTGTAGCGCATCGTGGCCAGCGCCAGCGCCCCCGCTCCGATTCCCGGCGCGAGCAGCAACGCGTCTCGCCACGTCTTGCCGGAGATGTCCGAGCCGGAGAAGTGGACGACCGCCAGCAGCAGCGCCGTATAGGCCGCGCCCCAGCCCGCGCCGGACGCCATCAGGAGGCCGTCATTCAGCGGCAACTGCCCCGTGCCCAGCCCCGCGGTGAGCCACGCGCCCAGCTCCGCGCCCAGGAACGCGGACCACGTCAGCACGCCCGGGTCCTGGGTGAACAGGTCCATGAAGCCCGCCATGAACATGCCTCCCACCAAGGAGTTGTGCATGCTGAAGTTCGCCATCGGGCGGTCCACCCAGTTGTTGAACTGCCACCACGCCGAGGCGCCGAAGCCCAGGCCCGCGCCAATCAGCGTGCCGGCGAGCATCGCCTCGCGAGAGCTCTTGTCGAAGCTGAAGTCATTGGCGAACGCCTGGGTGAAGAAGCCGCCCAGCGCACCGAGCGTGGTGTGGTGGGCGATGAAGCGGAAGCTGCCCGGTCCGGACAGGAAGGGGCCGATGCGCGGCTGACCGTCCAACAGGATGCCGCTGTCCACGTGCGGCGGCGGCAGGGCCGAGTTCGGCGTCAGGACCGGACGCGTCGACTCCTGCATCACGGTGGGGAGGGGCTCGGCCTTGGGCGCATCCATCGGCAGGGGCCCGTCTCGCGGGGGCGGCGCGCCATCCATCGCCGGGTCGGAGGAAGCGTGCGGGTCCGGCTGCGCGGAGATGGGGCGCTCGAAGCCCTGCTGCGGCGGGTCCTCGAAGTGGGGCTCCGCCGAGGTGGGAACCCTGGGCAAACCTTCCTCTGGTGGGAGCGGCTGCGACTCGTCGGTTCGCGAGGGCGCGGCGTCCTGGGGCGGATACGCGGGCTGCGCCTGGGAGGGTTCCGTGATGGGGTACGACGTGCCGGCCTGCGCACGCGCCGCCTCGGGGAGTGAGAGCACGAGCGTGAGGACGGTGGGGATGCAGAGCCAGTTTCTCAGAGATGACACGCAAGGACTCCTTGGGTCCGCCCGCCAGAAGACCATAACCCTTGTCTCCATGGTGTTTTTTGGACGCGTCTTGTCACTCCCACCTCGCTCCATGCAAGCCAACCGTCACAAGCACGGCATTCCTGCACACGTGCTTCAATTCTTCCGCGACGCCTGACTGCTCCGCGCATCCCTGCTCATCATGCCCAACGGGTTCTCGTGGTCCGAGCTCGCCGTCGATTCCGCTCGAGTCATCGTCGTCAAGGACGTGCCCCTCCCCGCCTCGGGGAGAGACTTCGTCCTGTATTGGTGCATGGTCAACCATCGCGCCGAGGAGAACCACGCGCTCGACACGGCCATCGCCCTGGGCAACCTCCTGGGTCTTCCCGTGGTGGTGTACCAGGCGCTGAGGCCGGACCATCCCCATGCCTCGGACCGGCTTCATGCCTGGGCCCTGGAGGGCATGGCGGACCTGGCGCAGGCCCTCGCCTCCCGAGGGATTCCCTACTGGCTGGAGCTGCCCCGCCATCCCCGCGAGCACGTGGCGCGCATCGCGGAGCTGGGCCGGCGCGCCGCCGCCGTCGTGTCCGACTTCTTCCCCACGTACATCATCCCAGGGCACCTCCGCGGTGCGGCCAGGACGCTGGAGGTTCCGTTGTTCGCGGTGGACGCGTCCTGCGTCGTGCCCATGCAGCGCATCGCCACCCTCCAGGCGGGCGCGTACACGCTGCGGCCGAAGCTCCAGAAGCTGTGGCCGGAGTACCTGGGCCGCATGCTGCGCCCTCGCCCGCTCAAGGTGCGCGCGCACACGCTGGCCCCGGGCTTCGAGCTGGCCGATGCGCGCGAGGCCCGTCGAACCCTGTCGGGCTTCCACATCGACCACTCGGTTCCACCGCTCGAGGAGCGCGGCGGACGCAAGGCGGCATTGAAGGCGCTGGACACCTTCCTCCACCAGAAGCTCGAGGGATACGACGTCGAGCGCAATGACCCGGGTCGCTCGCACCAGTCCGGCCTGTCGCCGTTCTTCCACTGGGGCAACCTCTTCGCGGGCGAGGCGGCCCGGGCGGCGCTGCGTGCACGCGGCACGGATGACCCCGCGGTGCGCAGCTTCCTGGAGGAGCTGCTGGTGCGCCGCGAGCTGGGCTTCAACTACTGCTTCCACACGCCCGAGGCCCGGCAGCTCTCCACGGAGTCGCTTCCCGGCTGGGCCCGCGAGACGCTGCGCACGCATCAGAAAGACGCGCGTGAGCACCTGTACTCACTGGAGCAGATGGAGCACGCGCACACGGCGGACGGACTGTGGAACGCGGCCCAGCGCGAGCTGCGGGAGCGCGGCCGCATCCACAACTACCTGCGCATGCTCTGGGGCAAGAAGATTCTCGAGTGGAGCCCGACGCCGGAGGAAGGGCTGCGCCGCATCGCGCACCTCAATGACAAGTACGCGGTGGATGGAAGAGACCCGGCCAGCGTCGCCAACTTCATGTGGGTCCTGGGGCTGCACGACCGACCCTTCCAGGAGCGCAAGGTGCTGGGGAAGGTGCGCCCCATGAGCTCGCCGCGCACGGCGGAGAAGTACGACCTGGCGCCCTACATGGCACGTTGGGGACGCCCGGAGGACCCTCCCGTGAAGCTCAAGCGCGTGCGCGGAGGCACGAGCCGGTGAGCAAGGCTGTTGACAACGGCTCGGCCCGAAGTGACATGGCAATTCCCTTCCGGCCCGGGCGTCGGTAAACGCTTGGGCAGGACACCGACCTCAGGAGCCGTGCCATGGGCATGATGAAGTTCGATATTCCCCACTCCCTCCCGAAGGAGGAGGTCAAGAAGCGCGTCGAGCAGCTGCTTCAGTACTGGGGAGGCAAGTACGGAGTGAAGGCGGACTGGCAGGGCGAGGGCGCCAAGATTGTCGGCAAGGTGATGGGCATCAAGCTGGATGCGTCCTTCGTCATCACCGACAAGGCCGTCGAGGGTGAAGGCACGGACCCCGGCATGCTGCTGCGTGGCCAGGCGACGAAGTACCTGAAGGAGAAGTTCAGCTCGGTGCTGGACCCGAGCAAGTCGCTGGACCAGGTGAAGGGCGCCCTGAGCTGAAGGGCGCAAGCCGTCAGTGCGGAGGCTGTTCTTCCAGCGCGGCGAGTGCATAGCGCGCCGCGCGGGAGATGGCCTCCGCCGAGTCGGGCATCTCCGGGTAGTGCCCGGCCAGGGTGCGCTGGGGGAAGCGAAGCTGCGCAATCGCGTTGCGATAGCTCCGGCGCGCCGAGTCCGACTCGTGGCTGCGCTCCTGCACCTGCGCCAGCAGGTAGTGGCCGATGGCCAGCGTGGGCTCCAGGAACAGCGCCTTGCCCAGCTCCGAGCGCGCCTCCTTCAACTCCCCCGCCTGCAGCGCCGCCACGCCTCCGAACACCCGCGCCTCCACGCACAGCGGCTCGCGCAGGATGGCCTGGGCGAACGCCTCCCGCGCCTCCGGGATGCGGCCCGTGAGCGAGTAGAGGTTCCCCAGCGTCAGGAGCGCATCCAAGTCACTGGGCTCATCCACCAGCAGCCGCTCCACACCCGCGATGGCCCCAGGGAAATCGCCCTGCGTCATCTTCCGCACCGCCATGGCCAACCGCTCCGCCGGAGGCAGCAGCTTCGGCCAGGCCGCGAGCGCGGACGGCTCGCCAGGGGAAGCGGCGCGAGGAGACACCTGCACCGAGGGCAGCTCCACCGTCGGCCGCGTGCGGCCCGTGTCCACGGCGCCCACGGCGGGAATCTCGACGGTGATGCGAGGCCGGCCCAGGTCGTTGCTCCGCGTGCCGACGGGCACCGTCGCGGACGCCGCGGGCGGAGTCCCCACGGTGGAGAACGTCCCGGACATCGCCCCCGGCCCCCGGACGCTGGTGTCCACCGGAGCCGTGCGAGGCCGAACCCCTTGCGCCGCCCCATCCACCGGCGGACGCGCGTACACGGCGGGAGAGAACGGCTCCGGCTCCGGCGCGCGCGGCTCCTGCGTCCCTGTTCCAGGGTACGGATGGATGCGCAGCGGCGGCGGCCGCACACCCCGGTCGCTGGGGGGACGGCGATAGACGAAGGCGCCATCCACTTCGATCATCTCGAAGCGGTCATAGACCTTGAAGAGGCTCTCCGAGTACCCCAGGAAGAGCAGGCCCCCGGGCCGCAGCGCCGCGAGGAACCGGTCCATCAACCCGCGGATGGTGGGCAGGTCGAAGTAGATGATGACGTTGCGGCAGAGGATGAGGTCCAGCGAGCCGAGCGCCACCTTGTCGAAGACGGGGACCGCCAGGTTCTGACCGTCGAAGCGGATGTACTCACGCAGGGTGGTCAGCGCCTCGTAGCCGTCCTCGACGGGGCGGAAGAACCGGCTGAGCCGCTCCGGGTTGATGCTGATGGCGCGCCGCTGCGAGAAGCGGCCCTGACGCGCGGCCTCGACGGCCGCCAGGTTCAGGTCCGTGGCCCACAGGTCCACCTCGACCGAGAGCGCGCCCAGCTCCGCCAGCACCATGGCCACGCTGTAGGGCTCCTCGCCCGTCGCGCAGCCCGCGGACCAGACGGAGACCTTGCGCATCTCCCTCCGCGCCCGCGCGAGCAGGTCCGGCAGCACGCTCTTCTCCAGCGCGCGGAACTGCTTGGCGTCCCGGAAGAACTCCGTGTGCCCCACCGTCACCAGGGGCAGCAGCGAGCGCAGCTCCTCCTCGCCTCCGGGCCCGTTCAGTCGCTGGAGGTAGCGCTCCGGCTCCTCCACGCCGAGCACCGGCATGCGCGTGGACAAGGCCAGCCGCAGGCTGTGGAAGCCATCCGGAGTGATCTTCAACCCCGCACGCTCCAAGAGGAGCGCGGCGAGCTGTTGAAGCACTTTGTTGCTCACGTTCAGCACGCATCCACCCACTGCAACAACGTGGGGCCGATGCGCTCCAGCGGCAGGACTTCCTGCGCCGCCCCGAGCAACACCGCCTCGCGAGGCATGCCCCACACCGCGGACGTCCCCTCATCCTGAGCGATGGTCCGCCCTCCCCGCTCACGGATCTCCTTCATTCCCCGCGCGCCATCACGCCCCATTCCCGTGAGGATGACGCCGACACAGCGCGAGCCGAAGGACTCCGCGGCCGAAGTGAGCAGCATGTCACACGAAGGCCGGAATCCCCGGAGCGCGGGCCCCGAGTCCAACTCCAGCCTGCCCTCGGGTCTCACCAACAGGTGACTGCCCGACGGTGCGATGTACACCGTCCCCGGCGCCATCGACATGCCGTGCTCCGCCTCCCTCACTCCGAGCGCCGTCTCCATGGTCAGCCAGTGCGCGAGGCCCTCCGTGAAACCCTCGCTGATGTGCTGGCAGTAGGCGATGGGCGCGGGAAAGTCTCGTGGAATCTTCCGCAGGACCTGGGCGACGGCCTTGGGTCCGCCCAGGGACGCGGCGATGGCCACCAGGGGGAACGGAGGCGCGGGCAGCTCCTCCCGGGGCAGCTTCGAGGACGAGCGCGTCTGGCGCACGGCCTTCACCTGCGCCAGGAGCACCAGCTTGCGTGAGATGTGGGCCCAGAACTCGGGGCCCGGAATCGCCGGGCGCTCCGCCACGTCCAGCGCGCCCAGCGCCACCGCCTGGAAGGCCTCCTGTCCCGAGAGGACCCCCGGGTGCAGCGCGAGCACCGGCACGGGCCGCTCCGCCATGACCTGCTCGATGGCCTCCAGGGCCTCCAGGCCCGTGAGGTCCACCAGCAGCACGTCCGGGAAGTGACGCTGCACGGCGACGAGCGCGCCCGGGAAGTCCACCTCCACGGGACCGACCGGGACCAGCGACTCGCCGTCGAACAGGCCTCGGGCCGCGAGCGCGCGCAGCCCCTTGCCCACCATGAGCACCCTGAATGCCATCACCGCCGTGCCGCCCAAGTGTCGCTCCTCAGGTCAGCCGATCAATGGCCTGCGCGAGCACTTCCACGCCCAGCTCTCCCTTGACGAGATAGGCATCCGCGCCCGCGTCCAACCCGCGTCGCTTGTCCTCGGGAGAGGCGAGCGAGGACAGGATGATGACGGGGATGCGCGCCACGGCCGGCGTCGACTTCAGCCTGCGCGCGAGCGAGAAGCCATCCATCTTCGGCATCTGCACGTCGGTGAGGATGAGGTCGTAGCTGTTGTTCTGCACCTTGCCGTAGGCCTCCTCGCCGTCCTGGGCCTCCTCCACCATGTGGCCCAGCGCCTTGACGAGCGCGCCTTCCGTGGCGCGCGCGATGGGCGAGTCGTCCACCAGCAGCACCCGCAGCCGCTTGGCCGTGGGCGCCTGGGTGACGGGACGCGCCATGCGCCGCACCTCCGTCATGATGTCCGGGACGTGCAGCAGCACGGCGATGCGGCCGTCCTCCAGCGCGGCGGTGCCCGCGATGAAGGGCGCGCCCTTGAGGAACTCACCGCCACACGGCTTCACGGCGACTTCGCGCTCATCGACGAAGCCGTCGACGACGAGCGCCGCGTGGTCCTCGCCGTGGCGGACGACCACCGCGGGGGGACGGTCGAACCGGTTGCCGCCGTTGAGCCCCAGCAGCGGCCCCAGCGCCACGAGCGCCGTGGGCTTGCCCCGGTGCCGCACCGCCAGGGTGCCGAAAATCTCGAGCCGGTCCTCCGGCTTGACGCGCATCACGGCTTCCACGTCCGCGGCGGGCATGCCGTAGACGTCGTCACCCAGGCGCACCAGCAGCACCTTCATCAACGCGAGCGACTGCGGCAGCCGCAGGGTGATGGTGGTGCCCCGGCCGATGCGGCTGTTGACCCCCACGGAACCGCCGAGCGTCTCCACCTTGCGCTTCACGACGTCCATGCCCACGCCGCGGCCGGACAGCTCGCTGACCTGCTCGCGGGTGGAGAAGCCGGGACGGAAGATGAGCTCGATGGCCTCGCGCTCCGACAGCGCCGCGGCCTGCACGGCGTTGATGAGGCGCTTGTTGACGGCGACCTGGCGCAGGCGCTCCGGGTCGATGCCGCGCCCGTCGTCCTCCACCTCGATGTGGAGCATGTCGCCGTCCACGCGGACGCGGATGCGGATGCGCCCCGTGAGCGGCTTGCCGAGCTGCTGGCGCGTGTCGGGAGACTCCAGGCCGTGGTCCACCGCGTTGCGCAGCAGGTGCACCAGCGCGTCGCGCACGTCGCCCAGCATGGACCGGTCCACGCCGATGTCGGCGTTCTCGATGAGCAGGTCCACTTCCTTCGACTGCGTGCGCGCCATGTCGCGCACGGCGCGAGGGAAGGCGTCGAACACGGTGGACAGCGGCACCAGCCGGGCCTCGGCCACGTGGTCCGCCATCTTCGACAGGTTGCCGTGCAGCGTGTTGATGCCGTCGTCGTTGCGGCGCACGAAGCGGAACGCGTCGTCGCGCAGCATGTGGAGGTCGCTCTCCACGCGGTCCAACAGCGTCCGGACGTCGGTCGGAAGCTCCAGGTGCTCCGCCAGCCGCATGAAGCGGTCGCCCAGCCGGCTGAAGCGCTCGAACAGCGCCTCCGTCTCCGAGCTGCGCAGCCGTCCCCGGGCGCTCTCCACGAGCAGGTCACCCGCGAGCAGCCCCAGCGAGTCCAGCACCTCCACGTTCACCCGGATGGTGCGGTCCGCGATGGCCGACTTCGCCGCGCTGGGGGCCTCTTCCTCCCCCTTGCCCGACGCATGCGCGGGAGCGTGGGCGGCGGGCGGCGCCACGGGAGGGGCCGCCACGGGCGCTGGCGCGTGAGCCACCGGCGCGACGGGGGCCGCCACCACGGGAGGCGGCGCGGCCACCGGCAGGGGAGGCGGCGTCGGCGCGGGGCGCGCGCCGGGGAGCGGGGGCGCGGACTGGCCCGAGACGCCCTCCATCGCGCGCACCATCTCCTCGCTGGCGGACGTGCCCAGGTTGGCGCCCGACAGGTCCTCGATGAGGTCGGAGAGCACGTCGCAGGCACGGAGCATGACGTCCGTGGCGATCTCCGTGGCGGTGCGTCCCTCGCGCTCGGCGCGCAGGACGTCCTCGGCGGCGTGCGCCAGCTGCCCGATGGCGGCCAGGCCCAACATGCGGGCCTCGCCCTTCATCGTGTGCAGCTCGCGCGCGACGTCGTCCGCGGCTTGCTCCGCGGTTTCCTTCTCCAGGTCCAACACGCCCAGTTGGATCTTCTGGAGGCGGTCGGCCGTGACCTCCTGGAACTTCTTCAGGAGGGATTTCTTGAGTGCCTCGGTGTCCATGGGCGGTGAGTGCTGCGCACCCTCCCCTTCCCGGAAGAGCTAGTCGGCCTTGAAGCGCTTGATGAGCTCCGCGAGTCGAGCGGCCAGCTGCGTGAGCTCCGCGGCCGCTCCCGTCGCCTGCTTCGACGCCTGCGTCGTCTGGCGCGTCACGTCCTCGATCTCCGCCATGGACGCCACGACCTGCTCGGTGGCCGTGCGCTGCTGCTGCGTGGCGAGGTTGATGACGCGAGCCGCGTCGCTCGTCTCCTGCACGCCGGCGAGGATGCCCTCGACGGCCTGTGCGGCGACGGCGCCCAGCTTCTCACCGGACTCGGTGGCGGACTTGGACGCCTCGGCGGCGCCCGCGGCGGCGGCCGTGGCCTCGCGAATCTCGGTGATGAGGTTCTTGATCTCCTTGGTGGAGTCCAGGACGTTCTCCGCCAGGCGGCGCATCTCCGCCGCGACGATGGAGAAGCCCTTGCCCGCCTCGCCCGCGCGGCTGCCTTCCAGCGCCGCGTTCAGCGCGAGCAGGTCGGAGCGGTCGGCGATCTCGTCGATGACCTCCACCACCGTGCCGATGCGCTCCACGCGCTTGGACAGCTTGGCGATGGAGTCCGCCACCGCGACGCCGTCGCTGCGGATCTGCTGCATGGCCTGGATGAACTCACCGATGGCGCCCCGGCCCGCGCGCGCCGCGCCGAGCGTCTCCTCGGCCACGCGCGCCACGCTGCCCGCGTTCTCGGCGATCTGCGCGGAGGCGTGCTTCAGCTCCTCCATGGTCGCCGTCGTCTCGTGGATGGCGGCGGCCTGCTCGGTGGAGGACGTCTCGTGCTGGGTGGACGCCGCCAGCACCTGGTTGGCGGACGAGGACAGCCGCAGCGCCGCCTCGTTGATCTCCCGCACGAAGGTGCGCAGCGTCTCGATGACCTTGCCGAAGCCCTCCAGCAAGGGCCCCAGCTGGGGGTCCTCGGTGGTGGTGTTCCAGCGCGACAGGTCGCCCTCGCGCACCAGGCTGATGAGCGCGTCCAGGGCCTGGTCGATCTCCTGCGCCGCCACGTGCTTGCGGTGCTCGGAGCTGGCGAAGTTGTCCAGCACCTGGTTGAGCAGGTGGGCCATCTCCTCGCCCCCGGCGCCGACCAGCTCCTTGGGGACGCGGGCCTGGAGGTTGCCGGCCAGCACCGTCAGCAGCGTGTCGGTGAAGGCCTTGAGGGGGGCCGCGGGCGCGGCGGCAGCCGCCGCCTTGGAGGCCGGGGCCTTCCGGGCGGAACGGGCCTTGGACGCGGGCTTCTCGTTCGGGGTGTCCAGGGACATTGCGGTCAGTGCCTTCCTTGAGTTTCTTGGGTCCTGGCGGTCTCCACCAGGTCAATCAGCAAAACGGTGCGGGCTTCTTCCAGACACACCCCGACGGCATACGGGGCCGCGCCCGCGGTGGGCGGCATCCGGCGAAGCTGCGTGACGGGGATGGAGCGCACGCCATTGACGGCGTCCACCTTGAGGTGCCCTTCGCCCTCGGGCGTATCGAAGACGAGCGCGCGGTTGCCTCGGTGCAGCCGCCCCAGCTCCGGCAGGGTGATGTCCTCCGGCAACGAACGGTCGATCCTCAGCACCTGCGACGCGTCCGCGCCGAACAGGCCGCCACCAATCTCGAAGAAGAGGATGTCCACGTCCCCCGACTTCTCCTCGAGGCCCAGCGACTCGTCGTTCATCGAGCCACCGCCCGCTGCCGCGCCGTCTGCAGCAGCTTGGAGAAGTTCAGCAGGTTGATGCTGTCCAGGGGGGTGGCGCCCTGGACCACGCCGAGCAGGTGTTCCGCGGCGGCATCTCCCCCCAAGGGCGGCGGGAGGATGTCCGCGACGGGGATGCGCCGCAGCCCCAGCACCGTGTCCGCCACGACCCCGGCGACGATGCTGCCGGTGACGCCGACGAACAGGCGTGTGCGGGGGCCGATGCGCGCTTCTCCCTTGGAGAGGAAGCGCAGGAGGTCGACGACCGGGAGCACCTCACCTCGGTGGCCGGTGACGCCCATGATGAAGGAGGGAGTCCTCGGCAGGGGGGTGAGCAGTCCCGCGCGGAACACCTCGAGGACGTTCTCGCTGGGCACCCCGAGCCGCAGGTCTCCCACCCGGAAGCAGAAGAACTCCTGCTCCGGCCGGGCCTGCGCGGCCACGGCGCGGTCCGGAGCCATCCGGAGTGCTCGCTGGAGGGGAGTCGAGGTCGTGGTCAAGGCGACGGAGTATCCGGAGGGGACGAAAACCGGTCAAGTGGAGGCCGCATACAGGCCGGCCGCTCGCCGTTTCGATGGTCCGCGCTGCACCAAAGGTGTAGGGTTGCACCCTGTATCCTTGAGGAGGACGATGTCGCGCGTACTGGTCATTGACGACAGCCCGATGCTGGTGGAGCTCACGGTTCGGGCCCTCACCGCCGCCGGTTACCAGGCGAGCGGGGCTCAGGACCTGGCGAGCCTCGACCAGAAGCTCTCCGAGGGTCCGTTCGCGCTCATCCTCATGGACGTGAACATGCCGGAGATGTTCGGCGACGATGTCGTCGAATACCTGCGGCGCCAGAAGAAGGTCACCGCGAAGCTGGTCCTCTACTCCGACATCCCGGAGGCGGAGCTGGCCGGCAAGACGAAGGCGTCCGGCGCGGATGGCTACATCCTCAAGAGCGGAGGCCTGGAGGCCGTGCTCGGCGGGGTGATGGGCCTCATCGGGGCCCCGGCCCTGGGTGTCCCCGCCGCGGTCCCGCCTCCTCCGGCCGCCGCCGCGCCCGCACCGGCCCCCGCTGCTCCCGCCGCCTCGGGGGGGCTCAAGCCGGCGCCGACGACGGGGGGACGCAAGCCGCGCATCCTCATCGTGGACGACAGCGAGATGACCGCGAGGATCATCGAAGCGGACCTGGTGGCCAAGGGCTTCGAGGTCCACGTCGCGGACACCGCCGACAAGGCCACGAAGATCATCCTCAAGAAGCAGACGCGTCCGGACCTGGTGCTGCTGGACGTGCGGATGCCCAACGTGAACGGCGAGCAGTTCTGCCGCTTCATCAAGAGCAACAGCCTCTTCAAGGGCATCAAGGTGCTCTTGTGCTCGGGAGAGAATGTCGAGGAGCTCCAGCGCATCTGCCGCGAGGCGGGCGCCGACGGCTACATCCCCAAGGACGCCGTGATGGGCAACCTGGTGGCCAAGGAGCTGCTGCCCACGGGGAACGAGTAGTCCTCGTCCCCTTCGGGCCGCACGAGGGGGGCTGAGCCCCGCCCCCCTGCCCTACCGGACCCCGGCCGCGTTCTCCCGCTCCTCCAGGCCCCGCGCGAAGTTGCCGATGATGAGTCCGGGCCGCGCGGCCTTGAGGCGGTTGAGCAGCGTGCGCACGCCCACGGCCTCGCCCCCCGCGCCCACGTCCCGCGCCGCCTCCAGGTACTGGAGCGGGTCGATGGCCAGCGAGCGCGTCTGCACCTGGTCCACCTTGTACTTCTTCACCAGCCGCTCCAGCGCCTTCACCTCGCCCTCGCGGTCCGTGACGCCCGGGAACAGGAGCAGGTTGAGCGCCAGGTACGCGCCCCGCTCCCGCGCGAGCGCGATGGACGCCTCGACGTCCTCCCAGCCGTACTTCACCGGCTTGTAGTACGCCTCGTAGAGCCCCTTCGATGCGGCGTTGAGCGACACCCGCACCGCGTCCAGGCCCGCGTCGAGCAGCGCCTCCAGCCCGCGCGTGAGGCTCGCGTTGGTGTTGATGTTGATGGAGCCCTTCTGCGTGCGCTCGCGCATGAAGCGGATGGCCTCCGCGATCTGCTTCCAGCGCGTGAGCGGCTCGCCCTCGCAGCCCTGGCCGAAGCTCACCATGGTGCGGCCCGGCGCGTTCTCCAGGTGGAACAGGCCGATGGCGCCCATCTCCTCGCCGGTGGGCCCGTCATCCATGCGCTCATGTGACGCCGGAGGCCCATCCGCGGGCTGGTCGGAGATGCAGCCCACGCAGCGCGCGTTGCACATCACCGACGCGGGGATGGCCGCCTCGTCGCGGACGTAGAAGGTGTTCTGCGACGTGAAGCAGCGGTACAGCAGCGCGCACGTCTTCAGCTGCTTGAGCACCCGGTTGTCCGGGAAGCGCGCCATGTGCTCGGTCACCAGCGCCTTCATGTCCGGCGTGGAGTAGCGCTCCGGATCCCAATGCGAGCGGCGGTCCGTGTGGATGGCCCACGCCACGGGCCCGTCCTTGCCCCACGCCGCCGCCGTGTACGCCCACTGCGGCAGCACCGGCCCGTCGCCCTTCACCTCGCCCGGCAGGAAGGTCCGCGTGTAGCCCGGCGGCAGCAGCGCCCCGACGGCGTTGGGGATGAACGACTTGCCGCCCACGTTCATCTCCCGCACCAGCTCCATCTCCCCCGTCTTGGGGTGGATGCCGACCGGGAGCCTGCCCGGCAGGTGGACCAGCTTCCCCGCGGACGGCAGCGGGATGGGCTTGTCCTGCGGCGGAACGAGCTCCTCCCCGCTGCGCAGCGTGGCCAGCAGGTAGGGATGCTCCATCACCCGCCCCTTGGGGTCGGCGAACAGCAGCTTCAGCGAGGACGTCATGCGGACGCTAACTACCACCAGCCCCTTGTTTCTTTCGACGTCGAAGCGCCATGAGACGCATTGCGTTGAACGCCGCGCGTCAACCCTCAGGGGTAACCCAGGCTCACCGGAGACATGTGTCGCGCTATGGCGGATGCCTTGATTCCCTCGGGGCCCCTCGTTAGGGTCCGCGCGCTTTTTTGAGTCCCCTCTCTGGAGGCAGTCGTGATCGTCGGAGTTCCCAAGGAGATCAAAACCCGTGAGTACCGCGTCGGCATGGTGCCCGCGGGCGTGCGCGCGCTCACGAGCGCTGGCCACACGGTGCTGGTCGAGACGAACGCTGGTGTCGGCTCCGGCATCCCCGACTCTGAATACCAGCGTGTCGGTGCACAGATTGTCGCCAGCGCGGACGAGGTCTGGAAGCGCGCGGAGATGATCGTCAAGGTGAAGGAGCCCATTGCGCCCGAGTACGAGCGCATCCAGCCCAACCAGATCATCTACACGTACTTCCACCTGGCCGGCGTCGACCCCGAGTTGACGAAGACGCTGGTGAAGAAGAAGGCGGCGGCCGTCGCGTACGAGACGCTGCAGCTGGATGACGGCAGCCTCCCCCTGCTCAAGCCCATGAGCGAGGTGGCCGGCAAGATGGCCATCCAGGTGGGCGCCGCGAGCCTGGAGAAGGCCCACGGTGGCAAGGGCATCCTGCTGGGCGGCGTGCCCGGCGTGCGCCGCGGCCGCGTGGTCATCATCGGCGGTGGTGTCGTCGGCCTCTGCGCCGCCAAGGTGGCGGTGGGCATGGGCGCCGAGGTCACCATCCTCGACGTCAACCTGGAGCGCCTCACCTACCTGGACGACGTGTTCCTCGGCCGCGTCACCGTGCTGGCCTCCGACTCCGAGAACATCTCGAAGTCGGTGCGCGAGGCGGACCTGGTCGTCGGCGCGGTGCTCATCCCCGGCGGCAAGGCGCCCAAGCTCGTCTCCGAGGCGCTCATCGCGGAGATGTCCCCCGGCTCCGTCGTCGTCGACGTGGCCGTGGACCAGGGTGGCTGCATCGAGACCTGCAAGCCCACCACCCACGACAACCCGACGTTCGTCGTCCACGGCGTGGTCCACTACTGCGTGGCCAACATGCCGGGCGCCGTCCCCCAGACGTCCACCTACGCCCTCACCAACACCACCCGTCCCTATTCGCGGAAGATCGCCGACATGGGCCTGGTGGAGGCCGTGAAGTCGGACCCGGCGCTGGCGCGTGCGATGAACACCTACAACGGCCACGTCACCTACGAGGCCGTCGCCAAGGACATGGGCTACCCCTACGTGCCCATCTCCGAGGCCATGAGCCGCAAGTAGGCCGCCCACCGGGCTGACAGCCCAGGCCCTACCTGGAGGGGAGGCTCGGATGACGGACATCCGGCCTCCCCTTCGTTATTGAAAGGGGCCGGGAATAATCAACCCGGCCCGGTGTAGGGCGTACCCGAAGCAAGCGTACGGGCGGGTATGACAGGGAAGTGGTTGTTGCTGGGTCTGTTCCCATGCATACATTGATGGGCAAGCGACAACTCATTCCCCTTTTGTTTCGGGCCTTTGGAAGGCGGGACATGTTGGATTTCAGACAACCCAACCGGACGAAGCAGGAATTCGAAGAGCTGGCGCTGGCCCACCTCGACCCGCTGTATTCGGCGGCCTTGCGGCTGACGAAGAACGAGCGGGACGCCGAGGACCTGGTGCAGGACACCTGCATGAGGGCCTACCGCTTCTTCGACAAGTTCGAGCGGGGCACCAACATCAAGGCCTGGCTCTTCAAGATCCTCACCAACACCTTCATCAACCGCTACCGGCGGAAGGTGAAGGAGCGCACGGTGGTGGAGGGCGTGGAGCGCGAGGCGGTACACGAGCGCTTCGTGAGCCGGGACGCGACGGACTTCGCGGCCAACCCGGAGCAGTACTTCTTCGACCGGCTCCTGTCGGACGACGTGCTGCGCGCCATCGACTCGTTGCCCATCGACTTCCGGCTGGTGGTCATCCTCGCGGACCTCCAGGAGTTCTCCTACAAGGAGATCGCCGAGATCCTCGAGTGCCCCGTCGGCACGGTGATGAGCCGGCTGTTCCGCGGCCGCAAGCTCCTGCAGAAGACGCTGCGCGAGTACGCGGTGGGCCAGGGCGTCTTCCGGCACGAGGGTGAGTCGGCGGATGCGCCTTCGAACCTGGAAGAGTATCGTCAAAGGAAGAAGACGGGCTAGAAACAGGTTCCTACCGCGCGCCCATGACCTGCCAGGAACTCGAACGGCTTCTGTATCCGTACCTCGACGGCGAATTTCAGCCGGAGGAGCGGGTCGACCTCGAATCCCACCTCGCCGCGTGCACGCCTTGCCGGCGCCGCGTGGAGGACGAGCGGAACATGCGCTCAGCCCTGCGCCGGGCGGCTCGACACTCGGTGCAGCAGATGCGCGCGCCAGCGGCCTTGCGCGCGGGCATCGCCCAGGGGCTCCACAAGGAGCACCGCCGCGCGCAGTACGGTGTCTGGCTGCGCGCGGGTGCCGTTGCCCTGGTGGTGATGACGGTGGGCAGCGGTTGGTTGATGCTCCGCGAGTCCCAGCGGCAGCGGATGGCGCGGGACGAAATCGTCAAACGGCACTCGCGCGGGCTCCCCTTCGAAATCGCGTCCTCCGCGCCGGAGCAACTGGAGACGTGGTTCAAGGGCAAGGTGGACCCTCGCGTCGCCCTGCCCCAGCTCCCCAAGGCCAAGCCCCTGGGCGGCCGCATCTCCATCCTCAATGGCCGCGAGGTCGCGTACATCAGCTACGAGACGCTCCCCAACGACGGTGAGCCCAGCCGCAGGCTCGGGGTCTTCGTCGTCCCGGATGAAGAGGGCCTCAAGCCCCAGGCACTCCCCGCGGTGGAGGTGGACTCCGCGCAGGGCTTCAACATCGTCACGTGGCGGGACCAGGAAGTCATCTACGAGATGGTCACCGACATGGATGAGCGCGACATCCTCCGCATGCTCGATGAGCGCGAGCGCGGGGCCGCGGTGGCCAGCAACCCGCTGCCGATGGAGTCCGCCGACGGCGAGTACTCGTATCAGACGCTCCCCCGCCCTCAGCGCGTCCGCCCCGCGGTCTCCGCCGAGCCGGCTTCGTACCCCTGAGCGCTTCGCTCGCGGCGTGCCGCCAGGCTGCTCTCCAGCCAGGCGCGCTCGCGGACACGCGTGACGCGTACCGGACACTCCCTGGGACTGGAGCGCGCGAACATGCTCGGCGCTGCTTCCGGAAGCTGTAGCAGGTCGTTCCGCGAGTGCCGGGCAGCGCATCCGCCAGGGGAGTTCGGTACGGCCCGAACATTTGACGGTCCCTGACATGGCCGATAGCCTCGACGATGCTTCTTTCCTCGCGCGCCACCGTCACTCGTGGCGCCCGCGCGCGCCGCACCCAGGTCGGGCCGTTCCTACATGTCCAAGAAAATCCTGATCGTCGAAAAGAGCGACACCGCCCTCGCCGCCACCCTGCGTCCCGTCCTGGAGGGACGGGGCTTCACGGTTGAAGACACCGCGGACGGCAAGGGCAGCGTGGAGCAGATTCGCCGGGACCGGCCGCAGCTCGTCGTGCTCGCGGTGGAGCTGTCCGCGGGGCAGAACGGCTACCTCATCTGCGGCAAGCTGAAGAAGGACGACGACCTCAAGAATGTCCCCATCGTCATCGTCGGCAACCCGGATGGCTTCGCGCAGCACCGCAAGCTGAAGGCCCACGCCGACGAGTACGTGGCCATGCCCGTGGACGCGCAGCTGTTGACCGAGCGCGTGGGGGCGTTGATCGGCTTCCCGGAGCCGCCCGTCTCCGAGGACGTGGTGGACGAGAGCCTCACCCTGGACGCGCTCGGCGATGAGCCGATGACCGCGGACTTCGGCGAGGAGATCTCCGTGGACACGGGCGAGGAGCCCGCCGTCGCCGGGGAAGAGCTGGACCTGGACGCGGCCTTCAACGACATGGCCTCGCCGGAGCCGGAGCTGGACTCCGAGCCCGTCTCCCTGGTCGAAGAGCCCGTCGAGGCACCGCCCGACGCGGTGGTGGAAGGCCTGGGCGTGGAGGAGGACTTCTCCACCCTGGACGCGCTCGGCTCGGATGCGGACGACGCGCTCGACGCGCTGGATGACTCCGAGAAGACGGTGGTGGGCTTCGTTCCCGTGCCCGCCGCGCCTCCGCCCGCGCTGAAGGTCATCGAGCCGGCGAAGCCCTCCGCGCCGCCTCCGGCGCGCACACCTCCGCCGACGCCCGCGCGGGCCCCCGTCAGCGCGCCCGTGGCCACCGCTCCGGCCGCCCCTGTCACCTCCGCCGCCGACGCGGCCGAGCTGCGCAACCTGCGCGCGAAGGTCGCGGAGCTCCAGGCGACCCTCGAGGACTCGCGCGGCACCTCCGCCCAGGCCGAGGACCGCGTGCGGGAGCTCGAGGTCGAGCTCGAGTCCAAGTCCACCGAGCTGGAGACGGCGCGGGCCTCGTCGGGGAAGAACGACAAGGACACCTTCGCCCTGCGCGATGCCGTCAACAAGCGCGACAAGGAGATCCTGCGCCTCAAGTCGGAGCTGAACCAGAAGGACCAGGAGATCGTCGAGCTGAAGGACCAGCACCTGGAGCTGGAGCAGAAGGCCAGCTCGAGCGAGTCGGAGATTGCCCGGCGCGACGCGCAGATCAAGACGCTCACGACCCGCGCGGACACGCTGACGGCCGAGCGCAAGCGCGTGGACCAGCAGCTCGCCACCTCCAAGGAAGAGGCTCGCGGCGCCACCGCCCGGCTCTCCACCCTCCAGGAGGAGCTGGACCAGGTGAATGCGCAGACGGCCGGCCTCCACGCCGAGCTGGAGGAGCTGCGCAACCGCACCGGTCAGCTCGAGATGGAGGTGCAGACCGCGCGTGAGGAGTCGGACGCCCTGCGCGCCCAGGTGGAGACCGCGCAGAGCGAGACCGAGGAGCTGCGCGGTCAGCTCGAGCAGACGCAGGCGGAGCTGTCCGAGCAGGCCACTCGCGCGGCCGACGAGGCCGAGGAGCTGCGCAAGCGCATCTCCGAGCTGGAGGCCACCGCCGTGCGCAACGACGAGCGCGTGACGAAGCTCTACGCGCGCATCAAGAGCGAGGAGAAGCTGCGCGAGAAGACGAAGAAGGCGCTCGTCATCGCCCAGCAGCTCCTGGAAGAGCCGGCCTCCGCCGTGGCGGACAGCGACGAAGCCGCCGCCTGAGCTTCACCCCGCCCCGGCGAGTCATCCCGCCGGGGTGGGAAGAGCCTCCTCGGAGGCTCCCCTGCCCCGCGCCTACTTGTCGTCGGTCCGCTTGGGCGTGGTCTTCTTCTCCAGCATCTTCTTGGCGAACTGCTGCACGGCGGCGGGCACGTTCTTGTCGCGGCTCAGGTCCTTGAGCTCGTTGTCGCGCAGCACGTTCAGGAACTTCATCGTGACGGTGAGCGGCACCTTGGGGTTCTTCACCAGGGCCAGCTTCACCTTCATGTTCTTCGTCCACTCGCGGTTGTTGTAGATGACGCGGAGGACGTCTTCCATGATGGCGCGGTTCGCCGCGCACGACAGCACCTCGCCGTCGGTGATGCGCGGGCTGCGGATGACGGCCACGGCCACCAGCTTGTTCGTGTCCCGGATGAGTGCGCCGCGGGCCTCCTTGTTGCCCAGCGTCGCCAGCTTGATCTTCTCCGAGATGGACATCTTCATCAGCCGCTGAGCCAGCGTCAGGCGCTTGCCCTCCTCGAGCGGCGCGGCGTTCTCGTCCGACACCTCGCCCCCCATCTCCTGGAGGACCTGCTCGGCCGTGGGACCCGGGTCTGGCGGCGCCTCCGCGGCCTCGGGGCCGAACAGGCGCACGCGCGCCGCCTTCATCTGCGGCACGTCCGTCAGCTGCATCCCGCTGCGCACCGCGAAGTCACAGACACCGTCGATGAGCGACACCGGCGCCTGCGCGTTGGAGCAGAGGTTGCGCAGGATGTCTTCGTGGCGCAGCAGGCGGAGCTGGTTCTGCCCGATGATTTCCGCCAGCTTCGCGCCGCAGTCCCGAGCCACCGCCGCGACGGCCTCGTCGGGCGTGCTGGCGTTGAGGACGAGCATCTCCGCGTAGGCGTCCTTCTCCTTCAACAGGCCCAGGAAGTAGCCCAGCACTTGGGGCTGCACTTCCTCGTCGCGCAGCGCGGAGCCGAGGATCTTCTCCGGGAGCCCCGAGGACGTCTTCGCCGCCGTCTCGCGCACCGCCGTGTCCGCGTCGAACGTCAGCATGAAGAGCGCGCCGAGCATGTCCGACGGGCTGAGGGGCACCAGCGACTTGGCGGCCATCATCCGCAGCGGAACGGGCGCCGCGGGGTCCACGTGCTTGCGCAGGTTGGGCGGCAGGAACTCCGCGTTGAAGGGGCAGCCGGGAGGCGGCGCCGGGATGTTGCCGGGGGCGGCGGTCGTCATGTCGCGTGATTCCTTCCGTAGATGATGCGCAGGCCCTCGAGCGTGAGGAACTCGTCCACTTCGTGGATGGCCTTGGATCCACTGGCCACCAGCGGCGCGAGCCCTCCGGTGGCCACCACTCTCACGGGCTGGCCCTGGTCGGTCTGCATGCGCGCGCAGATGCCGTCCACCATCCCGACGTAACCGTAGAAGAGCCCCGACTGCATCGAGTGCACCGTGTTGCGCCCGATGACGTGGGGCGGCCGCACGAACTCCACGCGCGGCAGCTTGGAGGCGTTCTGGAACAGGGCCTCCATGGAGATGTTGATGCCCGGGCAGATGCAGCCGCCCAGGTACTCGCCTCGCGCGGACACGGCGTCGAACGTCGTCGCGGTGCCGAAGTCCACGACGATGAGCGCCGAGCGGTGCTTCTCGAACGCGGCCACCGCGTTGACGATGCGGTCGGCGCCCACCTCGCGAGGGTTGTCGTAGAGGATGGGCATGCCCGTCTTCACGCCGGGCCCCACGAACATGGGCCGCATGCGGAAGTAGCGCTCGCTCATCTTCTCCAGGCTGAACTGGAGCGGCGGCACCACGCTGGACACGGCCACCGCACGCACCTTCGCCGCGTCGATGCCGCTGTGGGAGAAGAGCTGGCGCACCAGGATGCCGTACTCGTCGGAGGTGCGCCGCGTGCTCGTCTCCACGCGCCAGTGGTCGAGCAGCTTCCGGCCCTCGAACACCCCGAGAACGGTGTTGGTATTGCCAACGTCGATGGCCAGGAGCATCACGCCGCGCACTCTACTCCGAAGGGCCTCTCCGCGGGCCGACTTGCCGGGCCTACAGCGGGCGCTGCGGCTGCCGGGGGCGCAGCTGCTCCACGTCTCCCGCGAGCACCCGCTCCACCTGCCCCGCCTCGGTGCGCACCAGCAGCGCCCCCGACGGGTCGATGTCCACCGCGTACCCTCGCAGCTCGCTGCGGTCCGTGCGGACCAGGACGTCCTGACCCAGGGTGGAGGACAGCTCCTTCCAGCGGGCACGCACCGCGTCGAAGCCCGTCTCCAGATACAGGTCCAGCCACTCCTCCATCCGCGTCCAGAGGCCCGCGGCGAACTGGGCCCGGTGCACCTTCTCGCCTCGGGCCAGCGACACCGACGTGGCCGTCTCCCGCAGCTCCTCCGGGAAGTGCTCCACCTGGCAGTTCAGGTTGACCCCCACGCCGACGATGACGAAGTGGACGCGCTCGGGCTCCGCGGAGAGCTCCGTGAGGATGCCCGCCACCTTGCGACCGGAGATCTGCACGTCGTTGGGCCACTTGATGGCCGCGTCCGCGCCGAACTCGCGCAGGTTCTCCGCCAGCGCCACGGCCGCCACGAGGGTCAGCTCGGGAGCGCGCTGCGGCGGCAGCTCCGGGCGGAGGATGGCGGAGAAGTACAGATTCAGCCCCGGGGGAGACACCCAGGCGCGACCCCGGCGTCCCTTGCCGGAGGTCTGCTGCTCGGCCACCACGACCTCGCCGTGCTCGGCGCCGTCCTGCGCCAGGCGGAAGGCGACCTCGTTGGTGGAGCCCACCACGGCGTGGTGGTGGAGGGTGCGGCCCAGGTCGCGCGTCCCCAGGAGCGGGGCGACTTCCAGCGACGTGAGGCGGTCGGGCACCTCCACCAGCCGGTAGCCCCGTGCGGGGATGGCCTCGATGCGGTAGCCCTTGGTGCGCAGCGCCTCCACCCGCTTCCAGACAGCCGTGCGGGAGAGCCCCAGCTTGCCCGACAGGGCCTCGCCCGAGGTGTAGTCGTCACCGCTCTCCGAGAGGAACCCCAGGATGAGCTCCTCTTGCGTCTGCTCTGTTGTTTCCACGGCCACGGCGACACCTCGCGAGAGGCGCAAGGGTATGGAGCGGCGCCGAGGCTTTCAACCCACCGGGTTCTCGACCCGAGGCTCCTTGTTCACCGCCCCGGCACTCAGCGGGCCGCCGGAGGGCTCCCGTTCGAGGAGGCGCCGCCCTTCAACTCGTAGGACACCAGCTCCAGGCGAGTCTGGGGGATGCGCTGCTGGTTGGCGGTCTCCACGGCGGTCTCCAGGCGGACCATGCCCACGCCCGGGGCGAACGTCATCGTGTTGATGAGCGTGGCCTTGGCGTCGACGCGGTTGCGCCCTTCGACCTCGATGCACGACGGGAAGGTGCCCGCGGGCGTCTCACAGGAGCCGCCGGCCTGGACAATCTGGTAGCGCTCCGTGGAGGACACGGACACCACGTTCGTCCACGCCTGGCCGGTGCGCAGGGGGGCGCGGAGCAGGTAGCGCTTGGGGTCGCGCAGCCCATAGGCGTCCACGGAGAACTGGCCGCCCTGATTGTCGTGAAAGTAACCCTCCTCCTGCTTGAGGATCTCCACGGTGACGGAGCGGTCGGCCCGTCCGTTGAGCTGGTACGTCCACTTGTTGCCGATGGCGAGCGGGTAGTAGTCCGCCACATCTCCCGTGGCGGACCGAGCCTCGGGCTCCGCCTCCACGCGCTTGGCGCAGCCGCTTCCCAGCACCATGGCGGCCAGCAGGGCAGCCCCACCCAGTCCGAACGAACGCGTCATCTCGATGTCAGTCCGCGTGGTCCCGGCCACGCGCCTCCGCGGTGATGTGCTTGCGTGAAGCGTAGAGCGTTTCCAGGGCCTGCTGCGCCGCGGCCTGCACGGCTGGCGCGTCATGCCCCTGGGCCACGGTATACAAGTATGCCTCCGCCTCCGGGCCACCAATCTCGCCCACGGCGAAGACCAGCTCCTGCACGAAGCCGTTGTCCCGGCCCCGCCCCAGGTCGATGAGCGCCGGCACGGCGACGCGGGCCTTCATCTCGACCAGGGCGCCGATCGTCCTTCGCAGGGCGTCCCCATCGGAGGACTCCTTCAGACGCTCGATGAGCAGCGGAGCCGCGGCGGGGTGCTGGCGCTCGGCCAGGGTGCGCAGGGCGAACTCGCGGATGCGCGCGTCATCGGCACGGAGCTCCTGGACCAGGGCCTCGTCGGTGCGCTCCAGGGCGGCGAGCTGTAGCACCGAGGAGTCGGTCACCTGACGGAGCACGGCCTCCAGCGCGGTGCGCATGGCGGACTGTCGCCCCTCGGGAGTGTCCTCGAGGACGGGGGCCTCGCCGAGTCCGACGACCTCGTAGCGTTGCGGCAGGTCTCCGCCGAAGCGCTCCAGGATGAGGTTGGCGCCGACCTCCGCGAAGCTGCGTGGGTCTCCGTCCTTCAGGACCTCGCGGGTGAACGGAATCTCGAGCGTGAGGCGCCAGGGGCGCGCGTCGCGAGGGGTCTCTTCGCTTTTCAGCTCGAAGCGGCCGGAGGACTTCAGCGCGTGGGAGAACAAGGTCGCGACGCCCTCGGGAGCAATCCCCAGCAGGGCGTTGTCCCGCACCGTGGCACCGGACACCTCCACGGGCGCCACGAGATGGCGTGGCGCCTGCGAGCGGCAGGCACCAAGGAGGACGACGCAGAAGGCGAGCATCAGGGCCGGCTTCATCGCCCCCTCAGGGTAACACCCGAATCAGACCTGTGCCGGTCATTCCCGCCCATCGGGACGAAGGGTGTGACCTCAAGCCCACTTTTCGGGCCGCGGACGAAGGAGCACGGCCCCTCGCACCTCGTGCGACCTGGCCCCTTCTTTGGCAGGGAGCCAAGCCATGAGTGGAGGTGGCGGCTCGAATCCCGCCCGAGCAGCGTCACCCACGCTCGACGGCCCTCGACGCGGGGAGCATGCCCCAGTCCCCGATGAAAGACCTGGCAGTGGATGCCACGGAGTGCACGCGGCATCTCGCGCGAGCAACGACACCCACGCCCTGCGGCCCTCGACTCAGGGAGCATGGCCCCGGTCCCCGATGGAAGACCTGGCGATGGATGCCACCGAGTGCACGCAGCATCTCGCGCGAGCAACGACACCCACGCCCTGCGGCCCTCGACTCAGGGAGCATGGCCCCGGTCCCCGATGCTGGATGCCACGGAGTGGACGCGGCCTCTCGCAACATGTGCGAGCCACCGCGCCCACTCTTCACAACGACCGACGACGCGGAAGCGTCAGCCTTCGCTCCCCTCGGAGGGAAGCTTGGGCGGAGTCGACGCATCCTGCGGAGTCTCGGAAGCAACACCCTCCGTCGCCGCCTTGACGGTCTCTTCCGAAGGAGCCTGTTCCACCGCGGCAACCTCCGTAGCGCCTTCCGTCACAGCAGGGGCCACAACCTCAGCCGGCTGCGCGACGACCTCCGGCTGGGTTGCCACAGGCGCGGACTCCTCCGTCGAAGCCACAGCACCCGACTCGACACCCGTCGCGGTCTCCGTGCCCTGGACCTCAGCACCCGAAGTGGCGGCTCCCTCCGTCGGCGCGACGCCAGCCTCGGGAGCCGTCACGGCACCCTCGGCTCCCGCGACGGCACCCTCACCTTGCGGTGCCCCCGCCGGCGTGGCGCCAGCCTCGGCGCCCCGGTTGCCACGACCCCGGCGCCCACGACGACGGCGGCGGCGGCGCTTGCGATCACCCTGCGCGGCATCGGCCCCACCGTCGGCGGCGGAACCGTCCGGACGAGCCCCCACGAAGGCGCTCGCGGCCTCCAGGTCATCGTCCTCGCCCTCGTCATCCCCGTCGTCGCCCTCGTCGTCCTCCGCACCCGTGGACTGCGGCGCCGGAACGGGCGCGGCGGGAATCCCCTCACGGGGCTCGGCCGCGGCACCACCACCCTCGCGAGCCTCCGCACCCTCCACGGAGACCTCCACCTCGTCGGACGAGCGCGCCTCACGCCGCTCCCGCTCACGACGACGCTTCTCGCGCGGACGCTCCGTCGGAGTGGCGGCGACCTCGCCTCCCTCGTCCTCGCGCGTCTGCTTCTCGCGCTGACGCTCCTCGCGGCGCTTCTGGGCCTCCTCGGCATCCAGCTTCGCGGCCTCGAAGAACCGCTCGTCCACCTCGTACAGCTCGACGCGCGTGACGGTGACGGCCGTCTCGGCCTCCAGGAACTTCTCCCCCAGCGCGTCCCCGCACCACAGCATCACCAGCGAGCCGCTGGCCTGCGCCTCGGTGCGCGCGTCCCCGCGCACATCGCCCGCCGTCACCAGCAAGCCGACCTGCGCCGAGTAGTGGCTCAGGTCGCGACGCAGCTCCTGCACGCTCTTGCGGTCGATGGCCGGAGTGCCCTTCAGCATCCGCACCGCGTAGCGCAGCTCCACGCTGCCCTCGCGCTTGCGCGCCGTCAGCAAGGGGCCTTCCTTGGAACGCTTGGCCACCTTCAGCTCGCGGAAGCCCAGCGCGTGCATCATCTTCACGACGGACTTCTCGAACGTTCCCACGTCCGCGTCGCCCAGGCGCTTGCGCAACCCACGCGCCACCGCGCGACGCGCGTCCTTGAGCGACGTGCGCAGCGTGGTCAGCAGCGCGGCATCCACCACCGGCTCGCTCGCGGCCGCGGCGGCTCCCGTCCGAGCCAACACCGGACGTCCCGCCTCCAGCGGAATCCCCAGCGCCTGCGCGAACGCGGCCTGGAGCTCCAGCGACGGGGCCTCGCTCGGCGAGCCCGCGCGCTCCAGCGTCACCTCTCCGGAGTCCTTGTTGAACGCGTACTGCGGCCGGCGGCCCGCGTCGATGCGGCGCTGGTTGTCCTCCAGGAGCGCCGTGAGCACCGCCTCCACCGTGAGGTCCTCGGCGCACAGCTCCTTGCTCCGAGCCCGCTCGATGATGGCCTCGGTGCGCAGCCCCGCGTCGGCATCGCTGAGGATTTCGAACACCACCTCTGGCAGCGGCGGGAAACGCTTGCGCTTTCCACCCCGCTCCTCGTCTTCGTCCCTCCGGCGCTTGCGCTCACTGCCGCGACCCGCCGCCCGCACGTTGTCCGTGCGTGGCTCCGGATGACGCTCCGCCGGCCTCAAGGGCGGCAGGTCCTCTTCCGGATTCGGCTCGATTACGCCAGTCTGTGCCAGGGCCTCAACATCCTCGGGAATCGACCAATCCACCAACGCGAAGGTGTCCTTCGCGGTCACAATCACCTTGCGGTCCCTCGTGCGGCGCGCCATGGCGGCCAAGCGCGAGAGCATCGTCACTTCGGGCGTCTTGCCGACGTGGGAGAGCAGGCTCTGTTGGATGGACTTCTCTGTGATTTCAAGGAAGTGGAGGGGACGACCTTCGCTCTCCAGGACTCGGAGCGCGGCCTCGTAGAATGTCATCGAGTATTCCCCAAGAATTCCGAACGGTTACAAAAATGTAGGTCCGTATGGGCGGCGGATGCTAGCCATCGCTAAACTGGCTTGTCAACGAACGGAAGATGACCCGCATACGCATCGGACATCGCTGGAAACGCGAACCCTCGGCCTCCCCGCTGGATTCCATCGCACTGGAACTGGATGGAGTGGACCTTCTGTCCGGAGCGGTGGAGGAGTCCTTAGCAGAAGTAGTGCCCGCTTTGGTGCGCGCCGTGACCTCCCTGTACACGGGAGTCCAGGGAATGGCCCAGGTTTCTCTCGCGGAAGCCCACCTGGAGCTCGTGCTGAGGCGGGTGGGACCCCAGGTGGAGCTGCTCGTGGCCAACCTGGCCCGACCCGCCCGGCTCATGCGCCCCCCCGTGAAGGTGGACATGGACGAGCTGGTGGAGGCCGTCCGCACCACCGGAGCGCGATTCCTGGCGGACGTCACCCGGCTGGCCCCCAAGTCAGTCTCCTCCCCTCTGGCCCAGGCCCTCGCCGAGCCCCTCAAGCAGCTGGCCCGGCCCGCCCGGCCCCCGGAGGAAGAGCCCCACCGGCCCTCCGTGAAGCGGGTGGAGCCCCCTGCCCTCACCGGGTTCGGCTTCGAGCTGCGAGGCACCAGCCCCCGCGTCACCCGCGATGGAGGAAAGCGGGGCACGGCCGGGATGCTCGCCCCACTCCTGACCGCCGGTGAAGTCTGGCTCTCACTCCCGGGACGACCTGATGCCTGGAAGGTGCAGGCCCCGCCGTTCCTGACGGTGCTCGAGCTGTCGCGCCAGGCCGTGGAGCTCGCCCGCGCGGTGGAGCTGGGGGAGGCGCGCTTCGAGCTGGCTCCGGCGGGGACTCGGGCTCCGCTGCTGCTGGACCTCAAGGACGGCAAGGCCAAGGCGGGGCGCACGGGGACGTCGTTCGCGCTCACGGGCACGGACCTGGCCGCCGCCCTCTTCCACCTGGGCGAGGCGCTCGGCGCGGCCTTCGCGGAGGAAGACCGCACGCTGGTCGGCAACCCCTACCTGGTGGAGCTGGCGGACCGCTGCCGCGAGGGGCTCTCCCACCTGCGCGGCCCCGTGGAGCCTCCCGAGCGCACGGGCGCGGCCCGGGAGAAGCGCTCACGGTCGACGGGGAGCGCCTCGAAGCCGCTCAAGGTGCCCGGCCGACTGCGGAGGCTGCGCTTCGAGAAGCTGTGGGAGCAGCGCGGAATCGACGACGCGGAGGAGTCCCGGCTCCTGCTCGGCCGCCACGGCCCCGTCTGCTGCGCGCCACGAATCGCGGTGGCCTTCTCGCGCAAGGACGGCACGAGGCTCTGGAAGCGAGCCGCCCCCTTGGGCGTGGCCGCGTCGGCGGATGGCCACGCCATCGCGGCGGACTTGTCGCGCGTCTACGGCTTCACGGGCCGAGGCACGGGCGCGCGCTGGTTGCACGACCACGACGGAATCCCCCTGGGGCCCCTGCTCATGCGCAAGGACGGGCTGCTCCTCACGCTCTCCGAGGACCGCACCGTCGTCGCCTTCGCGGAAGCCACGGGCCGCGAGGTGTGGCGACTGGCCCCCCCGCGCACCCAGCGCAGCTGGCTCGCGACACAAGGCCATCGCGCCCTGGTGACCACGGACTCCGGCTACGTCTACGGCCTGGACCTCGAGGATGGACAGGTGCGCTTCCGCATGCGCGCGCCGCTGCCCTTCCATGGCCTCCCCGTGCCCTGGGGCCGGCGCTTCCTCGCGCTGCTGGGCCGAGGCTCCCGCTGGGCCCTGCTCCTGGCCGACGCGCACACCGGCGAAGCCGCGTGGACCCACGAGCCGGACCTCACGCACCCGTCCGCGCCGCTGCCCGTGGGCTCGCGCGTGTTCCTCGCGGGTGAGCGTGAACGCGAGGGCGTCCTGCTGTGCCTGGACAAGCAGGGGAAGCCCGTCTGGGAGCGGCCGCTGAACCTGGGCCCGGGTCCCTATGCGTTGTCCCCGCTCCCTCGCGCCGTCGTGGTGACGAGCGCCTCCGGAGCCGCGGCACGCGTCGCCGCGTCGGGCACCATCGACTGGCGCGTGGGCGCCGCGGGAGAGCCGCTCATCGGCGCGCTTCCGGCACGCACCGCGCGGGGCGTGACGCTGGTGCCCGGAGAGCGCGTGCGCGCGGTGGACCCGCGAGGAGGCCAGGTGCTGGCGGAGGTGCGCGCGGGGGTGGGGCTCGTCGCGCTCCAGGCGGACGTGCGCCTCAACCTCTTCTTCCTGGACGACACCGGCACGCTGTCCGCGTACCGGCTGGGCACCCACTTCACCGTCGTGGAGTGAGGAGAGCGCTTCGGGCTCTCCTCACGTCGCACGACTCAGTTCGCGGCGGCCTTCTTCGACGGGTCGATCTCCTCCTCGGGCCGCTCCTCCTGGGTCGCGCCCTCCCACGTCTCACCCGCCCCCAGCTTCCACTCGGAGGGGATGTCCAGCTTCCACGCGTAGGTGGCCATGACGTCACCGCCCGAGGCCGCACGCGACGACACGGTGGTCGTCATCTCCATCCGCGCCACTTCGTTCGGCATCAGGTCCAGGTCGTAGTGGCCCAGCACCATCTGCGGCGGGAACTCGGCGATGAAGCGCTCCGGGTGGTCGATCCTCATCGACGGGTCACTCCCGCGCATCTCCCCCAGCAGCTTCCCCTTCGCGTCGAGCAGCCGCCACACCGTGTCGAACGTCGCGCTGGTCACCATCTTGCGGACCTTGCCCTCGTCCTTGAGCTGCCGCTGGGCGCCCCACACCACCAGCTGCAACCGGACCTGCGGCTTGCCCATCACCATGATGACGTCCGAGGACACGATATCCAGGCGCATGCCCTTGTCCGTCGACGTCCACATCGGGCTGTAGCGGCCCTCGCGCAGGCTGTCGAAGATCTTCCGCGCGTAGTCGTAGAACGCCTTGCGGTCCCCGGCGCGCTCGTCCTTGCCGGTCTCCGCGCGCTTCTCCAGCTCCTGGAGATAGTTGTCGAAGTTCTTGTTGCCGTTGAACGCCTTCAGGTGGTCGTCCACCTGCTCGAAGTAGTTCTTGAAGAAGGGCTTGAGTTCCTCGCGGTACGTGTTCGCGTCCGGATTGGCGCGCATCCAACCCACGCGCTCGAGATAGTCGGCGTGGATGCGTTGGACGTCCGCCTCGCGCTGCGCCTCCTTGGTGCGGGCACTGGCGCTGCGGTAGCTCATGATGGCGCCCAGCAGCACACCAGCGACGAGGACAATGACTCCGAAATAGCGCTTCAAGCGGCAGTCTCCCTGTGCGGTGGAGCAGGCAGTGATATGAAAATTCCCCAACGTGATCCAGGCCACCGGCACCCACCTGTTCACCTCGCTCCTCCCTCTGGAGGAGGGCGAGCTCCTGCGCAACCCCCAGGTGGCCTGGGCGGCCTACGGAGAACCGTGCGACGGCAAAGCAGTGGTGTTGCTGCACGACCTGTCGCATTCGCACCGGGCAGTAGGTCCCGTGGAGGACTCCGCGTATCAGCCGTCCGGCTGGGCCCGTGAGCTGGTGGGGCCGGGGTTGCCGTTGGATCCCGACACCATGCCGGTCATCGTCCCCGGCTTGCTGGGCAGCCCGTTCGGCAGCACGTCACCGGCGACGGTGGACCTGGCCACGGGCGAGCGGCTGGGCCTGAGCCTGCCTCCGCTCACGGTGCTCGACATGGCGAGAGGCGTGTCGGCGCTCTTGAGGGCCCGAGGGCTGAACCACGTGCGAGCGCTGGTGGGCGTGGGGCTGGGCGCGCAGGTGGCGCTGCGGCTCGCGGCCCTCTTCCCCGACTTGTCGGACGCGGTGGTGGCCATCGGCGCGGCGCGGGCGCTCCCGGAGGGCGTGCGCGAGAAGCTGGGGCTGGCGTGGCAGCTGCTGCGCGCCGACCCGGACTTTCGCGAGGGCCTCTACGAGCCGGACGCCATGCCTCGCAAGACGATGCGGCGGCTGCGGCTGGACTTCCAGAAGCTCTTGTTCGGGCGCGAGTACCTGTCACGGCGCCACGCGGACGCGGAGGCGGTGCGCACCGCGCTCGAGGCAGAGGCCGAGTCCTTCTCGGAGACCTTCGATGCCTCCTCGTGGGCGACGCTCTGCTCGGCCTACGCGGGCTGCGACGTGGCGGACTGCTTCGCGCAGATTCGCGCGCGGGTGCTGCTGGTGGCGGGGAACTCGGACGTGCTGGCGCCGGTGAACCGGGTGCGGGACACGTACCACCTGCTCAGCGCCGCGGGCGTGAGCGCTCGGATGGTGGAGCTTCCGGGTCCGGGCGACCACGGGGCGCTCCTGTCCGAGCCGGAGCGACTGCGTGCGCCGCTGGGAGACTTCCTGCGGCGCGTGGGCTGAGCGAGCGCTACTCGCGAGGCTGCGGCGCGGAGAGCTTCCCCCGCAGCGCGCCCACCAGCATGCTGATGGCGATCTCGTTGTTGCCGCCGTGCGGAATGATGATGTCCGCGAAGTGCTTGGACGGCTCCACGAAGCCCATGTGCATGGGGCGCACGTGGCGCAGGTACTGGCTGACGACGTGGTCGAAGTCGCGGCCCCGGTCCTTGATGTCACGGGTGAGGCGCCGGAGGATCCGCAGGTCGTCGTCCGCGTCGACGTAGATCTTCACGTCCATCTCATCGCGCACTTCCTTCATGTGAAGGACGAGGATGCCCTCGATGAGGATGATGTCCCCCGGGTCCACGCCCATGGTGCGGGGCTGACGCGACGAGGTGACGAAGTCGTAGACCGGCTTCTGGATGGGACGCCCCGCCTTCAACTCCCGCAGGTGTCGCACCAGCAACTCAATGTCGAACGCATCGGGATGGTCGAAGTTGACCTCCCGGCGGTCGGCGATGGGGAGGTCCTTCAGGTCCCGGTAGTACGAGTCCTGATCAATGAAGGCCACGCGGCAATCGGCAAGCGCCTCACGGACCTTTCGGGCGACGGTGGTCTTGCCGGACGCGGTGCCACCCGCGATTCCGATAACGAGGGGTGACGACGTCATTGCGGCGCGACCTACCTTACCGGACGAGCCTGTGCAAGGGGGCGCTCTACTCCAGATGTATCACCCAGGCGGATCAGCCGGTGCCAGAGGCCCTCGGCGAGCACCTCCGGGGGCACGGATTCCACCGCCCGAGGCCGTGAGCCCAGCTCCCGGAGCAGCTCCGCCAGCCCCCTCGAGACGTTCAGCACCTCATGGCCGGGGGCCTTCCGTCGGACGGCGAAGCTCCAGGGCTCCGCACCGGGGCGCCGTGCCACCTGGGCCAACGCCTCCAGTCCCGACAGGTCCAGCTCCCCGCAAGCCCACGCACGGGCGGTGAGATGCCTGCGTACAGTGCGCGCCGCGAAGACCAGCTCGGAGAGATTCACGGGGAAGCTGGCGGGACGGGCCTCCTCCGTCAGCCCCACCTGCCCTGGTGCCGGAGGGGGCGCGGCCTTCATGAAGGCGGTGGGGACAAGCATCTCCAGGCTCAGGGCGGCGGAGGCACCGTCATCGGGTTGCTCCCGCAACCGGCGCATCGCCCAGGCCGAGAAGACCTGCGTCAGCGAGCGCCCTCCCCCCTCGAAGAGGTTCCGGTACTCTCGCGAGGCCGTGAAGGCGGCCAGCTGCGCCCGGGTCCCGGCGAGCAGCAGCCGTGATAGCGGCCAGTCCTTATCCAGCGTCTCGGCCACCACGGCCAGGCGGAAGTCCTGGTCCGCCAGGGTCCCCTCGGGGTCCTCGACCTTCTCCGCGGGCACGACCGCGTGGCCCGCCTCGAAGAGCTCCCAGGGGCGACTCTCCCCGGTGAGCGGAGGCACGGCGAGGGACTCCGGGGGGCGCAGCTGAAGCGGAGGACGGGCGCCCTGGGGGACGAGCCGGCGCAGCCTCTTCAGGGAGAGCTGGGCCACCTCGGCCGGGTGGCCATCGCCCTCGAAGGTGACGGCCCGGAGCGAGGCACACCGCGGCAAGACGGATTCCAGGAGCTGGAACAGCTCCTCGCGCACGGGCTGCGAGTGGTCATCCACGTAGAACGCGCGCGCGCCTCGCCGCGACACGACGCCGCCGGCGATGTGGATCTCGACCACCTGCTCGAGCGGGAAGCCATCGAGTCCCGCGTCCAAGGGCAGCCCCGAGGAGAGCTGGTGGCTGAAGAGGTGCCCCAGGTCCAACAGCAGCGGCAGTCCCGTGCGGGCATGCAGCTTCGCCATGAAGTCGAGGACGTGCCACTGGCCCCGCCGTGCCATGACCGCGGGATTCTCCAGCACGAGGGGCATGGAGAGCTGCGACTGGACATGGAGCGCATGCGCCACGCAGTCGGCCAGACCCGCCTCGCTGAACGGAGGTGTGAGGTAGAGGTAGCCCGGGAAGGGCTGGCCTCGCGAGTGCCACCACCCCACGTCGTTGCCCACCCACGGGCTGCCCACGGTGCGGGCATGGGCATCCAGCGCCTGGAGCGCCGAGACAGGCTCCAGCTCCGGCCCCCACAGGTTGAGGTGCACGGGGTGGAAGAGCACGGGGACCTCGGCGCGCCGGCTCCACATCTCGGAGAACAGGCTCGCCTGGGTGCGCGCCTCATCGAGGGAGAGCGGCGCGCTGTACTCGACGAAGTCGAAGAGGCCCGGAGCGGAGTCCAGCAGCCGGTAGGGCTGAGGCACATCCGAGGTGCTCAGGTTGCTGCTCAGCCCCAGGCCGCGCCAGGGCAACGTCCATGCATCCGAAACAGCCTGCGTCATGCGGCGGAACCTAATCCACCGCTCCCGGATTTGGCTCGGAGTTGGTGAGCCGCCGAGCAAGCCACTCCCCCCACCCCAGTGGCCCGCCCTTGGGATTCTCTCGGGCGTACTCGTGGAATCGAGCCAGGAAGGCCCGCCGCTCGGCGATGAACGGTGCCTTGGGACTGGCGGGGTCGGCCGCCTTGCGCACGTCATAGCCCCCCAGACGTGCCTGGCGGTCCAGCAAGGCGTCCAGCGAGACGTGCCGGGCGTTGTGGAGCATGTCGAGCAGACACATGAACGTGGCGGTCCGCCCCTTGCCTCCTCGGCAATGCAGGTGGAGATGGGCTCGCTCGTCCAGCCCGCGCACCCATTGGATGAAGCTGTCCACGGTGGTGTCCCGAGGGCGGGTGTGGTCGGTGACGGGGAACCGGGCGTAGCGACCCGGGAGAAGGTCGAAGGCCCGCGCTTCGTCCATCACCGAATGACACTCCCAATCACGAGAGGACGGAGGCGCGCGTCCCTTCACGCCCGCCACGTCATTCACCCTCACGCGAGGTGACCGCGAGAGCAGGAGCAGACGCTGATGCTCGAGCGACTGCGCCTCCGCGTCGGACAGCCCCGCGGCGCCCCAGTTGGATTCGGCATACCAACTCACCGCCGCTCCGTTCAGGAAGCCATGGGACTCCTGACGGAGGTCCACGACATGGAGCAGCTCCCGAGGCACCTCCGCGATCCGCCGCACGACGTCTTGATATCCCGAGACCGAGAGCTGCGCGCTCCCCGAGCAACGCAGCACCTCTAGCCCTCGCATCTCGAGGCCCCCCATGTCCGGAGGCTGCGTCGTCGACCGGAACTGGCGAGCCTCCGCGCCGTCGTCGTCGAGTACGAGCGGGGCGGAGGACGCATCTGCGGCGAGTGGAGGGATGAGCATGGGTGCCTCGACTATCGCTCCACCGCTTCCCTTCCGCCTACGTCCGAACAGTCCACGCCTTCATGCTCAGGCCCACGTATTCACCTCTGGCGCGGTGGCGTCGACGTCATCCGTCGTGCTCCACCTCGGAATGACCGTGCCTGGGAAGTCAACCAGTGCGGCCTCTCGAGACTTGGCGAGCTCGGACTTGAATGCATGGAGGACGGGCTGCCCCGTCTTCCCGAAGAGCTTGATGCACGTCGACCAGAAGGTAGACACATTCGTCTGCCCCTCGGGCGAGGCGTCGAGGACCGCACTCCACACGGGGTCTTCAGCGGGACGAGGAAGACCGCGCAGGTCTCGCACCGTCGTGTCGACGTAGGTCCCCTGGAAGGTCTCGAACATGGTGTGAAAGCCACTCACCCGCTTGTCGTAATACAAGCGCCAGAGCACCGAGTACCCTGCGGAGATGACAAGCCCCAGGGGAATCGCATCAAGCGACTTCTCGCGCTTCGCGAGCTCGAGCCAGGCCAGGATGCGCCCTTGGTTGTGACCCGAAGTCCCCGCATACAGCGGCGCAAGCATCAACCTGGATGAAATCACGTTGGGACACAACTCGTTGCGAGACCAGCCAGACGCGAACGGAAAGAGGTCCCTGGGCCCATGTCCAGGCTCATGGGGCACCGCCGCGGGGTGTTGTTTCATCTTCACATCCCAGCCACCGATTCCCACACTCTTGTCGGACAGCGTCTTCAGTGCCGACTCCTTGAACTGGATCCGCCAGTGCTCGGACTCGAGCTTCCCATCGAACATGATGCGCGGCAGATCACTGATGAGGACCTGATTCCTCACCACCGGAGGGAGCAGTCGCCAGCGGCGATACTCGTCCCCCTTATTGAACAACTTGAAGTCATCGATGAGCTTGCGCTCGTCACTCCCTTCCTTGGTCATTGCCTCGCCCAAGGCATCGTAGAGCGCCCCCAGGACGAGAGGCCTTGCGGTATCTTCGTCAGTCCGCTCCAACGGCTTGCCCCTCAGGTAGTACGGCAGATACTCCCACTGCTTGAACCTGGGCGCAGGGGTGCGCGAACTGTCACTCAAGGCCTGTGCCGCGGCCTGGAGCATCTGTTGCTGGTAGTCCACCAGTGCTTTGCTGCGCAGCAAGGACAGCACCGCGAGCTTCTCGATGGACCGTGATGGCCAGGAAGTGACCTCCCCCACCAGGGCGCGCGCGGCCTCTGTCACATTGCGGTAGATCTGGCTCCGGTCTCGCCGGCCAGCGACATTCATCCCCTTGAAGAAGTCCAACGCCTCCAGGTCGCCCAGGGCCTTCTTGTCGAGGGCGAGCTTCTTCCAGACTTGTTCATACTGTCCGTCTGGCCCGTCCACGGTGGCTCGATGTGCCCTGCGGTCACTGATGCCAATGCTCCCGGATAGCGGACTGAGCCAGACCTTGAGCAGCTTCACATAGTGAGCCTGGACTTCTTTGGTGACGAACTCCTCTCCTTGAATCTTGAAGTCGACACCCCACACTTCGGTGGCGCGGGCCATGAGCGCCGCACACATTTTGTCCGTCGCCGCTTCGCGAAGCAGGCGCTTCCCGAAGTCCATGGGGTCGGCATCCAGGCGGTACCACGGAACAATCTCTCGAGCGTCGACGGCCAGCTTCTTGAACTTCGACGTGTATCGCGTGGTCTTGTCCAGGAAGATGACGTCAGTGATAGGCGTCGTGATGACGTCGTTCGACTCGCTCGGGGCCTTCAAGAAAATCAGCATCTCGTCGCGCCACTCCTTCCAGCGAGATGCGCTGAGCAAGCCCCATACCGAATCCCGTGAGCTGCGGGCTTCCGCCCGAAGCCTGAGTCCCTGCGTTCCAACTCAACGCAACCGCGTCCGGGCAAGACGCAGCCCCGGCCCCTGCCCTCCGGTACGAGTCCAGGCACGGGCTGCGGCCCACTGCGTTTCACTCCTGTCTGGGCTTCGCCGTGAGCGGCAGACCCAGACACAGTGGAATCCACGTAGGGGGCAAACATGAAGACCGCACTACTGACGATGTTCATCGGGCTGTGTCTGGGCGCAGGGGCATCCATCGCAGCGGAGTCCCACGATGACACCGACATCCTGGAAGAGAGCGATGCAGATCTGGCTCCATCCTGCGATGCCTGTCTCGATGGGTACGACCGGTGTCTGGAGGGTTGTGGCGAGAACGACCCCACCTGTGAAGCCAGGTGCCTGCGACTGTTCACGCCCTGCTTCCGAAACTGCATCTGACGCCTGACCCAGCACGGCAGACGTCACCCGCACACCAGCATCCGCGCCGGACCGGACGGGCAACTTCAGCCACGCCCGGCCCGACGCCCGGGGGAGGAGTCAGCAGCGCCAACATCCCCCACGGCAGCCGCAACTGGACTTCAGGACGCGGCTCAAGACATCCCCCCGCGGCGAAGATCTCGAGTGCCACAATCAGCCAGGTGGAATGTGCCCTGGCGGCTCATGCGCGAAACGACCCGAGCACCAACATAGTTCGCGAAGTCCGAGGCCGCACCCTCTCGCCGCTGCACGGAGAGCTGGGTGGTGTACGCCGTCACGAAGCCGGGCGTGTCCCGCCTGTCCACCAGCGCCTCGAGAAACTCCCGGTGGCGAGGGCCCAGCTCCTCGCCTTGCACTCCCCCCACGTCATCCAGCACCAGGACACGCACCCGGTGGACCCGATGGAGCAGCTGCCCGTCCTCGCCCTCGGTCTCGCTGGCGCGGAGCAACTGCGACCAGCGGACGAAGAGCGCCGCATCGGCGTCCCACTTCGGCATCCGCTGCCCCGCGCTCATCTCGTCGCGCACCGCGAGGCGGAAGAGGTGACATGCCCCCGTCGTCTTCCCCACCCCAGTGCCACCGGAGAGCAGCAGCGTCCGCAGCCCCTCCTGCAGGACGTACCGTGCCGCGCGGATCGCGGGGGTATCGAGCACCTTGTCTCCAGAGAGAGCCGCCACGGTCTCCGCCGGCACATGACACTGCCGCAGGTGCTCTGGCCACGCGGCAACCTGGGAGGCCTCATGCCGGGCCCTCTCCGCCGCCTCGGCCTGTCGCCGCTCCACCTCCCGCTGCTTCCAGTCGGCCTCGAGCTGGGCCAGTCCCGCAGCGGGCTTCTCGCGGGCCTGCGTCATCGCCTTGCGCAGCAGGTCCGCCAGGCGCTGGGGCCCCTGCTGCGGTGGCGTGGGCGCTGCCTTCTTCTCGTCATCACTCATGGCCGGTCCACCCTCCCCTCACTGTAGCTGCTCGCGCCGCGCCATAGGCTCGACACACTCGGGGAGCACGCCAGCGGCACCCTGCCTCTTCCCAAGCGAGGCCCCTCCAGCACACAGGCCGCGGAGGCCAGACGCAACGCACCCTCGAGGTACGCCGCCCCTCCACACGTCGCCCCCATGACACGGCGAAGTCTCGGGAACCTTTCGCCACGGGTTGCTGTCCGACTCCCCAGCGATTCCTTCCTGAACCTGGAGGCAGTGGATGAGACGGAACCCCTTGGCCGTCACGGGTGTCGTGTGCGCATTCGCGGTGGGCAGCACGCTCTCCGCCTGTCGACCCAACGAGCCCGCAAGCCCCCCGCCTCCTCCGTCGATGACGGCGTCGAAGGCCCCCTCGGAAGCCCCCCTTCCTCCGGACGTGCGCACAGCCAGCCAGGCACCTTCGACGCCGGAGAAGCCCCGCGCCCCCATGGGAGAGGCCAGCGCCCCTGCCCCATCCGGCGCGATGACCGGCTCCGACCGACAAGCCTTGGAGCAGAGCATGAAGCGCATGTTCGCGCCTGGGAGGAAGGCCCCTTCGGCCTCGGGGCTCGGCGCCGTGGGCACAGGGGCCGGAGGCGGAGGCGGAGGCCTTGGGATGAGAGGGTCCTCCAGCGGGAGCGTCAGCGCCAACGAGGCAGCCATCATCCTCGGGGGGAAACGCGCGGAGCCCACTTCCGCCGAGCTCATCCGCCGCTCCGCCCAGCGCGGCGCACCCAGCGGTGATGCTGAATCCTCCTCCGAGCCCAGCGCCGCGTCCTTCAAGGACTACGGCGTGAATCCCTTCGTGACGGCACAGGAGGATCGCCTCTCCACCTTCGCGGTGGACGTGGACACCGCCTCCTACACCCTCACGCGTCGCATCCTGATGTCGGGCAGCCTCCCGCCTCGAGAGGCCGTGCGGGTGGAGGAGATGCTCAACTACTTCCGCTACACCTATCCCGAGCCCACCCCCAGCGACGGCCCGTTCGCCGTGCACCTGGATGCCGCGCCGTCCCCCTTCACGCAAGGACGCCACCTGCTGCGCGTGGGGGTCCAGGGCAAGCGGCTCAGCCTCGCCGAGCGCAAGCCCGCGCACCTCACCTTCCTCGTCGACGTCTCCGGCTCCATGCAGTCACCCGACCGCCTGCCCCTGGCCAAGCGCGCCTTGAGGATGCTGGTGGACAACCTCCGCGATGGAGACACTGTCGCGCTCGTCACGTATGCGGGCGCCGTCCGACGCGTCCTGCCCCCCACGGGCATGGAGCGCAAGGCGCTCATCCACGCCGCCATCGAGGACCTCACCGCATCGGGCTCCACCGCGATGGGCTCCGGTATCGCGCTCGCCTACGAGGAAGCGATGAAGACCCTCGATGGCACCTCCACCTCGCGCGTCATCATCCTCTCGGATGGAGACGCCAACGTGGGGAAGACCTCACACGAGGAGATCCTCAAGGCCATCCGAGGCTTCGTGAAGGAGGGCATCACCCTCACCACGGTGGGCTTCGGCATGAGCAACTACAAGGACACGATGATGGAGCAGCTCGCGAACCAGGGGAACGGCAACAACTTCTACGTGGATTCCCTGATGGCCGCCCGCCGTGTCTTCCAGGAACAGCTCGGCGGCACCCTCGAAGTCATCGCGCAGGACGTGAAGATTCAGGTGGAGTTCGACCCCAAGCAGGTCACCCGCTATCGGCTCATCGGCTACGAGAACCGCGCCATCGCGGACCAGAGCTTTCGCGACGACCGCGTCGACGCGGGCGAGCTGGGCTCCGGTCACACCGTCACCGCGCTGTACGAGCTGGAGCTCGAGCCCGACGCGGGCGAGGGCCTGGCCACGGTGCGCGTGCGCGCGAAGAAGCCTCGCGGAACGACCGCCTCCGAGCGTGCGTACCGCTTCCATGCGAGCGCACTCGCGAAGACGTTCAAGGCGGCCCCCGCGGACCTGCGCTTCGCGACCGCGGTGATGGGCGCGGCGGAGCTGTTCCGTCGCAGTCCTCACGCGGAAGCGTGGAGCCTGGAGGCCGTGCAGGAGATGGCTCGCGCCGCGACCCCCGCGGGCAATGCGGAGCGTGAAGAATTCCTCGCGCTGTTGGCGCAAGCACGGCCCTTGATGCGCAGCGTGGCCGCGCGCTGAACAGAAACGCACGCCCGCCTGCCGCTCCACGTCTTCGCATCGGAAAGCCTGAGGTACACTCCGCCCTCCACCCCTACCCCGGAGCCCTCCGATGCACTCCGCCACCCAGGCCGAGATCGACGAGTCCCATGCGCAATTCAGAGGCGCGTGGCGGAGGATGGCCCTTGGGAGTCGCGCGGGCGAAGTGGTGGAGCGCCCGGAGGTCTATCTCGCCGCGTGTCATGTCGCGTGGGACATGATGAACACGGCGTTCCTCCGTGCCCCCGTGGAGTCCGAGCAGGGCCTGGCCGCGGCCGCCGCCTCCGCGGCCCGCTACTTCTCCATGGGCAAGCACCCCTGGTCCTTCATCGTGTCGGAGGACTGGCTGTCGCCCCAGGTGAGAGCCCAGGCCGCGTCCATCCTCGCCTGGTACAAGCTCAAGCCCCTCACCAGCGTCACCGGCATGGTGTGCGACCGGCTCGCCGAGCCCACCCGTCCGCCCTCTCCCATGGACGTCCGCCCCGTCGTCAACGCGTGGGGGCGTCAGGCCGTGGCCGACATCAACGCGCTCTCGTACGACATGCCTCGGGAGCTCGGCCGCGAGGCGATGGACGTGGAGAGCTTCTTCGGCACGGAGTCTCGCGGCTTCGTCGCATGTCAGGGCGACGCCGCCGCGAGCAGCTCGGTGGTGATGCGCGTGGACGGTGTCGCGTACATCGCCTTGGTCGCCACCCGCCCCGAGCACCGCCGCATCGGCGCCGCGGAGTCCGCCATGCGCCGCGCGCTGAGCGAAGCGCGTGAGAGCTGGGGCATCGAGCGCAGCGTGCTCCACGCCACCGAGGCCGGCTTCCCGCTCTACACCCGCCTGGGCTACCGCCCCGTGACGCGCTTCACCATCTACAGCGCACCCGCCCCGGGCCTGAGCTGAACGTTTCGACGCTCGCGGAGTCATCCGGACCCGCGATGCAAAAAAGACCCGCCACGCAAAGACTCCACGTGGCCCGGTATCTTTTTCTACCGGCTCTGAAAGCGCGTGACTCCACCACAAGAGAGAGCACGCGACGGATGACGGAAGCCGAGCCGTCTGCTCGTGAATCCGTGAGGCTGTGGCACACTTGCCACCCAGGGGGTTGCAGGAGCGCCGCGGCGCACGGGAGTCCCCACATGGCGACGTGGAATGACCTCATCCTCGCGACGCCCCGGCAGGTGGGCGGAAAGCTGCAGGATGAAGGTCCCGTGGCGCTCCTCGAGGCGCTGCTCGGGACCGAGGGTGAGCAGTTGGTGCTCCTGGGCCACCTGCCGCGCGAGCCACACCTGCTGCGCCAGGGGGCCTTTCATGAAGGCCGCAATCACCTGGAGGCCGCCGCGAAGCCCCAGTGCTCGCGCGACGAGCGGCTGGAGCACCTCAAGTCCGCGAGCCTCTGCTTCACCCAAGCGTTGAGTGCTGAACGAGACGCCGCGCGCGTCTCCCTGCTCGTGCTGCACGTGGCGATGTGCCGGCTGCTCCTCGGCGTGCCCAAGGAGTCACGCGAGTGGCTGACGATGGCGCATCAGGGCGCGGCGGAGACGCTCAAGGACATCCTCACCGAGGCGACGGGTGCGCAGGGCTTCACGCGCAATCGCTACCTGGGAGGCATGCTCAACTTCGTCATCTACTTCACCAGCTCCGCCACGCTCGGCGCGGGGTATCTGTTCTGGGACCGGGTGATGAGCAAGCGCGCGGACAAGGTGCTGCGCCGGGCCCTGACGCGCATGGAGCCGCTGGCCGCGTATGTCGACGCGCTCCGGGAGCTCCGCTTCCGCTTGGGCGAGCCCACCACGGGCGTGCCTCGCTACCAGGTCGCGCACACCCTGGATGCGGGACGCTGGGTGACCCGCGTCACCCTGCGCATCCTCGTGGGCGAAGACGAGGCCGAGGACTTCAACGGCCACGACTCCCGCCGCGTCTCCAGGACCGGCTCCGAGCGCTCGACGACGGTCATCCGGTGACCCCCGGCACACCGCCTCCGACGCCGAATAGACAGACACACACGAAGTGAACACTGTCGCGTCACATGCTAGAGAGCCTCCAGACCTCGCGACCGGGATAACGACATGACCGCGCCTGCTGGAAGACTCCTTGCCCTCGCCCTCTTTCTCACCTCATCGACGTCCTTCGCCATCGAGCAGTGGGCGGACGGACGCGCGGTGCTCCACTCGTGCCTCTACGCCAGCTCCTACGAGGCCGAGGTCCGGATGTCCTACCGGAACCTCACGCTGCCCTGGGGCACGTCCGTCTACCTCGTCCACGGCTGGGGCGGCTTCAACAACGGCGTCGCCTTCGACTGGGACGACACGCAGACGCTCGCCGTCCCCGCGTCCGCACCGTGGACCTGGGCGGTGACGTTCCGGAAGACCACCTCCACGCGCAGCTCGCCCAAGTGGTACGAGCAGCTCCAGTACGTCTGGAAGGTCGTCCTGCCCGACGGCTCCGTGTTCTACGAGAAGGGCAACGACTCCGCCTGGGGCTACTACTCCGCGGACCTGCGCGATATCGCCCAGCGCCCCTGTACGTCGGACGACAACTTCATCGGCCCGCCGTTCCCCCTCGGCATCACCTCTGTCGTGAAGGACTGAGCAGCCCCCGCGTCACACCTGGACCCACACTCCCGGTGTCTGGCTAGTCAGGTTTTCCCGGGACGGCACGTCAGACCCCTCCGCCATAGTTCCTGAAGGAGGGAGATGGTGACGACTCAATCGTTGTTGGTGTTCGTGCCGGTGGTCCTCGCGCTCGTCGCGGCAGTGACCATCCGGCGCCCGCGTCGGCGGACGCGACGTATCAAGGCTCGCGAGGAGTATCCGCCGTACTCCTCGCCCCAAGTGATGGGCTGATCCAGGACGACGTCCTGGTGCCCCCGGGACGAGCGCCTCCCAAGAGGTCGCTCGTCCCGTCCCTTCCCCCCTGAAAACCCCGGTCCTGGTGCCTGTTCGAGGAGCCCGCCACCGCGTGCCCCTGGGATAGAGTCCGCCCACCGTGGCTGAACGTCCCACCATCCTCGTCGTCGATGATGATCCCCACCTGCGGGACATCGTCCGCTTCGCGCTGGAGCAAGGGGGCTTCCGCGTGGAGGAGGCCCCGGATGGACAGGCCGCGGTGGACCACGTCCGACGCGCGCCCCCCGCGCTCATCGTCCTGGACATCATGATGCCGGAGATGGACGGGCTCGAGGTGTGCCGGGCGGTCCGCCGCTCCCACGAGTTGCCCATCGTCTTCCTCTCCTCGCGCGACGACGAGGTGGACCGCATCCTCGGCCTGGAGCTGGGCGGCGACGACTACCTCACCAAGCCCTTCAGCCCCCGCGAGCTGGTGGCGCGCGTGAAGGCCGTCCTGCGCCGCGCGCGTCCGACACCGAAGGCCCCCACGGACGCCCGGCCACCGCTCTCGCGCGGCCCGCTGAAGCTGGACGAAGAGCTCTTCCGGGCCTGGTGGTCGGAGAAGGAGGTCGTCCTCACGGTGACGGAGTTCCACCTGCTCGCCGCGCTGCTGCGCGTCCCGGGCAAGGTCTTCACCCGCGACGAGATGATGACGCGCGTCTACGACGACGGCGTGGTGAGTGAGCGCACCATCGACAGCCACGTGCGTCGGGTGCGCCAGAAGTTCGCCGCGGCGGGCGGCGAAGTCATCGAGACAGTGCATGGCCTCGGCTACCGGCTCGCCCTCCCGTAGGCCTCGGCCTCGGCTGTGGATGGTCTTCGCCACGGTGGGGCTCGCGGGCTTCGTGCTCACGTTGGGTGGGCTGGCCTTCGTGCGTGTCTATGACAACCAGCTCATCCGGCAGACGGAGATGGAGCTGCTCACGCAAGGCGCCGTCATCACCGAGGTCTACCGGGCCATGCTGGCCGAGCAGGTGGGCTCCCGGGACTACGGCAAGCCGCGCACCGCCAAGTGGCCCTTCCCCATCCCCGATGACCAGCGCTTGAGGCCCATCCTCCCGTCGCTGAGAGCCTCGGATGAGCCGCTGCCTTCCGATGACACCCCGCCTCGCTCGCTCGTGCCAGGCGAGCCCCTGGCGCTGGACGTGGGCCAACGGCTGCGCCCCGTGCTGGAGAACGTGCGAGCCGCCACGCTCGCGGGCATCCGGGTCGTCGACGCGGGCGGCGTGGTGGTGTCCGGCAGCGGCATGGACCTGATGGGCGCGTCGCTCGCCAACCGGCCCGAAGTGAAGCAGGCCCTCCACGGCCTGCCCACCAGTGTCCTGCGGCGCCGTCACTCCGAGCCGGAGGACACGCCCCTGGCCTCGCTGAGCCGGGACACGGGCATCCGCGTCTCGGTGGCGCTGCCCGTCATCCAGGGGGAGCGTGTCTGGGGCGCCGTGGTGCTGGCGCGCACGCCGATGACCTTCACCAAGGCGCTCTACTCGGACCGGTGGAACCTGACGGCCACGGGGCTCGTGCTGCTCAGTGCGCTGGCGTTGATGTCGCTCGCCGCCGCCACGTTGCTGGGCCGTCCCGTGCGCGCGCTCGTGCGGCAGACCCGCGCCATCGCCGCGAGCGCCCCCGAAGGCTTCGAGCCCATGGCCCGCCCCGTCGTCGCGGAGCTGGCTGAGCTGTCCGAATCCCTGGCGGGCATGGCCTCCGCGCTGAGAGACCGGAATCAATACATCCGCTCGTTCGCCGCCAATGTCTCGCATGAGTTCAAGACGCCGCTCGCCTCGATCCAGGGCGCGGTGGAGCTGCTGCGAGACAGCGCCGACGCGATGACACCCGAGCAGCGCTCGCGCTTCCTGTCCAACGTGGATGCCGACGCGAAGCGGCTCACGCGGCTGGTGCAGCGGCTGCTCGAGCTGGCTCGCGCCGACTCGATGACCGCCACCCCCGCGAGCGTGGAGCTGGGGCCGCTGCTGAAGGCGCTCGTCGCGCGGAGCGATGCGGCGGGGCTCGCGAAGGTCGACCTGGGCCCGGTGCCCGAGGGCCTCACCGTCGCCCTGCCCGCCGAGGTGATGGACGACGTCCTCTGGCAGCTCATCACCAACGCGGGTCAGCACGGCGGCGCGGACGTCCAGGTCTCGCTGTCCGTGGAGACCTCCAGCACCGGCGCCACACACGTCGTCGTGCGCGACACCGGCCCCGGAATCTCCGAGGCGAACCGGGCGCGCATCTTCGACGCCTTCTTCACCACGGCGCGCGCACGCGGCGGGACGGGACTGGGCCTCACCATCTCCCAGTCGATGCTGCGGGCCTTCGGCGCGAGCCTGGAGCTGCGCCCCGCCCAGCCGCCGAACCCGGGCGCCGCCTTCGCAGTGGCGGCGCCCCCTGCCTCGACTCAGCGGAAGTAGCTGCTGGAGATGTCCACGGAGTAGCCCAGCTCCAGCGTCGGCGCGGACGCCGCCACCAGGTACTGGCGGAAGTGCAGCACCTTGCCCGGCAGCGACGCATCCACGGCCAGCGCCGCGACATCCTCGCCCTCGAGCAACTCCAGGCTGCCACCCTCGCGGCGGTAGTTGAACACCGTGGGGAAGTGCGCGCGGGCCCGCAGCTCGGCCACCGGCCACGAGACGCGAGGCAGCGCCAGCTTCAGCTTCCCGGAGAGATGGAACACGCCCAGCTCCTGCGTCAGCACCACCTCCAGCGCGCCCTCCGTCTCGCCCAGGCGCGGCGGAGCCACCTTGAGCTTCAACACGCCCGCCTCCACGCTCTCCACGGACACGGGGATGGCATTGAGCGTGACCCGCTCCAACGTGAGCCCTTCCGGCACCGAGAGCTCCAGCGACTGCTCGCGGTCCAGGCTCAAGTCATAGCGGACGCGCAGCGTCGCACGCCCCTCCAGCGTGGACACCCAGGACGCGGTGGCCTCCGAGATGCGCGGCTCCAACGGTGGACGCACCTGGGGCTTCGCCTCGCGAGCCACCGGTGCCAGGGCTCGCCACCCCACACGCAGCGCCCCCTGCGCGGGATACACGGTGTAGCCGTCGCGAGACGTGGCCAAGGACTCCGTCAGCGTGAAGACAGACGTGTCGGCCTCCAGCGCGAGCGGCACGGGTGAAGCATGGGGACCGAAGCGAAGCTGCGCGCGCCGCTCCGGACCCGTGACTTGAGAGCGCACGGTGAGCCCCACATCGAAGACATGGCGCCCCGCCTTGCGCGTCAACAGACACAGATACCCATCCACCACGCCGACCATCGCGTCATCCAAGGTCGGCAGCGTCGTCGTGAAGGTGTCCGAGTCGAGCTGGAGCAACCGGACCTGTGTCCATCGCCCGTCGGCGAGCACCTCCACCTGGAAGCCCGCCTCGACCTGGAGGGCATCGGCGGACAGCCGCCCCTTCAGCGTGCTCGTCACCACCGCATCCGTGGGCGGCGCGGGAACAGGGGCCTCACGTCCCGCATAGAGGGGAATCAGCTCGTCCAGCGGCACGGTGGCTGTACCGGAGCGCACGGGCTTGGTCGTCGTCGCGTCTTCGGTCGCCAGCGCCTTCGGAGCCAGCAGCAGCAATCCAACAACAAGGGAAAAGGTCCGCATGGGGGATCAGCTCGCTTCCGGGGTGACAGGGTTGACGGTGGACACGGCGGGCGCGGTGGCCGCGCGCGGTGTCGCACTCGATTGAGACAGGTCCGAGAGGAAGGCCCGCACTCCGGCCCGCGTGGAGAGCACCATCAGCCCGAGCAGGCCCGCGAGAATCTCCAGCGTGTAGATGAGGCCCGTGTAGCCCTCCAGGATGACCGCGCCCGTGGGCACCAGCAGCGTGGCCACCCACAGGCCCGCCAGCACCGCGACACGCTCCTTGGGGAACAACCACCGCGCATACGCCACCACAGCCGCGCCCAACCCCAGCGCGCTGATGACATACGCCGCATAGAAATTCATGAACGCGGCCAGGTACGCCAGCAGCACGAAGAAGAAGCCATACACCGCCGCCAGCAGATAGGACTCATGCAGGGCGAGCCGCCGCTTGTGCCTCAACCCCAGCGCCGCCAGCAGCGCCACCAGCACCAGGAACGGCACCCACGCGCGCTTCGCCATGCGCGAGACCATCGAGTCGAATGTCTTCTCCGAGGGAAGGATGACGCCCAGGTTGACGCCCGACTCGAGCGACTGAAACGCCCAGTCCAGCGTGACGGCGTCGCTCCCCGCCTGCACGGACGACGCGGACAGCACCCCCGCCGGATAGTCGTAGTTGTCTCCTCCCTCCACGGCGAAATGCAGACGCACGTCACGCGCGGAGAGCGCCGGGTCCAACCGATACACGAAGGAGTCGAGGCCCCGCGCGCGATAGCGGATGACGAAGCGCGCCGTCGCCTCCTTCGCGATGCGGCCCGTCCACACCAGCCGGTTGCCGGACTCGCCCAGGTCCAGGCTGGCCTCCTGGCCATCCACCAGGAACTGGAGCTCCGACAGCAGCACCTGCGACTTGTTCATCTCCATGGGGAAGATGAACGCCACGTCGATGTCGCGGCCCTCGCGGTTGACCACCGCGTACTCGGCCCCGAGGTTGAAATCGAACCCCGAGAAGTAGCGCAGGCCACGCTTGCGGTAGTTCATCTTCGCCAGCACCTCGACGTGCTGACGGTCGAACGGCAGCGGCTTGAGCTCCGTGAAGAGGGTGCCGCTGTGCACGTAGCGCAGCGAGGGCGCGGGCTGCACGACGGGCGCACCCCACCGGTCCTCCACCCCCGCGGCCAGCTCCGAGTTCGCGAAGTCCGTCCGGTCCGCCACCTGACCGGCAATCACCGCCGTCGCGAAGACGACGATGAGCAGACCGCCAAAGACATGGTGAGCCACCAGCCAGCCGAAGACGCGGCGGAGGGGGTTCTCGGACGTCCGAGGTGCACGGGGCACGGAGACCTGAGTGTTCATGGCCTCAGACTGCGCCCGCGGTGTGCACCCCGAATGGCTCGCTCGTGCACCTCCCGAGGAATGTTTGTGCGGATTTGGTGCAGACACAGGTGGGGCTCCGCACACCCCATGTCTTCTCGAGGCGACAAAGTTGACCCAGGCAATGGCTGCCGTCCTGGCTGTGACTTTCCGCCCACGAGCCCCGCTGTTTCACTCCACTGATGCAAAGTTGTACGGCGGTCCAGAAACCGGCTCAAATCGAGCAAATGGAGAGAGTCGAGGAGATCTATCAAGGCTTCGTGGTGGAGCATCAGCTCGAGCGCGCGGGTCTCTTCCAGTTGCTCCGCGAGCGATTCATCTCGGTGAACACCGTGCTGTATCCGGGGTGCTTCGTGCACATCACCCCGTCGTTCTTCTTCCAGGACGTCGTCTACGTGGACCGCAATGACCTGGCGCGAGGCTTCTTCGCCAACCGCGACGGGGTGCTGCGCAAGATTGGCTCGCGGCAGAAGTACGAGCAGCGTCCGCAGGTGCGCTTCGTCTCGCAGGACTACACGCAGCCCATCCCCGTGCTCGACGAGAGCTTCGACCTGCTCCTCGCGCTGTACGCCGGCGGCATCTCCCGCACGTGCGGCAAGTACCTGAAGGTGGGCGGCCTCCTGGTCACGAACGACCACCACGGCGACGCCGCCGAGGCCGCGACCGAGGAGACCCTGGAGCTCATCGCCGTGGTGAACGAGGAGCAGGGCGCGTTCACCTTCAGCGACCAGTCGCTGGACGCCTACCTGGTCCCCGCGAAGGAGGAGCGGGCGCCCGCGACGGTGGAGCTGCCCAAGCGCACCGAGTGGACGCGCTCCGCCGACTACTACGTCTTCCGGAAGATGTTCGCGGACCCGTCGCTCCAGGAGCCCAGCCGCTTCTCCCATCCGCACTGACGGGACACGGCTGGGTCGCCCTTTCCGTCGCGGCTCAGCGAGCGAAGCGGCCCGTGGGCAGCGGCTTCACCTGGAGCTGCTTCGCGGCGAGGAAGTCCGCGTTGAACACCTTGGAGGCGTAGCGGCTTCCGTGGTCGCAGAGGAAGGTGACGATGCGCAGGCCCCGGCCCACGTTCTGTCGGGCCAGCTCATAGGCCGCGCGAGCGTTGAGCGCCGCGGAGGTGCCCACCACCAGCGCGTCCTCGCGCGCCAGGTGATAGAGCATGTCCAGCATCTCTCCGTCGCCCAGGCGCATGGCCTCATCCACCCGGGCCGCCTTGAAGTTGGCCGTGAGGCGCATGATGCCGATGCCCTCGGTGATGGAGGAGCCCGTCGACTCCAGCTTGCCCTCCCGCACGAAGCTGTAGAGGCCCGAGCCCGGCGGGTCCACCAGCACGACGCGCAGCGAGGGGTTCTTCTCCTTGAGGAAGCGGCTGACGCCCGACATCGTCCCGCCACTGCCGACGGAGGCGACGAGCACGTCCACCTTCCCCTCGCACTGCTCCCAGATTTCGGGCCCCGTCGTCTCGTAGTGGAAGTCGCCGTTGGCCGTGTTCTCGAACTGGTTCGCCCAGAACCACCCGTGCTGCTCGGACAGCACGCGCGCCTGGTGGAAGAAGTGGGCGGGGTTGGAGAACGGCACGGGCGGCACCTTGCGGACCTCCACGCCCATGGCCTCCAGGTACTCGTACTTCTCGCGCGCCTGGTTGTCCGGCATCGTCACCACGACGCGGTAGCCCCGCTCACGGCCCAGCAGGCCCAGGCCGATGCCCGTGTTGCCCGCGGTGCCCTCGACGATGGTGCCGCCCGGCTTGAGCAGCCCCTCCGCCTCCGCGCGTTGAATCATCCCCTTGGCGGCGCGGTCCTTGATGCTCCCGCCAGGGTTCATGAACTCCGCCTTGCCCAGGATCTCGCAGCCGGTGAGCCGGCTGAGTGAGCTGATGCGAAGCAACGGCGTGTTGCCCACCGAGTCCCAGAGCGAGCCAATGCGTGGCGCCATGTGTTTCCGTCCCTCGTCGCGTGCGCCCCCTCCCCTAATGGAGTCCGGGGAGGGAGGCAACCTGGGTCCGGATGGAACTACTCGTTGCGCATCGCCTCGACGGGGTCGAGCTTCGACGCACGAGCGGCTGGATAGATGCCGAACAGCAGCCCCACCCCGCAGCTCATCGACAGCGCCAGCGCCACCGCCCAGGGCGGCACGGACATGGGGAACCCCACCATCCAGTCCCCCAGGAACACCAGGCCGAAGCCCAGGCCCACGCCCAGCGCGCCGCCCAGGAGCGCCAGCAGCACGGCCTCCGTGGCGAACTGCCCCAGGATGCGCCGCCGCTTGGCCCCCAGCGCCTTGCGCACGCCAATCTCGCGCGTGCGCTCCATCACCGACACCAACATGATGTTGAGGATGCCGATGCCGCCCACCACCAGCGACAGGAGGCACACACCGATGCCGGCGATGGTGATGACCTGTGAGAGCTGGTTGAAGGACGCCGTCACCGACTCGTTGGTGTGGATCTCGAAGTCGTTGGGCGCGTCGCCCTCGACGCCGCGGTGCCGGCGCATCAGCGTGGTCACCTCGTCCTGCGCCTTGCGGAACAGGGACGGGTCCTTCGCCTGGATGTCGATATCCAGCGAGCGCTGCTTGCCGTAGAGCTGCTGGAACACGCGCAGCGGGATGATGGCCTGGTTGTCCATGCTCACCATGCCCAGGAAGCTGCCGCGTCGCTGGAGCACGCCAATCACCCGGAACGGCCGGCCCTTCAGCCGCACCTCGAAGCCCACCGGGTCCATGCCGGGGAACAGCGCGTCCGCGACATCCACGCCCAGGAGCACGACGTGGCGGCCATCCAGCCCCTCCACCTCGTTGAAGAAGCGGCCGGACTGCACCGACACGCCGCTGGTGATGGGGTACTTCGTGGACGCGCCGATGATGCGCACCGACGGACGCGTCTCCGCGCTCGCCGAGCCCACCTTCTGCCCGCCCTGGTCATCCATCGGCGACACCACGCCCACCGAGGGACACAGCTCCTCGATGGCGCGCACGTCCTCCATGCCGAAGTCCTGGCGCTTGGCGAACTTCGCCCAGTTGAAGCGCCCGAACCCACCCGAGGGCCACTTGGTCAGCTGGAAGGTGTGCGCCCCCAGCTGCCCCAGGTCCCGGTTGACCTTCGTACGCAGGCCCTCGATGAGCCCCATCATCGTGATGACGGTGGCCACGCCGATCACGATGCCCAACAGCGTCAGGAGGGAGCGCAGCGGGTTGCCCAGGAACGTGCCGAGCGCCAGCCGCAGATTGTCCAGGAAGGCTCGCATCGGCTCACTCGTACCGGAGTGCTTCGACCGGGTCCAGGTTCGCCGCGCGCGCCGCCGGCCAGATGCCGAACAGCAGCCCCACCATGGCCGCGAAGAACACGCCGCCGAAGATGGTGGACGCCTGCACGTCCGCCGCCAGCGGGGTGATGAGTGACACGACCTTGGCCGTGCCCAAGCCCACCGTCGTTCCCAGCAGGCCTCCCACCGCGGACACGCTGGCCGCCTCCATCAGGAACTGGATGACGATGGTGCGCTTGCGCGCGCCCAGCGCACGCCGGACGCCTATCTCCCGCGTCCGCTCGCGCACCGACACCAGCATGATGTTCATGATGCCGATGCCGCCCACCAGCAACGTGATGAGGCCCACGCCCACCGCCACGCCATACAGCGCGCCGGTGAGCTGGGCGTAGGTCTGTGCCATCATCGACGGCTTGTTGATGTTGAAGTCGTCGGGCTCGCCCGGCTCCGTCCCGCGCAGGCGCCGCAGGATGCCGATGAGCTGGTCCTCCGCCGCCCCGACCTGGGACGCGTCTCCCACCGCCATCGCTATCTCGAACGGACGGCCCTTGCCGAAGTTGGCGTAGAACGTCTTGAAGGGGATGAGCACGAGCAGGTCCATGCTCTCGTTGACCATCTTCCCCTTCCTGCTCAGCGTGCCCACCACCTGGAAGGAGCGGTTGTCCACGCGGATGCTCCGACCCAGCGGGCTGATGCCGGGAAAGAGCCGGTCCGCGACGTCCGCGCCGATGACCGCCACCGGCCGCGTCACCTCCTCGTCCGCCTCCGTGATGTAGCGGCCCGAGGTGATGTCGTAGCCCGCGATGGTCAGGTACTCGTGGTTGACGCCCTGGATGCGCACCGTCGAGACCTGCTCGCCGCCATAGGACACGTCCGACATGCGCGACACCGAAGGCGACATCGCGGTGATGAAGGGCGCCATGGCGCGCAGGCGCGGCAGCTGCTCCAGGGTGAAGTTCTTCCGGTTGCGGTACTTCCACCAGTCGCCCTTGATGATCCACGGGAACTTGGACACGTAGAGCGTGTTCGCGCCGAACGTGGCCAGCTGCCGGTGGAAGGACGTGTTGAGTCCCTGGATGATGCCGATGATGGCCAGCAGCGTGGCCACCCCGATGCCAATGCCCATCGTGGTCAGCACCGTGCGCAGACGGTTGGCGCGCAGCGAGAACACCGCGATGCGCGCCCCCTCCAGGACATCCACCCGAAGGCCTGTCCGTGACTTCATGCGCCCCCCGCCGCCATCGCGGCGATGTTGCCGAGCGCCACCTCACGCCCCGGACCGTCGGCGACAATCTCACCGTCGCTCAACCGGATGGCCCGCGGGCAGCGCGCCGCCAGCTTGGGCTCGTGCGTGACGAGCACCAGCGTGTGGCCCGCCTGGTGGAGCTGCTCGAAGAGCCGGACGATCTCCTCGCCCGTGGCCGAGTCCAGGTTGCCCGTGGGCTCGTCCGCCAGGAGCATGGACGGCTCCGACACCAGCGCGCGGGCAATGGCCACGCGCTGACGCTGACCACCGGACAGCTCGTTGGGCCTGTGGTGCATGCGGTGCGTGAGCTGGACCTTGTCCAGGGCCGCCTTCGCCTTCTCCCGCCGCTCCTTCGCGGGCATGCCCCGGTACACCAGGGGCAGCTCCACGTTGGCCAGCGCCGTCTCCTTGGGCAGCAGCTGGAACGTCTGGAAGATGAAGCCGATCTCCACGTTGCGGATGACGGCCAGCTCGTCGTCGCTCATGCGCGACACGTCCTTGCCGTTGAGCATGTAGCGGCCGCTGGTGGGCGTATCCAGGCAGCCCAGCACGTTCATCATCGTGCTCTTGCCAGAGCCGGACTGGCCGATGATGGCCACCCACTCTCCCCGGCTGATGCCGAAGCTGACACCGCGCAGCGCTCGCACTTCCTCGCCACCGACATGGAACACGCGGGTGATGTCGTCCACCTGGATGAGCCGGCCTGTGCCGGCGCCGCTGCCGTCACTCACGACTTCCGCCCGCCCTTCGACGCGCCCGGACCCTCACCCTGCTGGGGCTCCTGCACGTTGTCACCGTGGTTGAGTTCCTTCGACAGCGTGCGGTACGGCCCTTCCACCACGCGGTCCCCGTCGGCCAGGCCGGAGAGGATCTCCAGCTCCGTGTCGGAGGCGATGCCCGTCTGGACCCGCCGCACCTGCGCCTTGTTCTCGGCGTCCACCACGAAGACCACCTTGGCGAGCGTCTCCGTGCGCTTGGCCTTGAGCGTCGCGCCCTCCACCGGCTCCTTGTAGTCCGGCAGCGTGCGCTCCGCCCGGACCGTCACCGCCTGGATGGGCACCAGGACCACGTCGCCCCGCGTCTCCGCGGAGATGCGCGCCTCCGCGCTCATGCCCGGCAGCACGCCCGGCGGACGCATGTCCAGCGCCACCGTGACGGGGAAGCTGGTCACCTCGGCTTCCGTCCCCGCGTTCTTGATGAGCGCCTTCTGGGCGATCTCCACCACGGAGCCCTGGAACGTCTGGCCCTCGAGCGCGTCCAGCGTCACGTCCGCGGGCTGGCCCGGCTTGAGGTGGACGACCTCGTGCTCACCCACCTCGAACTTCACCTCCATCGCGGAGAGCGCGGCGATGGTCATCACCACGTCCTCGGCGAGCTCCGAGCCACGCACGCGCTCACCGACCTCGCGCGACAGCTCGATGACGTTGCCGTCGATGGGCGACAAGAGCGTCGTCTTGGACAGGTCCGTCTGCTGCTGCTCCACGACGGCCACGGTGCGCGCCAGCAACTGACGCGAGGAGGCCAGCCGCGCCTCCGCCGAGTTCTTGGAGGCCTTCGCGAGGTCCACCTCGGACGCGGACGCGAGCCCCTTGGCCGACAGGCCCTCCACCCGCGCCAGCTCCTGCGTGGTGCGGTTGACCTCCACCTCCGCCACCTGGGAGTCGGCGCGCGCCGCGTTCTGCGACGCCACCGCCTGCTTCAGCGAGGCCTCGTAGATGCGCTTGTCGATGCGGCCCAGCACCTGCCCCTTCTTCACCGGGTCGCCGTCCTTGACGAGCAGCTCCACCAGGTCTCCGGAGAGGCTGGAGGAGATCTTCACCGTCGTCGCCGCCTGCACCTTGCCCGCACCGGTGATGGTGCGGGTGATGGAGCCCTTGCGTGCCTTGGAGATCTGCACCTCCTGCGACGGAGGAGGACGCTCCTTCAGCCCCCCGACCGTGATGGCCGCAGCACCGAGGAACAACGCACCCGCGATCGCACCCTTCCACCACTTCATTTCGTCTCTCCCGGGCTCAGGGCGCCCATGGCTCGCATCAAGCTGAAGCGAGCGATTTCGACATCGATTCTGTTCTGCAACAAGCTGAGCTCCGCCTGCGTCAACTTGAGCTGCGCGTCGCGGACTTCCAGCGTGGAGCCCGCACCCGCGCGGAAGCGCTCCTCCGCCAGGTGGAGTCCCTGCGTGGCGGCTTCCTTGTTCTCGGCCGCCTGCTGCGCGGCGACAATCTGCGCCTCCAGGGACTGATGGGAGGTGCGGACCTCGGCCTCAATCTCCCGGGCCGACTGCTCCAGCGCGAGCTGCGCCTTGCGGATGCTCGCCTCGGCGCGCCGCGTCTGCGCCGGCGTCCGGAACCCGTTGAAGACGTTCCACTCCAGGTTGAGCCGGCCGATGAAGTTGTTCTGCATGCGGGGCTCGGTGAAGACGCCCTCCGCGTCCGGGCCCTGGCGGGAGTAGATGCCCACCAGCGACAGCGTGGGGATGTAGTCCGCGCGGGCAATGGCGCGAGCAATCTCCGCCGAGCGGACCTGGAGCTCGCGGGCCTTGAGCAGCGGGCGCTGCTCGCGGGCGACCTTCACCGCCTCTTCGATGCTGGGCGCGGGCGCGGGCTCCTGCTGGAGCACGCCGGGGTCCACCGCCTCCAGCACCTCGGTGCCGGGGCGCGTCAGCCACACCGCCAGCTGCGCCTGGTCCGTCGCCAGCTGCTTCAGGGACTGGGTCAGGGTGATGCGGTCATTGCCCAGGTTCACCTTCGCGGTGATCTCCTCGACCTTGCCCACGCGGCCCGCCTCGAACATGGAGCGGGCGCGATCCACCTGCTCCTCGCTGCGCTGCACGTTGGCCGCGAGCACCTGGCGACTGGCCTGGGTGCGGAAGAGCGTGAAGAAGCGACGGACGGCCTCCAGCTCCGCCGTGTCCGCCTCCTCCTTCGTCTGGCTCTTCTGCGCATCCCTCAGGATGCCGTTCTGCTCGAGCTGCTTCCAGAGCTTCCGGTCGTAGACGCTCTGGCTCAGCGTGGCGCCCAGGTCGTAGTCCTCGGTGGACGTCGGCTCCGTCTCCACGGGGATCTGCACGGGCTGCCCCGTGACGGGGTCCGTCACCAGGCTGAAGGAGTTGCGGCGGCCAATCCAGCGCTTGCCCGCGTAGGCGTTGATGGCGACCTGCGGCAGCAGCGAGGAGCGCGCGATGCGGACGTCCTCCTCGGCGACCTCCAGGTCGAGGATGGACTGGAGCGCGGTGGTGCTCTGACGCCCCTGCTTCCGGGCATCCTCCAGCGTGACGGGGGACGAAGGCGCGGCGGCGAGCAGCGCGACGACGACGAGGGCGTTCATCGGCCACCTCCCGCCATCTGCACGCCGGGAAGACCGACCATCATCACTCCCGCGAACATCGCGTAGAGCACCACCGCCAGCAGCAACGCACGCCCTCGGCTCATGCCGGTGGCGGCGGAGAAGCCCAATCCCAGAATCACAGTGCTCCAGAGGTTGAAGAAGTCCACGGTGGACGCGACCCGCGCCATCTTCGGGCTCAGGTCCGTCATGAGCACGCCCAGGTTCGACGGCACCAACTGCGCCAGGCGCGCCGCCGACAGCGTGTGTTGCGCGGAGATACAGAGAGCCAGGACGCCGTGGTACAGCGCGATGGGCAACAGGCTCAGCGCGGCCACGGACATCAGCTTCTCGAAGTTCGTGGAGCGATCAAACAGCCACGACACGACCCAGAGGAGGGCGGCCAGGAGCAGCGCCGTCATGGGCATCACGAAGACGCCCTTGGCGATGCCGCCCACCAGCGCCTTGCGCGTGGTGGTCTGGATCTTGTCGGTGAGGTCGGCCTCGGAGATGGTCGCCATCTCCCCGGACGACTGGAGCTCACGGATGACATCCGGGGCCGCGTCCCAACGAAGGGAAAACAGCGTCCCAGAGGCGGACACGCAGAGGGCGAGAATCAGAAGCGGCCAGACCCAACGGCGGGCTTCGACTGCTGCGGGCGTCCCCTCGACAGGGTCGATGAAGACGCGCACGGGTTGGACGAGAGAGGTCATAGGGTGATTGGTCTCGGAGGGAAGTACGGCACAGCCCCTCAGGCAATTGCTCGGCCAGTCGAAATTGACGCGGTGAACGGGCAGCCGGCCAACCGAATTCCAATCCTCGTGGAAGGCCCGGCCCCCTTCTACTCCAAGGATTCCGCAGACCTGTAGCAGCCTGTTGCGGAAATTTTGCTGTCGGGATCGAGAGGGTGTATTCCGCTCGGCTGCACGCCTGCCGGAGCTCGAATGGTCGAAAGCACGGATCTCGCCCAGGTCCTCCAAGAAGCCAACGACATTGCCCGGAGCGTGGCCCAGCGGCTCACCTCGGCGCATGTGCTGCTGGCGCTCTTCACGGTGGAGAACCGCGCGCAGTTGCTGCTCAAGGATCGGGGCGTGGACGAGGATGCCCTCCTCCAGCTGCTCACCGCGGCGCCCGCCGAGCAGGACGGCCCGGTCCGCGAGCTGCGGGAGAAGGCGCGCGAAATCGCCACGAGCTGCGGCTCCCAGGAGGCCGACTGCCTGCACCTGCTCATCGCGGTGACGCGGGTGCGGTGCGTCGCCCAGGAGCTGCTGGTGCACGCGGGGCTGGACCTCGCGACGCTGCGCACCACGGCGGTGTCCTACTTCGTGAGCGGGCGGATGCCCCGCAAGCTCCAGCCCAGCCGGTCGCACGCCCTGGGCTCGCGTCCTTCCGCCCCCAGCCGGCCGCTGGGCGCTCCTCCGTCCCCTCTCCCCTTCTCCGCCGTGGCCGTGAGCCTGCCGCGCTCGGTGCCGGGCGCGCCGCCCACGCCGCCGCCGCTCCCCTCGCCGCCGCCTCGCGCCACGACGCCCGCCCTGTCGCCGCGGGACCTCATCGACGTGGACGAGCCGGACCACGCCACGCCCCCGCCGGCCCCCGCGCCGCGAGCAGCTCCGCCCCCCGTGGCCCAGGCCGCGCCGCCGCCCGCTCCCCAGGCCGCCCCGCCGCCCGTGGCTCGCGCGGCACCGGCTCCGGCGCCTGTCTCGCGCCCGGCCCCCGCGCCCTCCAGCACCGTGGCGCGCGGCGCCTCCTCGCTGGCGCTGGACCCCAAGGTGTTCCCGCTGCTGACGTCCCTGGGACGCAACCTGAGCCAGGCGGCGCGTGAAGGCCGGCTCGACCCGGTGGTGGGGCGCTCGCGCGAAATCGAGGAGGTCATCGACGTCCTCGGCAAGCGCCGCACCAACAACCCCTGCCTGTTGGGTGAGGCGGGCGTGGGGAAGACGGCCGTGGTGGAGGGCGTGGCCCAGCGGCTCCTCGGACTCCGCGGAGGTCTGTCGGAGAAGGTGCTGGTGGAGCTGGACATGGCCTCGCTGGTCGCGGGCACGCAGCTGCGCGGCTCGTTCTCCGAGAAGCTCAACGCGCTCAAGGAAGAAGTCCGCCGCGCCGACGGGCGCGTCATGGTCTTCATCGACGAGATCCACACCCTGGTGGGCGCGGGCTCCACGGGTGACGGCCCGCAGGACGCGGCCAACGAGCTGAAGACGGCGATGGCGCGGGGCGAGTTCCCCTGCATCGGCGCGACGACGCATGACGAGTACCGCAAGTTCATCAGCGCCGACCCCGCGCTGGAGCGGCGCTTCACGGCGGTGGTGGTGCACGAGCCGTCGGTGGCGGAGACGGTGGAGATCCTCCGCGGCATCATCGGCCGGTACGAGGAGCACCATGGCCTGCGCTACCGCCCGGAGGCGCTTGAGGCCGCGGCCTCGCTGGCCAGCCGCTACGTGACGGACCGGTTCATGCCGGACAAGGCCATCTCCGTGGTGGACCTGGCGGGCAGCCGCTGCCATCGCGAGGGCCGCGACGTGGTGGAGCCCTCGGACGTGGCGCGCGTGGTGGCGAAGCTCGCGGGGGTTCCCGAGGAGCGGCTGCTGATGAACGACTCGGCGCGCCTCTTGCGGCTGGAGCAGGACCTGGGCGAGCGGGTCATCGGACACGAAGAGGCGATTGCCCGCATCGCCCGGGTCATCCGCCGCAACTACGCGGGCTTCGCGTCGCGGCGCCCCATGGGCAGCTTCCTCTTCCTGGGCCCCACGGGCGTGGGCAAGACGGAGATGGCACGCGGACTCGCGGAGGTGCTGTTCGGCAACCGCGACGCGCTGGTGCGGCTGGACATGAGCGAGCTGTCGGAGGCGCATGGCGTCTCCCGGCTCATCGGCTCTCCCGCCGGCTATGTGGGCTTCGGCGAGGGAGGCCAGCTCACCGAGCCCGTCCGCCGCCGCCCGTCGTCAGTGGTGGTGCTGGATGAAATCGAGAAGGCGCACCGCGAGGTGCAGATGCTGCTGCTCCAGGTGCTCGAAGAGGGGCGGCTGACGGACGGCAAGGGTCGGCACATCGACTTCTCCAACACCGTCATCGTGATGACGACCAACCTGGGCGCGGAGGCGTTCTCTCGCACCGGTCGGCCCATGGGCTTCGGCTCGGAGGGCTCCGCCACCATCAACGCGCTGGAGCTGGCCGCGTCCGCCGCGCGCAAGGCCCTGCCGCCGGAGCTGTGGAATCGCATCGACGAGCGGCTCCCCTTCCGTCCCCTGGAGGAGGAGGAGGTCGCGCGCATCGCGACGCTGCTGCTGGAGGAAAGCAGCAAGCGGCTCTCCACGGAGCGCGGCATCGAATACATCGCGGGCGAGGACGTGGTGGGCCACCTGCTGAAGTCGGGCGGCTTCGACCCGCAGCTCGGCGCGCGCCCCATGCGCCAGATGGTGCAGCGATTGGTGGAAGGACCGCTCGCGGAGCGAATCCTCTCGGGTGAGTTTGGCGCGGGCGACCGGGTTCGGGTCGCGCTCAAGGCCGGTCAGCTCGCGTTCCAACGAGAGCGATGAGCACCCGGGCCCCACGCAAGCAAGAGGCGGAGGGCGCGGGCACGCCCCCTCCCGCGCGCGAGAGCAAGGCGCGCCACAAGCCGCTGCTCCGTCCCCGCACGCCCGTCACGGGACTGCCCTCGGTGGTCATCATCGGCGCGGGCCGGCTCGGCGGCGCGCTGGGCCTGGCCCTGAAGATGAAGGGCTGGCCGGTGAAGCTCGTCTCGCGCGGCGAAGAAGGACGGCGGCGCGCCAAGGACCTGGGCCTCAAGGCCCTCACGGCGGACGAGCCGTGGAAGGCGGACGTCGTCCTGCTGTGTGTCCCGGACGCGGAGGTGCCCCGCATCGCCGAGGAGCTCGCGGCCACCCTGCCCCGCTCCACCGCGCTCGTGCACACCGCCGGAGCCCTGCCGCTCTCCGCGCTGGGGCCACCGCGAGGTCGCGCGCTGGGCTCATTCCATCCGCTCTGCGCGGTGTCCTCGCCTCGGGACTCGCTCGCGGGCCACACGGTGTCCATCAGCACGCGCTCGCGCCCGCTGCGGGACGTGCTGCGTCACATGGCGGCCGACGTGAGGCTCGACGTGCTGGAGGTCCCCGAGGGTCGCCGCGCTGCCTACCACGCGGGTGCGGTGATGAGCGCGGGACTCATGGTGGCGCTGGCGGATGCGGCCGTGGCCGCGCTGGAGGCCGCGGGAGTCGTGCGAGAGGAGGCGCTCCCCGCGCTGCTGCCGTTGATGCGCTCGGCGTTGCGAGGCGTGGAGGCCCGGGGTCTCTCGGGAGGACTCACGGGGCCCATCGTCCGAGGAGACGGGGACGTCGTGGGAGCCCACCTGGATGCGCTCCCCGACGACGTCGCCCCGCTCTACCGCTTGTTGTCCCAGCGTGCGCTGAAGCTGGCCTCGGAGCGGTTGAGCCCCGAGGCGCGCGCCGCGCTGGAAGCCCGACTCAGGTGATGATGAGCGAGCCCTGGAGGCCCTTGCGCACGGCGCCGAGGGCCCGCTCGGAAGCGGCCTCCGCCTCCGTGAGCCGGCGCAGGCACAGCTCGCCC